>JBJMNJ010000087.1:0-7421 GCA_045804325.1 Gemmatimonadaceae bacterium
CGCGCGGCTCACCTCGCTCTCCGGGTCGCCGCCGAGCATGCGCGCGACCTCGTGCACGCGCGACTCGCCGTCCAGGACGGTGCAGTCCGCCGTCGTGACGCCGCCGCGCGCGCCCTTGCTCACGAGGATGTGGTGGTGGCCGCGCGCCGCGATCTGCGGCAGGTGCGTGATCGCGAAGACCTGATGGTGCGCCGCGACGCGGCGCATCGTCTCGCCCACCTGGAGCCCGACGCGCCCGCCGATGCCCGCGTCCACCTCGTCGAACACGAGGGTCGGCACGCGGTCGAGCCGCGCGAGGATCGTCTTGAGCGCGAGCATCACGCGCGACAGCTCGCCGCCGGAGGCGACGCGGGCGAGCGGCCGCGCGTCGTGGCCGACGTTGAGCGCGACGCGGAACTCCACGTCCTCCGCGCCCGTGCCGGCGATCTCGGAGCGCGGCGGCAGCGCCACGGAGAGGCGGCCGTCCGGCATGCCCAGGTCGGGCAGCACCTCGTCCACGGCGGCCGACAGGCGCTCGGCGGCCGCCGTGCGAAGCTCCGTGAGCGCCGCCGCGTCCGCGGCGAGCCGCTCGCGCGCGGCGACCTCGCGGGCCTCGAGCTGGCGGAGGTCGATGCCCGCACCGTCCACGAGGTCGAGCTCCGCACGGGCGCGGCGGCCCTCCTCGATGACCGCCTCGAGCGTCGGGCCGTACTTCTTGGTGAGGCGGAAGAGGAGGTTCCGGCGGCTCTGCACGTCCGCCAGCCGCTCCGGGTCCAGGTCCACCGCGCCCTCGTACTCCTCGAGCTCCCGCGACAGCTCCTCCAGCGCGTAGAACTCGCCGTCGAACGTCTCCTGGAGGCGCGCGAGCGAGGGGTCGATCCTCTGGATCGCGGCGAGCTGACGCTGCACGGACGCCAGGCGCTGGAGCACCGCCTCCTCGTCGCCGTCGAGCGCGCCGGCCATCCCGCGCGCGAGGGCGCGGAGCTCCTCGGAGTTCTCCAGCCGGCGCGCCTCGTCCTCGAGGCGCACGTCCTCCCCCTCCACGAGGCGCGCCTCCTCGATCTCCTTCACGACGTGCCGCAGGTAGTCCGCGCGCCGCTCCGCCTCGGCGCGGCGCTTCGTGAGGTCCTGGATCTCGCGGCGGATGACGCACCACGCGTCGTACGCGTCGCGCACGCGCGCGGCCTGCTCGCCCGCCCCGCCGAACGCGTCGAGGATGCGGCGCTGCGACTCGCCGTCGAGCAGCGTCTGCGCCTCGTGCTGGCCGTGCAGGTTCACGAGCTGCCGCCCGATTTCCGCGAGCACGGCGGCGGTCACCGCCGTCCCGTTGACCCACGCGCGCGTGCGGCCGTTCGCGGAGATCTCGCGCCGGAGGATGACGTGGTCCTCCTCGGCGTCCACGCCCCGCTCGTCGAGCAGCGCGCCGACGTCCTCGCGCCCCTCGACGTCGAACGTGCCCTCGACGGTCGCGCGGTCGGCGCCGGTGCGAATGAGGTCCGCGCTCGCCCGCTCGCCGAGCAGGAGCCCGAGGGCGCCGACGATGATGGACTTGCCCGCGCCCGTCTCGCCCGTCAGCACGTTGAAGCCGCGCGCGAGCGGCAGCGTGAGCTGCTCGATGATCGCGAAGTTCCTGATGCGGAGTTCCGTCAGCATTCTTTCTCGTCGCGCTCCGCCAGGCCGCCCCACCCGAGCTTCGTGCGCAGCCGCCGGAAGAAGTGCGAGTCCGTGAAGCGCACGAAGAGGGCCGGGTGCTCGGCGCGGCGGACGCGCAGCAGGTTGTCGCCGGAGAGCGACCAGCCCACCTGGCCGTCCACGGTGACGAGGAGCTCGTCGGTGTGCGCGAACTGGCGCACCGTCACCTCCGCCGTGGGCGGGAGGACGAGCGGCCGCAGGGCCAGCGTGTGCGGCGAGATGGGCGTGAGGATGATCGACTCCACGGTCGGCACGAGCACGGGCCCGCCGCACGAGAGGTTGTACGCGGTGGACCCCGTCGGCGTCGCGACGACGAGGCCGTCCGCGCCGAACGACGCGACGCTCTCGCCGTTCACCGCGACCTCGAGCCGCACGACGCGCGCGTAGCCGCCCTTGTGCAGCACGACGTCGTTGAGCGCGCGCCGCCGGTAGGCGAGGTCGCCCGCCGCCGTGCCCGTGGCCTCGATGGCCATGCGCGGCTCCGCGCGGAAGTCGCCCGCGGCGAGCCGGTGCATCGACGCCTCGAGCTCCTCCGGGCCGCAGCACGTGAGGAAGCCGAGCCGGCCGAGGTTGATGCCGAGCACCGGCACGCCGAGCCCGTCCACGAGGCGCGTCGCGCGCAGCATCGTGCCGTCGCCGCCGAGGCTCACGACGGCGTCCAGCCCGCCGTCGAGGTCGAGCCCGTTCTTCGGGTCGGCGCCCGTGAGCGCCGGCTCGAGCCGCAGCTCGAGGCCCAGCCCGGGCGCGACCCGCTCGAGCGTGCGGACGGCCTCGGGGATGCCGGCGTAGCCGCGGTGTCCGACGACGCCGATACGCATCAGCCGGCGAGCGCCTCCGCGTCGTGCAGGGCACGCACGCGCTCGGCGATGCCGGCGGCGTCGAGCCCGCAGAGCGCGAGCTGTCGCGCGCGCGACGCCTGCTCGACGAAGCGGTCCGGCACGCCGTGCGCGACGACGCGGACGCCGCCATCCATCCGCGCGACCTCGGCGGCCATGAACGCCCCGAAGCCGTTCACCACCGTCCCCTCCTCCACGACGAGGAGCTGCCGGTGGTCGCGGAGGAGCGCCGTCAGCGTGAGCTGGTCGTACGGCTTCAGGTACCGGCAGTTCACGACGGTCACGTTGAGCCCTTCGGTCGCGAGCGCCTCGGCGGCGGCGAGCGAGGGGTTGACCATCGTCCCGACGGCGAGGATGGCGACGTCGGCCCCGCGCCGCAGCACCTCCCACGTGCCGACGGGCGCCGCCTCGATCTCGCGCATCGGCGGGACGGCGTCCGGCGTCGTGTCGCGCGGGTAGCGGAAGCAGAACGGTCCCGACTCGTGCTCGACGGCGGCCCGCAGGAGGGCGAGCATCTCGCGGCCGTCCTTCGGGGACGCCACGGTCATCCCCGGCACCGCGAGCATGTACGCGATGTCGTAGAGACCCATGTGGGTCGGGCCGTCCTCGCCCACCAGGCCCGCGCGGTCCATCGCGAAGACCACGGGCAGGTGCTGGATGGCGCAGTCGTGGATGACGTTGTCGTAGCCGCGCTGGAGGAACGTGGAGTAGATCGCGACGACGGGGCGGATGCCGCGCGTCGCGAGACCGGCCGCGAACGTCACCGCGTGCCCCTCGGCGATCCCCACGTCGAAGAATCGCGACGGGTGCGCGGCGCCGAAGATCCCGGCGCCGGACCCCGTCGGCATGGCCGCCGTGACCGCGACGACGTCGGTGCGCTCGTCACCCAGCTCCTTGAGGCCCGTGCCGAACGCGTTGGTGTAGCTCACGCCGGACGACTTCTTGAGCTGCTTGCCCGTCGCGGGGTCGTGGCCCGGCGGCAGGGCGTGCCACTTCTCGACGTGCTCGCCGGCCGGGAACCCCTTTCCCTTCTGCGTGATGACGTGGACGAAGCGCGGGCCCTCGAGCTTCCGGACGGCGGTGAAGGTCTCGACGAGCGCGTCCACGTCGTGCCCGTCGATCGGCCCGAAGTAGCGGAAGCCGAGCTCCTCGAACAGCACGCCCGGCGTGAGGAAAGACTTCATCGACTCCTCCCACTTCCGCACGAGCGTGCCGACGTGGGAGAGCGGGCCCGGCGCGTGGTCCACGATGTCGCCGATGGCCGAGCGCAGTCGGTTGTAGATCGGGTTGCGCTGGACCTGGTTCAGGTAGCGGGACATCGCGCCCACGTTCGGGGCGATGGACATCTCGTTGTCGTTCAGGACGACGATGATGTCGCGGTCCGACGCCCCGGCGTTGTTGAGCCCCTCGTACGACAGCCCGCAGGTCAGGGCGCCGTCGCCGAGGACGGCGACGACCTTGAAGTCCTCCCCCTTGAGGTCGCGGCCGACGGCCATGCCGTACGCCGCCGAGATCGCGGTGGCCGCGTGGCCCGCGCCGAACGCGTCGTACTCGCTCTCGGCGCGCTTGAGGAAGCCCGAGAGCCCGTCCTCCTGGCGCAACGTCTCGAACCGGCCGGCGCGCCCCGTGAGGAGCTTGTGCGGGTACGCCTGGTGGCCGACGTCCCACACGAGCTGGTCGCGCGGCGCGTCGAAGACGTGGTGCAGCGCGACGCTGAGCTCCACCACGCCGAGCCCCGCGCCGATGTGGCCGCCGGTGCGGGAGCAGGTGTCGATGAGGAACGCGCGCATCTCGCCCGCCAGCTCGCGCAGCTGGTCGCGCGAGAGGTCCTTCACGTCCTGTGGCGAGCGGATGCGGTCGAGGAGACCCATGAGAGGCAGTCTGAAGTGTTGGGCCTAAATATAGCGCCCCACTGCGGGCGGCGCTCAGAGCGGCCCGTGCCTCCTCGACGAGCGCGTGCGCGCGCGCCAGCGCTCCCTCGACGCCGAGCAGCGCCGGATACGTGCTCTTGGCGAGGTCCACGTCCCGTCCCGCCGTCTTCCCCAGCTCCGCGGTCGTCCCGGTGACGTCGAGGACGTCGTCGGCGATCTGGAAGGCGAGGCCGATGGCCGCCCCGTAGCGCCCGAGCGCGTCGACGAGCGAGGCCTCCGCCCGCGCGGCGATGGCGCCGACGCGGCACGACCCGACGATCAGCGCGCCCGTCTTGCCCGTGTGTACGCGCTCGAGCTCCGCGAGCGTCAGCGCACGCCCGTCGCCGAGCAGATCCAGCAGCTGCCCGCCGACCATGCCCGCGGCGCCCGAGGCGCGCATCAGCTCTCGCACCACCGCGCCGCCTTCGGAGTGCGGCAGCCCGAGCTCCGCGGCGGCGTCGAACGCCGCGAGCGCCGCGAGCGGCACCATCGCGATCCCCGCCGCGGTGGCCGCCGGCACGCCATACACGCGGTGCACCGTCGGGCGACCGCGCCGCACGTCGTCGTCGTCCATGCAGGGCAGGTCGTCGTGGACGAGCGAGTACGCGTGCACCACCTCGACCGCCGCCGCGAGCGCCGAGGCGTCGCCGGCCCCGCCGGCCGCACGGTACGCCGCGAGCACCAGGCCGGCGCGCAGCCGCTTGCCGCCGCCGCCGAGCGCGTAGCGGATCGCGTCGGCGACGCGCGGCTCGACGCCGTCGAGATAGCGGTCGCAGAACTGCGCGAGCCGGGCGTCGACGGCCGCCCGATCGCCGGGCGAGGTCGTCGCGCCGGCCGCCGGCGCCACGCTACCGCTCACGGTCCTCGACGGAGAACGTCCCCTCCGCCTCCTCGACGAGCTCCCGCACGCGCGACTCGGCGGACGAGAGCGAGGCCGACGCGTCGCGCAGACGCTCCACGCCCTCCTCGAACAGCTTGAGCGCGCGGTCGAGGTCCAGCCCCTCCGCCTCGAGCTCGGCGACGATCTCCTCGAGCCGGGCGAGATTCTCCTCGAATGTCATCGGACGGGCACCTGGGGCACGCGGGCGGAGAGGTGGCGACGGCGCACGCTCTCGGTGACGGCGCGGACGACGCCGTCGCGCACCATCAGGTCGAACGGCGCGCCCTCCTCGAAGTCGGCGACCGAGCCGAGCGCGGTGCCGTCGGGGCTTCGCGGCACGGCGTAGCCGCGCGCGAGCGTCGCGAGTGGGCTGAGGGCGTCGAGCTTGCCGGCGACGAGACCGAGCCGCGAGCGGCGCGCCTCGACGAGGCGGTTCGCCGAGAGCGCGAGCAGCCCCGAGACTGCGCGGAGGTTCGCGCGCGACGTCGAGACCATGCGCCGCGCCCCGGCGCCGAGGCGGTCGCCGAGGTGTGCGATCTCGGCGCGCAGGTCGTCCAGCACGGGCACCACCGCCTCGGCGGCGGCCGAAGGCGTGGGCGCGCGCAGGTCCGCGACGAGGTCGCAGAGCGTGACGTCGATCTCGTGCCCCACGGCGGAGACGATGGGGACCGGGCACGCGGCCACGGCGCGGGCGAGCGCCTCGTCGTTGAACGCCCACAGGTCGTCGCGCCCGCCGCCGCCGCGGCCGATGATCACGACGTCCGCCCCGCCCCACCGGCGCACCCGGTCGAGCGCCGCGCAGAGCTCCTCGGCCGCCCCGTCGCCCTGCACCTTCGCGGGGACCAGCACGAGCTCCACGACCGGGCAGCGGCGCGCGACCACCGCGGCCACGTCGTGCAGCGCCGCGCCGTCGGCGCTCGTGATCACCGCGACGCGGCGCGGGAAGCGCGGCAGCGGACGCTTGCGCGACGGGTCGAGCAGGCCGTCGGCTTCGAGCCGGCGGAGCATCAGCTCGAGCGCCTTCCGTCGCAGCCCGTCGCCCTCGGCCTCCATCGCCTTGACCGAGAGCTGCATGTCGCCGCGCGCGGCGTACACGGTGAGCTGCGCGAGCGCCGAGACCTGCATGCCCTCGTCAGGCGGCGCGGGGATGTTGCGCTGGTCGCGCGCCCACACGACGCACCGGATCTGCGCCGCGTGGTCGCGGAGGCAGAAGTACCAGTGGCCGTTGCGGTGGCGCTTGAAGTCGGTGACCTCGCCGCGCACCCAGAGGGGGAGGAACGCGCCCTCGAGCACGTCCTTCGCCGTGCGCGTGAGCGTGGAGACGGAGACGGCGGCCTGCGGGGTGCCGCCCGGCACCTCCTCCTCGTACGCGGGCTCGCTCACTTGCGCGGCGGCCACCTCGGCCGCGGCGGCGAGGCGGGACGTGCGCTCGCGCTTCGCGCGCCGCTCGGAGCTCGTCCCCGCGTCGACGGAGGCGACGGGCGGGGGCGGCGGACCGAGCTCCGGGAAGAGGTCGAAGTCCGACGGGGGGGTGCGGCGGCGCGACGTCACGACTCGAGCGTCTGCCGCGCGGCGCGCACGGTGTTCTTGAGCAGCATGGCGATCGTCATCGGGCCGACGCCGCCCGGCACCGGGGTGATGTACGACGCGACCTCGCGCACGCCGTCGAAGTCCACGTCGCCCACGATGCGGTAGCCCCTGGGCGAGCCGGCGTCGTCCACGCGGTTGATGCCGACGTCGATCACCACCGCGCCGGGCTTCACCATGTCGGCGGTGACGAGGCTCGCCTTGCCGACGGCGACCACGAGGATGTCCGCGCGCCGCGTGTGCGCCGCGAGGTCCTTCGTGAAGCGGTGGCAGATCGTCACCGTGGCGTTCGCGCCCAGCTCGTCCTGGAGCATCAGCGCGGCCATGGGCTTGCCGACGATGTTGCTGCGGCCCACGAGCACGAGATCCTTTCCGAGCGTCTCGACGCCGCAGTGGCGCAGCAGCTCCTGCACGCCCGCGGGCGTGCAGGGCGCGAAGCCGTCGCGCTCGCCGAGCAGCACCGTGCCCGCGTTGACCGGGTGGAAGCCGTCGACGTCCTTGTCCGGGCGGATCGTGCGGACGACCCTGTCCGTCTGG
>JBJMNJ010000088.1:0-19049 GCA_045804325.1 Gemmatimonadaceae bacterium
GGCCATGCGCGCCCGCGGCGCGCAGGTGACGGACCTCGTCGTGCTCGTGGTCGCGGCGGACGACGGCATCATGCCGCAGACCGTCGAGGCCCTCTCGCACGCCAGGAACGCCGGCGTGCCGCTCGTCGTCGCGGTGAACAAGATCGACCTCCCGACGGCGAACGCGATGCGCGTCAAGCAGGAGCTGCTCCAGCACAACGTCGTGCTCGAGGAGTTCGGCGGCAACGTGCTCTCGACCGAGATCAGCGCGAAGAAGGGCACCAACATCCAGCAGCTGCTCGACCAGATCCTGCTGCAGGCCGAGATCCTCGACCTGAAGTCGAACCCGGACAAGCGCGCGACCGGCACGGTCGTCGAGGCGCAGCTCGACCCGGGCAAGGGCCCCGTCGCCACGGTGCTCGTGCAGAACGGCACGCTGCGCGTGGGCGACGACTACATCTGCGGCATGTACTCCGGCCGCGTGCGCGCCATGCTCGACGAGCGCGGCAAGCAGGTGAAGGAGGCCGGCCCCGCCATTCCCGTGCAGATCCTCGGTCTCGTCGGCGTTCCGATGGCCGGCGACCAGCTCATCGTCGTCGAGGACGCGGCCGAGGCGCGCGAGGTGGCCCAGCGCCGCCAGCGGCTCGACCGCGAGGCGAAGAGCCGCCGCACGTCCAAGGGCGTCGTCTCGCTCGAGGACTTCATGGCGCAGGCGCGCGCGGGCGAGAAGCGCACGCTGCGCATCCTCATCAAGGCCGACCAGGGCGGTCCGGCCGAGGCCCTGGCCGACTCGCTCGGCCAGCTCGGCAACGCCGAGGTGGAGGTGCAGGTCGTCCACCGCGGCGTCGGCGCGATCAGCGAGAGCGACATCCTGCTCGCGAAGGCGTCGGGCGCAGTCATCATCGGCTTCCACGTGCGCCCGGACAACAACGCGCGCGCGGCCGCCGAGCGCGAGGGCGTCGACATCAAGCTCTACCGCGTCATCTACGAGGCGGTGGACGACGTGCGCGCCGCGCTGCAGGGCCTCCTGCGTCCCGAGGAGCGCGAGGTCATCGTCGGCGAGGCCCAGGTCCGCGAGACGTTCAAGGTGCCGAAGGCGGGCGTCATCGCCGGCTGCTCGGTGCGCTCGGGCAGCATTCAGCGCGCGGGCCGCGTCCGCGTCATCCGCGACGGGGTCGAGGTCTACGACGGCGTCATCGGCTCGCTACGTCGCTTCAAGGAGGACGTGCGCGAGGTGAAGGAAGGCTTCGAGTGCGGCATCGGGATCGAGAACTTCAACGACATCAAGGTCGGCGACGTCATCGAGAACTACCGCAAGGAAGAGGTCCAGCGCACCCTGTAACTCGACTGCGGACTGCGGACTTCGGACGGCGGACTACCTTCCTCGGGCGGGCCACGAACGGCATCCCGAGCGGCACTGGTCCGAAGTCCGCAGGCCGGCGTCCGCAGTGCCTTTTGAGAAGAGTCATGTCCACCAATCGTCGTACAGACCGCGTCGCCGAGGCCATCCGCGAGGAGGTCGCGCTCTACCTCCGTCACGAGGCCAAGGACCCGCGCATCGGCTTCGTCACCGTCACGGCGGTCGAGGTGACGCGCGACCTGCGCCAGGCGAAGGTCTTCGTCAGCGCCATGGGCTCCGACGAGGAGCGGAAGGCCACCTTCGAGGGGCTCGAGGCCGTGGCGCCGCGACTCCGCGGCCACCTCGGCCGTGCGCTGCGACTGCGCTCGGCGCCGGAGGTGCTGTTCCGCTTCGACCGCAGCGTCGCCAACGCGGCGCGCATCGAGACGCTCCTCGAGGCCCTCGCGCGCGGCGAGAACCCGGCCGCGCAGGACGACGACGACGACGCGCGCGTCGCCGCCGAGGAGGCGGACGACGACGACGCCGGTGAGAGCGACGATGCGAGGGGGCCCGGCCCCGATGCCGGCCGCGCCGGCTGAGCGCGCGCCCGCGCGGGCCGGCGCCGAGGGCCTGCTCCTCGTCGACAAGCCGGCCGGCGTGAGCTCGCACGACGTGGTGCTCGCCGCCCGCCGCGCGTTCGGCGAGAAGCGCATCGGGCACGCGGGCACCCTCGACCCGTTCGCGACCGGCCTCCTCGTCCTGCTGCTCGGCCGCGTGACGCGGCTCCTTCCGTACCTGGACGGCGAGCCGAAGGAGTACCTCGCGACGATCCGCTTCGGCGAGGAGACCGACACCGAGGACCTGCTCGGGCAGGTGGTGCGCACGGCGCCGCCGCCGAGCGACGAGGCGATCCGGCAGGTGCTGCCGCGCCTCACGGGGCAGATCGAGCAGTTCCCGCCGGCGTACTCCGCGAAGCGCGTCGGCGGGAAGCGCGCCTACGCGGTGGCGCGCACCGGCGAGATCCCGCAGCTCCGGCCCGTGTTGGTGCGCGTGCACGAATGGGAGCTGCTCGAGCGCCGCGGCGACGATCTGGACGTGCGCGTCGTCTGCGGGGCGGGGACGTACGTCCGCTCCCTCGGCCGCGACCTCGGCCGCTACGCGGGAAGTGCCGCCCACCTCGTCGCGCTGCGGCGCACCCGGAGCGGGCCGTTCCGCGTGGAGGAGGCGGCCGCGCTGGACGTCGTGCGCGAGGGGCGCGCGCGGCTGCTCTCGCCGCTGGTCGGCCTCCCGTCGCTCGCCGTGGAGCACCTCGACGACGCGGCGGTCGCCAAGATCGTCCGCGGCATCGACGTGCCGGCCACGGCGTCGGGCGAGCGCGGCGCGCTCGTGAGCGCGTCCACCGGGCAGCTCGTCGCCGTGGCGGAGCGCCGCGGCGACCGCTGGCAGCCGCGCGTGGTGATGCGCGATGGCTGAGGCACTGTTCGGCGAGGCGGCGGCGCTGCCGGCGGCGGCGGCCGGCACCGTGGCGACGGTCGGCACGTTCGACGGCGTCCACCGCGGGCATCAGGCCGTCGTCCGCCGCGCGGTGGAGCGGGCGAGGGCGGCCGGCCTGCGCAGCCTCGTCGTCACGTTCGAGCCGCACCCGACCGAGGTGCTCCGCCCCGACCGGGTGCCCCCGCTGCTCACGCCCGGGGACGAGCGACTGGAGGCGCTCGCCGAGCTCGGCCTCGACTACTGCGCGGTCGTCCCCTTCACCCCGGAGCTCGCGGCCTACGACGCGGAGGCGTTCGTGCGGCTGGTGCTGCGGCCGCGGTTCGGCATGCGCGAGCTGCTCGTGGGATTCGACAACGGCTTCGGGCGCGATCGCGCCGGCAGCGTCGACGTCCTCCGGCGCCTCGGGGGCGAGATGGGCTTTCCGGTCGAGGTCGTCCCGCCGGTGACGCTCGCCGACGGGACGCGCATCTCGTCGACGCTGGTGCGTGCGGCCGTCTCCTCGGGCGACCTCGACCGTGCAGCGGAAGCGCTGGGGCGCGCGTACTCCATCTCGGCCGTCGTCGAGCGCGGCGTGCAGCGCGGACGCATCCTCGGCTACCCGACGCTCAACTTGAGCCTGCCCACCGCGAAGAAACTCCTCCCGCCGTCGGGCGTCTATGCGGTGCGCGCGCAGACACCATTGGGCGCCTTCGGGGGTATGATGAACCTCGGTTCGCGTCCCACCTTCGGCGACGACCGGTTGTCGCTCGAGGCTCACCTCTTCGACGCCGTCGGCGACTGGTACGGGGCGCGGGTCCGCGTCGACCTCGTCGCGAGGCTGCGCGACGTGCGCCGCTTCGACGGACCCGACGAGCTGCGCGACCAGCTGCGCCGCGACGACGAGGCCGCGCGTCGCGTGCTCGCGTTGTCTTAGGGGCCGTAAGTCGTTAGCCTACAAGGTTGCTCCTCCCGCCACCACCTCCCTCCCGCCGCAGTACCATGTCCAACCTCAAGTACCGGATCCTGGTGATCCTCGGCCTCGTGGCCGTGTCGATCTGGGCCCTCTTCCCGCGCACCGTCGTGGAGCGCGTGAACCGCGGCGGCCTGTTCGTCTACGATACGGTTCAGCGCGTGCCGCTGAAGCGCGGGCTCGACCTCCAGGGGGGCATGCACATCGCGCTCGAGATCGACGAGTCGAAGGGCACGGTCCAGGACAAGAAGAAGGCGATCGAGCAGGCGAAGCGCGTCATCGAGAACCGCATCAACGAGTTCGGCGTCTCCGAGCCCGTCGTCCAGGTGGCGGGGAACGACCGCATCATCGTCGAGCTGCCCGGGATCGAGGACGAGAAGCGCGCCACCGACGTCGTCGCGAAGGCCGCGTTCCTCCAGTTCCAGATCACGGACGAGACGGGCGCGCTCGAGCGCACCATCCCGCGCCTCGACGCGATCCTGAAGGAGAAGGGGCTCGGCGCGGCACCCGCCACGAAGGCCGCCACGCCATCGGCGACGCCGGGCGTCGGCGGTCTGTTCGGCGACACGGCGAACAAGGCGGCGGTCGCGGCGGCCGGCGGCGACAGCGCCAAGCGCGCCGCCGGCGACTCCGCCAAGGCCGACTCGGCGAGCCTGCTGAACGACCGCACCGGGCCGTTCGCCCGCGCGATCCAGGGCGGCCAGATGCCGGGGCAGTACTTCATCGCCGTGAGCGACGTCCCCTCGCTCGAGCGCTACCTCGCGATGCCGGACATCCAGGGCGCGCTCCCGCCCGGCAAGGAGGCCCTCTGGGGGACCGACTCGCTGTCGCTCGGCAACCAGTGGTACCGGCCGCTCTACGTCGTCGACGCGAACCCCATCATCACCGGCGAGTACCTCATCGACGCGAAGCCGGCGTCGGACCCGGTGGAGGGGAACATCGTGCAGTTCACCCTCAACAACGAGGGCGGGCGGCGCTTCAAGAACCAGACGGCGAAGCACATCAAGGACAACATGGCCATCGTGCTGGACGACCGCGTCGTGACGGCGCCGGTGCTCCAGAGCGCGATCGGCAGCCGCGGGCAGATCACGCTCGGCGGCGGCACGCTGCAGGAGGCGCAGGACCTCGCGCTCGTGCTGCGCGCCGGCGCGCTCCCCGTGCAGCTCAAGGCGGCCGAGGTCCGGAAGATCGGCGCGAGCCTCGGCCAGGACTCGATCAACCGCGGCATCACGGCCGGGCTCATCGCCATCGCGCTGGTCGTGCTGATCATGACCGTGTACTACAAGTTCTCCGGCGTGCTCGCGGTGGGCGCGCTCGCGCTCTACGTGCTCTTCACGCTGGCGATGCTCGCCGGCTTCGGCGCGGTGCTGACGCTGCCGGGCATCGCGGGCCTCGTGCTCTCCGTCGGCATCGCGGTGGACGCCAACGTGCTGATCTTCGAGCGCATCCGCGAGGAGCTCGAGCGCGGCAAGACCGTGCGCACCTCGATCGACGAGGGCTTCCGGCACGCGCTGAGCGCGATCGTCGACTCCTCGGTCGCCACGATCCTCTCGTCGGCGGTGCTCTACCAGTATGGCTCCGGCCCCATCAGGGGCTTCGCGGTCACCCTGATCGCGGGCCTCGTCGCCTCGCTGTTCACGGCGATCTTCGTCGTGCGCACGTTCTACCTGATCTGGCTGAACCGCTCGCGCGGCGCCCAGACCCTGAGCATCTGAGGAGCGCCCCATGCTGCGTATCTTCCACAACCCGAACTACAACTTCATCCGCTGGTGGCGCTGGGCCGCCGGGCTCACCATCGCGTTCATCGCGATCGGGCTCGCCACCTACGCCATGACCCCGCCGAACTACAGCATCGAGTTCACGGGCGGCACGCTGATGCAGCTCCGCTTCCAGCAGGCGCCGAACGTCGCGGAGATCCGCTCGACCCTGGACCACGCCGGCGTCCGCGGCGCGGAGATCCAGCAGTTCGGCACCGGGACGGAGTACACCGTCCGGGCGCAGGGCGCGGCCAACGTCGCCGAGCAGGCGGCCGGCGCCGGCGCCGTCTCCACCCGCATCCAGTCGGCGCTCCGCGGCAAGTACGGGAACGCCTTCACCGTGGTCCGCACCGAGGCGGTCGGCCCTCGCGTGGGCGAGGAGCTCAAGCGCGGCGCGATGATCGCCCTCCTCCTCGGCTCGCTCGCGACGCTGGCGTACCTCGCCTTCCGGTTCGAGTGGCGCTTCGGCGTGGCGGCGGTGCTCTCGTCGGTGCACGACGTCCTCGTGACGGCGGCCTTCATCAAGCTGTTTCACATCGAGGTCTCGCTCACCGTCGTCGCCGCCATCCTCACGCTGCTCGGCTACTCGATGAACGACACGATCATCATCTTCGATCGCGTCCGCGAGAACCTGAAGAAGCAGCGCCGCGAGCCGCTGTACGACACGCTGAACCGGTCGATCAACGAGACGCTGCCGCGCTCCGTGCTCACGCACGCGACGACGTTCGCCGCGGCGCTGGCCCTCATGCTCTTCGCCGGCGAGGTGATCCGCCCGTTCGCCGTCGTCATGGCGTTCGGCGTCGTCGTGGGCGTGTTCAGCTCGGTGTACGTCGCGTCGCCGCTGCTCCTCTGGGTGGAGCAGAAGTGGCCGCGGCGGACCACCGACAAGGCCGGCATCAGTGCCTCCCGCGCACGCGCCGCCTCCACGGCCGACGCGCGTCCGGCGCGCCCCGCCGCCGCGCGGCGCGAGGAGGCGCCGGTCTCCCGCTGAGGCCCGCCCCCACCGCTTAGATTGAGGCCGCCGCGAATCGTCGCGGCGGCCTCCGTCGTTTCAGCCTCCGCGAGCGATGTTCTTCGACAGCCACGCGCACCTCGCCGACCCCGCGTTCGACGCCGATCGCGAGGAGGTCGTCGCGCGCGCGCGCGCGGCCGGCGCGGCGGGCGTCGTCTGCATCGGCGAGTCGTTGGCGGCGGCGGACCGCGCCCGCGCGCTCGCCGACCGCCACCCGGGCTTCCTCTGGCACACGGCGGGCGTCCATCCGCACGACGCGGCCGCCTTCGACGAGGCGCGCGACGTCGCCGCGGTGCGTGCCCACGTCGCCGCGGGCGCCGTGGCGGTCGGCGAGTGCGGGCTCGACTACCACTACGACCACTCGCCCCGCGACCGACAGCGCGCGGCCTTCGGCGCGCAGCTCGCGCTCGCCGCGGAGCTCGGGCGGCCCGTCGTCGTGCACACGCGCGAGGCCGAGGACGACACGCGCGCCATGGTGGTCGAGGCGGGGCGCGGCGGCGTCCGCGGCGTCCTGCACTGCTACACGGGCTCGCACACGCTCGCGGACGCGGCGCTCGGCGTCGGCTGGTACGTCTCCTTCAGCGGCATCGTGACGTTCCGGAAGTGGACCGACGAGGCGCTGCTTCGCCTCGTGCCGGAGGATCGCCTCCTCGTCGAGAGCGACGCGCCCTACCTCGCGCCGGTGCCGAATCGCGGGAAGCGCAACGAGCCGGCCCTGGTGGCGCACACGGTGGCGCGCCTCGCCGCCGCGCGCGGCGCGGACCTCGAGGCACTCGGCGCCGCGGTCACCGAGAACGCGCGGCGCTTCTTCGCGCTCTAGCCGCGGCTCCCTGGCGCCCGGCCGTGTCGCTCGACTAGCATTCCGGCCGCGACACGCAGTCCCACGCCCCGATCAGACCTGGAGCGGCAGCGGATGGCGCCTGGACCCACCCCCGTCCCCTCGGACATCGAGATCGCCCAGCGGGCGACGCTCCGCCCGATCGTGGACGTCGCCGCCGAGCTCGGGCTCCGCGCGGACGACCTCGACCTCTACGGCCGGTACAAGGCGAAGGTCTCGCTCGACGTGACGAGCCGCCCGGCGCGCGGCCGGCTCGTACTCGTGACGGGCATCAACCCGACCGTCGCGGGCGAGGGGAAGACGACGGTGACCGTGGGCCTCACGCAGGCGCTCCGCCGCCTCGGGAGCAACGCGGCGCTCTGCATCCGCGAGCCGAGTCTCGGGCCCGTGTTCGGCATGAAGGGAGGTGCGGCGGGCGGCGGGTTCTCGCAGGTGCTGCCCATGGAGGACATCAACCTCCACTTCACGGGCGACTTCCACGCGATCTCCAGCGCGCACGCGCTGCTCGCGGCGCTGCTCGACAACCACCTGCACCAGGGGAACGCGCTCGGCATCGACCCGCGCCGCATCACCTGGCCGCGCACGATCGACATGAACGACCGCGCCCTGCGCGATTGCGTCATCGGGCTCGGCGGCGCGGCGAACGGGGTGCCGCGCGAGGAGCGGTTCGTCATCATCCCCGCGAGCGAGGTGATGGCGGTCCTCGCGCTGTCCACGAGCCCCGAGGACCTCGAGCGGCGCCTCGCGCGCATCATCGTCGGCGCCACGTACGGCGCGGAGCGGAAGCCCATCCGCGCCGGGGACCTCAAGGCGAGCGGCGCGATGGCGATGCTGCTCAAGGACGCCATCCGCCCGAACCTCGTGCAGACGCTCGAGGGCGGCCCCGCCTTCGTGCACTGCGGACCGTTCGGCAACATCGCGCACGGGTGCAACAGCATCCTCGCCACGCGCGCCGCGCTCGCCACGGCGGACGTCGTCGTGACCGAGGCGGGCTTCGGCTCGGACCTCGGCGCCGAGAAGTTCTTCGACATCAAGTGCCGCTTCGGCGGCCTGAACCCGGAGGCGGCCGCGCTCGTGGCCACCGTGCGCGCGCTGAAGCTGAACGGCGGCGCGAAGAAGACGGACCTCAAGCGCGAGGACCTCGGCGCGCTGGAGCGCGGCCTCCCGAACCTCGAGAAGCACATCGAGAACGTGCGGCAGTTCGGCGTGCCCGTCGTCGTCGCGCTCAACCGCTTCATCACGGACTCGGATCGGGAGCTGCAGATGGTCGCAGACGCCGCCGAGCGCTGCGGCGCGCGCGTCGCGCTCACCGAGGTGTGGGAGACGGGCGGGGCCGGCGGCGAGGCGCTCGGCCGCGAGATCCTCGCCGTGCTGGAGCGGCGCGAGGGACGCTTCGCGCCGCTGTACGACGCGGCGCTGCCCATCCGCGAGAAGATCGACACGATCGTGCGCAGGGTGTACGGCGGCGAGGGAGCGGACTACTCGCCCAAGGCGGAGCGCACCATCGAGTACCTCGAGTCCATCGGCCTCGCCGACACGCCCGTCTGCATGGCCAAGACGCAGTACTCGCTCAGCGACGACCCGACGCTGCTCGGGCGGCCGACGGGCTTTCGCATCACCGTGAACGAGGTGTACCCCGTCGCGGGCGCCGGCTTCGTCGTGGCGCAGGCGGGCGACATCATGACCATGCCCGGGCTCCCGAAGGAGCCCGCGGCCGAGCGCATGGCCATCCACCGGGACGGCTCCATCGTCGGGCTGTTCTAGGCGACGGGCCGCAGGAGAACGACGTGAGCAACCGCATCATCCAGACGCAGAGCGCACCCGCGGCCATCGGGCCGTACTCGCAGGGCGTCGTCGCGAACGGCCTGCTCTTCACCGCCGGCCAGATCGCGCTCGACCCCGCGACGGGCGAGACCGTGAAGGGCGACGTCACGGCACAGACGTCCCGCGTCCTCGCGAACCTTCAGGCCATCCTCGACGCCGCCGGCGCGAGTTGGGGCGACGTCGTGAAGACGACCGTCTACCTCCACGACATGTCCGACTTCCCGCGCATGAACGAGGTCTACGGGCGCGTGCTCGGCGAGGCGCGCCCCGCACGCTCGACGGTCGCCGTCGCCGGCCTCCCGCGCGGCGTGCTGGTGGAGATCGACGCCGTGGTGGTCGTGAAGCAATAGCCGGTTGGCGGCCGCAGGCTGAGGGCCGAAGGCCGAGGGCAGAAGAAATGTCCACTTCCAAGAATCGAGAAGAGCTGTTCCGCCTCACCCAGTTCGCCCGCTGCGCGGGTTGAGCCGCCAAGATGGGTCCGGGTGACCTGTCTCGCGCGCTCGCCCCGCTCCCGCGGCGAACCGATCCCCGCCTGCTCGTCGGTCACGAGACCTTCGACGACGCGGGGGTCTTCGTCGTGGCCGACGGTCTCGCGCTGGTGCAGACGGTCGACTTCTTCGCGCCCATCGTGGACGACCCGTTCTCGTTCGGGCAGATCGCCGCGGCGAACGCGCTCTCCGACGTCTACGCCATGGGCGGCGAGCCGCTCACGGCGCTCAGCATCGTCGGCTTCCCGTCGGGGAAGCTCCCCCTCGAGGTGCTCACCGCCATCCTCCGGGGCGGGCTCGACAAGGTCCACGAGGCGGGCGCGCACGTCGTGGGCGGCCACACGATCACCGACGACGAGGTGAAGTACGGCCTCGCGGTCACCGGGCGTGCCGACCCCGCCCGGCTGCTCACCAACGCCGCGGCGCGCCCCGGCGACCGGCTGCTCCTCACCAAGCCGCTGGGGAGCGGCGTCCTCGCGACGGCGCTGAAGCGCGGCCTCCTCGACGCCGCGGCCGAGCGCCGCCTCGTGGCGTCCATGGCCGCGCTGAACGCCGAGGCGAGCCGCGCCGCGCTCGCCGTCGGCGCGCGGTGCGCCACGGACGTCACCGGCTTCGGCCTCCTCGGGCACGCGTCGCACATCGCGCGCGCCAGCGGCGTCACCCTCGCGATCGACCTCGCGCGCGTTCCGCTCCTCGAGGGCGTGCGCGCGGCGCTCGCCGCCGGCGCCCGGACCGGGGGCGCCGAGCGGAACGCGGAGTACCTCGCCCCGCTCGTGGACTACGGCGCGGCCGCGGAGGCCGACCGCGCCTTGCTCGTGGACCCCCAGACGTCGGGCGGGCTCCTCGTCGCGGTCCCGCCGGCGCGCGCGGGCGAGTATCTTTCCCGCGTGTCCGGCGCCGCGGAGATCGGGGAGGTGCTTCCCGCCGGCGCGGACGGCGCGCCGCGCATCGTGGTGCGCTAGGGTCTGGGGGGGCGGAGGGGGCCTGGTGGCTCCTCCAGTCTTCAAAACTGGCGCGACCCGACTGCGTCGGGTTGGGTGGGTTCGATTCCCACACGCTCCCGCCACCCGCGCCACCGCCTCGCGCGAACGCCACCGAACCGGATGAGACTCGCGACACCCGCACTGCTCGCCGCCGCCCTCGCCGTCGGCGCCGCGGCCCGGCCGCTCGCGGCGCAGCGCCCCGACACGCTGCGCGCCCCCGGCGACACCGTGCGCCCGCGACCGCGCGTCGTGCGCGGCGACACGGCGCGCGCCGACTCCGCCGCCCGCCGGCCCCCGCGCGAGGCGACGCCGGCCGGTCCGACCGGCTTCGTCGTGCAGCCGCCCATCTCGCCCCGCCGCGCCTTCGTGTACTCGGCGCTCGTGCCGGGGCTCGGGCAGACGCGCCTCCGCCGCCCGAACGCCGGCGCGCTGTTCGCGTTCGTGGAGCTCGGCGCCATCACGATGGCACGCAAGTCGAACTACGACGTGGCCGAGGCGCGCGAGTTCGCGGCGGACAGCATCGTCGAGAGCTACACGCTCTCGGGCTCGACGCTCACGCCGAACTTCGCGTTCAACCGCTTCACCACGCGCCTCCGCGCCCGCCGCACGCACCGCGAGGACTGGATCGCGCTGATCATCTTCAACCACCTCGTCGCCGGCGCCGACGCGTTCGTCGCCGCGCAGCTCTGGGATCTCCCGGCGGAGGTCTCCGTCCGGCCCAGCGCCGGCGGCGCGGTCGTCGTCGCCTCCATCCCGTGGTGAAGGGCGGCGCCGGCGCGTCCGCTCCCATCGGCGTCTTCGACTCGGGCATCGGCGGCCTCACGGTCGTCCACGAGCTCATGCGCCAGCTCCCCGAAGAGAGCATCGTGTACTTCGGCGACACGGCGCGTGTGCCGTACGGCCCGAAGAGCCCGGAGACCGTGCGCCGCTACAGCCACGAGATAGGCGACTTCCTCCTCGGCGAGGGGGTGAAGGCGCTCGTCGTCGCCTGCAACACGGCCACCGCGCACGCACTCCCGTCGCTGCGGGACGCGCTCCCGGTGCCGGTGCTCGGCGTCGTCGAGCCCGGGGCGCGCGCCGCCGTGAAGGCCACGCGGCGCGGGGAGATCGGCGTCATCGGTACGCTCGGCACGGTGAAGTCCGGCGCATACGAGCGGGCCATCAAGGCGCTCGCTCCGTCGGCGCACGTCGTGGCCCAGGCGTGCCCGCTCTTCGTCCCGCTGGTCGAGGAGGGGTGGCTGGACCGGCGCGCCACGCGGCTGGTCGCGGAGGAGTACCTCGAGCCGCTCGTGCACGCGGGCGTCGACTCGGTCGTGCTCGGCTGCACGCACTACCCGCTGCTCAAGCGCCTCATCGGCGAGGTGGTCGGTCGGGACGTGCGGCTCATCGACAGCGCGGAGGAGACGGCCGCGGAGACGGCGCGCGTCCTCGTGGAGCGTGGGCTGCGCAACCGCGCCGGCGCAGCGGTCAGCTACCGCTTCATCGCGTCGGACGCGCCCGAGCAGTTCCTACGGGTGGGGCAGCGCTTCCTCGGCGAGGCGATCGAGCGCGTGGAGACGGTCACCCTCGGCTGACCCGTTCCAGCGCGCGAGCACGACGCGCTCGGGGGTCACCTCGAGATAGGTCGGGTCGTCGAGCCAGGACCCCGCGTTGGCGTAGACGCCGCCGGTGGGCATCCGCTCGAGCGTGGCGACGTGCGAGTGCCCGAACACGACGAGCTCGAGACCGGGCGTGCGCGCGAGCGTGTCGCGGGCGACCTGCCGCAGTCCCTCGCCGTCGTCCGGCGCGCTGTGCGTGCGGCTCGCCTGCGAGCTCCCGAGCGCGAGCCGGCTGGCGAGGTCGGGGTGCAGCCAGCGAAACGTGCGGATCGAGAGCGGGTGTCGGAGGACCGTGCGCAGCCGCCGGTACTTCCGATCCTCGACCTCGCGCAGGCCGTCGCCGTGCTCGACGCGCGCGCTCCAGCCGGCGAGGCTCCCGGTCCAGGCGTCCAGCCGGTAGTCGGCGCCCACGTCGCGCCGCAGGACGTCGCCTCCCCAGCAGTCGTGGTTGCCCGCGATCCACAGCACCTCGGTGCCGGCGTCGCGCAGCTCGGCGACGGAGGCGAGAATGCGGAAGCCCGGCCGCGGGATGACGCCGCGCCACTCGAACCAGAACTCGAAGAGGTCGCCGTTGATGACGAGCGAGGCCGCACGCCCGCGAAGCGAGCGCAGGAAGTCCAGCATCGCGCGCTCCACCGAGGCGGGCGCCGCGCCGATGTGCGCGTCCGAGATGATGATGCACGGGGAAGGGAGCACGCGCGCAGTCTAGCAGCGCGGCGGTGCCTTTACAAACGCCCGCGGCGCGGGCAGATTCGCGCGCCATGGCGAGCGAGGGCGCTAGGGGCGCGAAGGGCACGGTGCACCGCATCGAGGTGCGCGTGCGCTACGCGGAGACGGACCAGATGGGCGTGGTCTATCACGCGAACTACCTGGTCTTCTGCGAGATCGGACGCACGGACTTCATCCGCCAGCTCGGCAGGAGCTACGCCGACGTCGAGGCCGCCGGCGTCCGCCTCGCGGTGTCGGACCTCTCGTTCCGCTATCACGCGCCGGCGCGGTACGACGATCGGCTGGAGGTCGCCACCTCCTTGGCGGAGGTGCGGTCCCGCGCGGTAACTTTCGACTACGTCATCACGAACGCCGACACCGGGCAGCGTCTCGTCACCGCGCGTACCACGCTTGTCTCCCTCGACTCTGACAACCGTCTCGTCCCGCTCCCGCCGGAGCTTCGCGAGGCGCTGGTGCGCGCCGCGTCCAGCTAGCGCACTGCTCTTCGCGCTCGCCGCTGGCTGCGCGTCGCCGGGCGTCCGCCGCCGCGCGGACGCGCCTCCCACGACGAGCGAGGAGGCGACGCTGGTCGCGCAGCATGCGCGGCTCCTCGCCATGACCGACGCGCGCCGGCCCGACGCGGCGCTGGTCGACGAGCTGCTCGCCTCCCCGCACCCGTCGGTCCGCGCCGCCGCGGCGCTCGCAGTGGGCCAGGTGCACCTCACCGCGCGCGCGGCTCGGCTCCGCGCGCTGCTGGCCGACGCCGACACCGCAGTGGCCGCGAACGCCGCGTTCGCCCTGGGGCTGCTCCAGGACACGGCTTCCATCTCGGCGCTCCACGACGCGCTGCTCGGCGCGGGTGCGCCGCGCGCGACGGTCGGGGTGGAGGCGGCGTGGGCGCTCGGCGAGGCCGGCGCTCCGGCGCGTGCGGCGCTCGAGGAGGCGCTGGGCTCGGTGCGGGAGCCCGAGGCCCTTGCCGCCACGCTGCTGGCCGCGGCCAAGCTGCGTCCCGTGCCGGTCGCGCGCATCGTCCCGCACCTCGGCCCGTCGGGCGCCGTCGCCCGCGCCGCGGCGTACGCGCTGGCGCGCCAGCGCGCCGCCGCGGGTGTGCGAGCCCTGCTCCCACTGGCGGGCGCGCGGGAGGCGGGCGTGCGCGTGCAGGTGGCACGCGCGCTCGCGCGGCAGGCCGCGGGCGACTCCCTCGCCCTCGAGGCTCGCGCAGCGCTCGCCGTCCTCGCGCTCGACACGAGCGCGCAGGTACGCATGAATGCGGCACGCTCCTACGCGACGTACGGCGACCGTGCCCGCGACGCGCTCGCGTCGCTCATGCGCGACCGCGACGCGAACGTGCGCATCGCGACGGCCGAGGCGCTCGGCGAGGTGCTCGGCGGGGACGAGCGCGCCTGGCGTGACGCGTGGGAGGCGGACACCGGTCTGGCCTACCGCGCGGCGGTGGCGTCTGCGGCGATGCGCCGTGGCGTGCGGGTGCCGGCACTCCTTCCCGGAGCGGCATCGTGGACGGAAGCCGCCGACTGGCGGTATCGCGCCGCGGCGGCCGTCGCCGGCGCGCTCGGGACGGCCCCGCTCGCCCGGGAGCTGACCCTGCGCGCGACGGGCGACCCCGACCCGCGCGTTCGTGCGGCGGCGTGGCGGGCGCTCGACGCGTGGGCGGACTCCTCGGCGGCTCCGGGCCCCGAGATTCGCGCGGAGCTCGTCTCGCGTGGGCTGCGCGAGGGGGATGCGATCGCGCGCGCGGCCGCCATCGGCACGCTCGCGTCGCGGGCACGCGTCTCGGAGGTGCCGGCAGTTCTCGACGCCTACGGACTGTCGGCGCGCGACAGCGCCAACGACGCTCGGCTCGCCGCGCTGCGCTACGTGCAGGCGGCGTGGCGCGCGGACAGCGCCGGCTTCTCGCCGGCAGTGCGCTCGCGAGTGCGCGCCATGCCCGCGCCCGCGGATCCGCTCGAGCGCCTCGCGGGGCGCGAGCTCCCACTGCTCGCCGGGTGGCCGGACGGCGCCGGAACGCCGCGGCCTATGGGCTGGTACGAGGAGGTAGTGCGTGCGGTGCTGCTCCCATCGCTGCGCGGTGCGACGCCGACGGCCGACCTGCTGACCGATCGCGGCACGATCACGCTCGCCCTCGACGGCGCCCACGCGCCGCTCACGGTGTACAACTTCGTCTCGCTCGCGCGCTCGGGGTTCTATCGCGACCTGCGGTTCCACCGGGTCGTCCCGAACTTCGTCGTCCAGGACGGCGACCCGCGTGGGGACGGGGAGGGCGGGCCGGGCTACGCGATCCGCGACGAGCTCAGTCGCCGCCGGTACGGGCGCGGCGCGCTCGGAATGGCGCTGTCGGGGCCCGACACCGGCGGCAGCCAGTACTTCATCACCCATTCGCCGCAGCCGCACCTCGATGGGCATTATACGGTCTTCGGGCGCGTCGTCGCGGGTTGGGACGCGCTCGACCGGATCGTGCAGGGAGATCGAATCGCCAACGTCCGCGTCCGATGACCGGGCCCGCGCGCCTCGGCGGCGCACGCCGGGCCGACCCGCACCTCTCCGCATGACTGATCGCTCGAAAGGCCAGCTGCGTCTCGACCCGTGCGTCGCCGCGCTCGCGCTCGCGGCGGTTCTCGGCTGCGCGCCGCGGGCCGCGCCGCTCGGCGGCGCGGCGGTGCCGGCGCGCCTGCCGGGCGCGCAGCTGCCCGCCTACCACCAGCAGGTCTTCTTCGACTGGGAGTACGAGGACCAGGACTTCGGCGGCCGCGGCGAGGGGGTGGCGCGCATCGCGCCGCCCGACAGCGCGCGACTCGACTTCTTTCTGTCCGGCATCGGCGCGGGCGGCCACGCGTGGCTGATCGGAAACGAGGTGACGGCGCCCGGCGGCAACCTCGTCCGGCGATACGTCCCGCCGGCGCCGCTCATGTGGGCGGCTCTCGGGCGGCTGGCGGTGCCGCCGGCCGCGGACACGACCGCGCGCGTTGACGGCGACACCCTTCGGGCCGACATTGGTCGTGGCGACGACCGGTGGCGGGTCACGTTCGTCGGGGAGCGGCTCGTTCGGCTGGAGCGCGTGAGCGGGGGCCGGCTCGTCGAGCTCGTCTCCCACTCTCCGTCCGGGGACGTCCGCTATGAGAACCGCGGCGCGGGGCGAAGGCTCCGCCTCACCAAGGTGCGCGCCGAGCGCGCGCCGGAGTTCGATGCGTCGATCTGGCGTCCGTAGCCTCCTGCTCGTGCTCACGACCTCGCTCGTCGGCTGCCTCTATGGCTTCGCCGGGGGCGGGCTGCCGAAGCACATCCGCACGGTCGCCATCGTCCCGTTCGAGAACGAGACGCCGTCGCCCGAAGTGCAGCGCGAGCTCTACGATCAGATGCGCCGGGACTTCCGGGGGCGCCTCGGCCTCCGCGACGCGAGCGAGACGCGCGCCGATGCCATCGTCCGCGGGACGATCACGCGGTACGATGCCGACGTCCCGATCGCCTACAGCGCGAACCGCACCCAGGCGACGACGGCGCGGCGCAAGCTCCAGATCGCCGTCGACGTCGAGATCATCGACCAGACGACGGGCCGCGTGCTCTGGAGCCGCCGCGGACTGATCGGCGAGGCGGAGTACGCCGAGCGGGCCGAGGCGGAGGGGCGCCTTCGCGCCGTCCAGGAGATCGTCGGCGACATGGTCGAGGGGGCCCAGTCGCAATGGTGAGCCGCGGGAGGGCGCGGCGTGGCGAGAGCCGACTCGGATGTCTCGTCGTGTTGCTGCTCCTCTCGCTCGTCGCGTTCTTCGGCTGGGAGTACGGCGAGCTCTATTACCGGAACTACGTGTACCAGGACGCCATGCAGCAGGCCGTGCGCTTCGCCGAGCGCCGCGACGATGCCGCCGTCACGAGGCTGTTGCGCGCGAAGGCCGACTCGCTCGACCTTCCGCCGGATGCGAAGAAGCTCACCGTGCACCGGGCGCCGCCGCCACGCCGCTTCCTGGAGATCAGCGCGGAGTACACCGACACCGTGCGCGGGCCGATCGTGAGGCGCGCGGTACGCTTCCGCCCGCATGCCGAGGGGTCGTTCTGAGCATTCCCGACCCCGGGCGGAAGGTCATGACGTGGTCCGAGGCGCGCGCGTGGCGCGATCGCGCGGCGGAGCGGGGGGCGCGCGTCGTCTTCACCAACGGCGTCTTCGACCTCCTGCATCCGGGTCACGTGGACGTGCTCACGGGCGCGCGGGGGCGAGGGGACGCGCTCGTGGTCGGCGTGAACTCCGACGCGTCCGTGAAGCGGCTCAAGGGGCCCGAGCGCCCCGTGCGCTCGGAGGCCGAGCGTGCCTACGTCCTGGCGGCGCTCGAGGCGGTGGATGCCGTCGTGGTCTTCGACGAGGACACCCCGCGCGAGCTCGTGCTGCGCCTCGAGCCCGACGTCATCGTGAAGGGCGGAGACTATTCTCCGGACACGGTCGTGGGCGCGGCGGAGGTCCGCGCGCGCGGGGGCGAGGTCGTGATCATCCCGCTCACGCCCGGCCAGTCCACCACATCGATCATCGAGAGGCTGCGTGCCGGCAGGAGATAAGAGCGCGCCCCGCGGGCGCGTGGGCCGCGCGAACGACGCGCTCCGCCCCGTCACGCTCGAGCGGGGCGTCGCCGCATACGCGGAGGGTTCCTGTCTCGTCTCGTTCGGCTCCACGCGCGTGCTGTGCACGGCGTCGGTGGAGACCGGCGTGCCCGGCTGGAAGAAGGGGTCGGGCGAGGGCTGGCTCACCGCGGAGTATGCGATGCTCCCACGCGCGACGCAGACGCGCACGCCCCGCGAGCGGGCCCAGCTGGGCGGCCGCACGCAGGAGATCCAGCGGCTCATCGGGCGGAGCGTCCGCGCGATGCTCGACGGCTATGCATTCGGCGAGCACACCATCAAGGTCGATTGCGACGTGCTCCAGGCGGACGGCGGTACGCGCACGGCGGCGATCACGGGGGCCTGCGTCGCGGTCGTGGACGCGTTCGACTGGATGGTGGCGCACCGCAAGCTCGCGAAGTCGCCGGTGCGTCGGCGGGTAGCGGCCGTGAGCGTCGGGATCGTCGACGGTGAGCCGCGGCTGGATCTCGACTACGCCGAGGACGTGCGGGCCGGGGTGGACATGAACGTGGTGATGAGCGCGGATCGGTTCGTGGAGGTGCAGGGCACGGGCGAGCACGGCACGTTCGACCGCGGGCAGCTGGACGCGCTGCTCGGGCTCGCCGTCGCGGGCATCGCGGAGCTCGGGCGACTGCAGAGCGAGGCGCTCGGCCGGTGAAGCCACCACCGATCATCCTGGCGACGCGGAGCGAGGGGAAGCTCGCGGAGCTGCGGCCGCTGTTCGAGGCGGCGGGATTCAGCGTCGTGGACCTCGATCACGTGGAGATCGAGGAGGACGACGACGAGCGTGACCTCGAGAAGTTCGAGACGTTCGAGGAGAATGCGCTCGCGAAGGCGCGCTACTTCTACGAGACGAGCGGCGGCATCACGACCGTGGCGGACGACTCGGGGCTCGAAGTCGCGGCGCTGGGCGGGCGGCCGGGCGTACGAAGCAAACGATGGTCGGGGCGCGACGATCTCACGGGGCGGGCGCTGGACGAGGCGAACAACCGGAAGCTGCTCACGGACCTCGCATCGCACGCGGATCGTTCCGCCCGCTACGTATGTGTGGCCGCCTACGTCGGGCTCGGCCGCGAGCTCACCGCTCGGGGGGAGTGCGCGGGACGCATCGTGCAGGAGGCGCGGGGTGCGAACGGGTTCGGCTACGACCCGTACTTCGAGTCCGCGGAGACGGGGCGGACGTTCGGGGAGATGACGCGGGAGCAGAAGGAGCGGATCAGCCACCGCGGCCGCGCGTTCCGTGCCCTCTTCGATCGGCTGGGCGACCGTTGACGCAAGCCTTGGTGCTGGTTAGCTTTACCGACTCGTGCGGGGCGTAGCGTAGCCTGGTATCGCGCCTGCTTTGGGAGCAGGAGGTCACCGGTTCAAATCCGGTCGCCCCGACCTGGTGGGTCGGCCCCGCACGGCGAGGGCTGACTGCTTTGACGACTGCGCCAGTAGCTCAGTTGGATAGAGCAACAGCC
>JBJMNJ010000089.1:0-11880 GCA_045804325.1 Gemmatimonadaceae bacterium
GGGCGAGGGCGCGCACGAGCTCGCGCGCGGCATCGGGGGAGCGCCGGGCGGCGTGCGCCGCCGGCAGGACGCACCACGCGCCCTCCGGGAGTGGGATCACGACGGCCGGCACCGGCGGCGGGTCGGCGGGCTCGCTCGCGGCGACCGATGCCGGCGCCGAGGGGCCCGTCGCGCGGCCCGGCAGCGCGCGGGCGCGCGGCGGCGGGGGGAGCGCCGCGGACTGCGCGACCGTGCTGCGCACCATCTCCCGGGCGCGCGCGTCCGTCACGCGCGCCGCAACGAAATGCACGAGCGCGTCCGGCTCCGCGCCGCGCATCGCGCTCCGCGCCTCCGCGAGCGTCACGAGCCCGAGATGCCCGGCGAGGCGCGCGCCCGCGATCTGCCACAGGTGGCGAAGCCCGTAACGCGCCGCCGCCGTGCGCCCTTCCGGCGGGTCGATGACGTCGCGGCGGCGGTAGTAGTGGACGGTGTTCACCGTGAACCCCGCCGCCACCGCCGGGTCGAGCCCGAGCGCCGCCGTCCAGTCCCGCAGCAGGCGCACGAGGTCCTCGGCCGCGAGCGGCGCCGCCGTGTCGGGGACGGCGCGCGCGCGCCACGACTCCATCTCGTCCATCACCTGGCGCAGCGCGCTCTCGCGCGTCGCGCCGTTCGAGGGAGAAGCGGGAGGGGCGGCCACGTCTCCAGGAGCCGCGGTGCGTGGGCGGCCGGGTCGTCGGGTAGCTCTCATCGCCCGCTACGGGCGCGCGGCCGGCCGGGGCGGCGCGTGGTGCTCCGCCAGCGGCCGCGGCGCCTCCTCGGCGATCGCCGCCTCGGAGCCGATCACGAGGCGCAGCGTGATCACCGTCGCCTCCTTCTCCAGCGGCCCGAGCGTGATGGGAACGAACTGCTGGTCGGAGTGCCCGGTGAGCCCGGTGCCCGCGGCGCGCTCGATCGTGCCGGCATCCTCGCGCGCGGGCGGTGGCGCGACCGGCTCGGCCAGCGGCGCCGCGAAGAACGCCTCGGCCTTCGGCTGCTGCATTCGGTTGAGCGGCGGCTGCCACTCCGGGGGCACGCTCCTCGGGAAGCGGCCCGGCGGCGTCCCGTCCGGGAGCGGACGCGCGGGCGGCATCGGCGACGCGAAGATCATGGGCGCCTCGGGGCGGCGGTCCTTCCGCGGCAGCTCGCGCCGGAAGCGCGCCTCGATGAGGCCGAGCTTCGGGTCGTCGCGCCCGCCGTCAGGCCCGAAGACCGTCTCGTCCCCCTCGGCCACCACCGTGAAGCGGCCGGTCTCCGCGCCGTCGATGGGACGCTCGAGCTCGGTGGTGCCCCACGGCTCGATGACGAGCCCGCCGGCAGTGATCTTGTGGCCGTCGAGCTCGACGTCGGCCACGCAGTAGAGCGGGCCGAAGTTGCGGAGCCGCAGGCGGTAGACCTGCCCGGGGCGCGCGAGCACGTGCCCCGACTGCCGCTCGCGCACGCGCCCGCTCCCGTGCGCCACCACTTCCACCGCGAAGTCCCCGACGCGCATCGCCGCCTCCGCATGACTAGCGTGAGAGTCCGGCGGCCGACGACCGGGCCGCCGCCGATGTCAGTCTAGCAATGGTACAACAATGGTGTCAATAGGTCGCCTGTGAAGCGCTACGTCCTGGCTCTGCTGTACACCCCGGACCGCCGGCGGGTGGCGCTCATGCGGCGCACCCACCCGGCGTGGCAGGCGGGGCGCGTCAACGCGTTAGGCGGCAAGCTGCAGGACGGAGAGACGCCGGCCGTGGCCGTGCGGCGCGAGGTGCGCGAGGAGTCCGGCGCCGACGTGCCCGAGGCGGCGTGGGAGGAGATCCTCGTCTGGGAGGACCCCGCCTACTCGATGCACGCCCTGCGCGCCATCCACGCTGCCGCCGAGTCGGTGCGCACTATGGAGGACCAGGAGGTGTTCCTCGCGCCCGTGGACGCGCTGCCGCCGGAGGCGGTCGACAACCTGCGCTGGCTCGTGCCCCTCGCGCTCGACCGGGACGTGGCGGTGCCGCTGCGGGTGCGGAGCCGGAGCCCGGAGGGGTCGGGGCTCACGGAGTGACCACGCGCGCCCCACGCGCGCCCCACTCGTGGCCCGCCGCGCCGCGCCCTATCTTCGCGCCGTCCCCATCGGAGCCCCAATGCAGAACGCCGTCCGTCTCGCCGCCGCCATCGCGCTCGGCGCCCTCGCGCCGCTCGGCGCCCAGAGCGTCGCCGCCCGTCCCGTCTCGAGCACGACCCCTCCCGCCGACTCGCTCCTCCCGCACCAGCGCCTCGCGCGCGAGGTCTACGAGGAGCTCGTCGAGATCAACACGGCCGACTCCGTCGGCAGCCCGGGGCAGGCGGCCGAGGCGATGGCGAAGCGGTTCCGGGCGGCCGGGTTCGCGGCGCAGGACGTGTTCGTGGGCGGCCCGCGCCCCGACAAGCGCAACGTCGTCGTGCGCCTGCGCGGGCGCGACCGGGGCCGGAAGGCGCTCGTGCTCCTCGCGCACCTCGACGTCGTGCCGGCGCTGCGGAGCGACTGGACGGTGGACCCGTTCACCTTCCTCGAGCGCGACGGCTACTACTACGGCCGCGGCACGACGGACGACAAGGCGATGGCCGCGATCTTCGTCGCGAACCTCATCCGCCTCAAGCGCGAGGGATTCGTGCCCAGCCGCGACGTCGTCGTCGCGCTCACGGCGGACGAGGAGGGCGGCCCGCACAACGGCGTGGACTGGCTGCTCGACAACCGCCCCGACCTGCTGGACGCGGCGTTCGTGATCAACGAGGGCGGGGGCGGCGCGCTGCGCGACGGCAAGCCCTTCCTCCACAGCGTGCAGGCGACGGAGAAGGTCTACAACGACTTCACCGTCACCGCGACGAACCGCGGCGGCCACTCCTCGGTGCCGCGCCCGGACAACGCCATCTACCAGCTGGCCGAGGGGCTCACGCGGCTCGCGAAGTACCAGTTCCCGGTGCAGCTCAACGAGGTGACGAAGGCGTTCCTGGAGCGCACCGCGCAGATCGAGACGCCCGAGCGCGCCGCCGCCATGCGCGCGCTCGCCGCCGACCCCGCCGACGCGGCGGCCGCGGCGGTCGTCTCCGCCGACCCGCGCTACAACTCGATGCTCCGCACGACGTGCGTCGCGACGATGCTGCGCGGCGGCCACGCGCCGAACGCGCTCCCGCAGACGGCCGTGGCGAACGTGAACTGCCGCATGGTGCCGAACGTGGACCCCGCGACGGTGCGCGAGGGGATCGTCCGCGCGCTCGCCGACACCGGGCTCGTGGTCTCCGCGGCGCCCGCGATGACGCCCACCGCCCCCTCGCCGCTCCTCCCCGAGGTGCTCGGCGCCGTCGAGCGCCTCACGCGTGAGATGTGGGGCCCGAACGTCCCGGTGATCCCGACCATGTCCACCGGCGCGACCGACAGCAAGTACTTCCGCGCCAAGGGCGTCCCCGCGTACGGGGTCTCGGGGCTGTTCTCCGATCCGTCGGACTCGCGCGCCCACGGCCGCGACGAGCGCATCCTCATCAAGTCGTTCTACGAGGGGCAGGAGTTCCTGTACCGGCTCACCCGGCAGCTGGCGAGCGCGGCGCCGGTGCCCTGACGGGCAGTCCTCGGCCGAGGGCATTCTGACGCCCGCCGTACCGGACGATGACAACCGTTCGTCGCCGGCTCCTATCTTCAGGGGCGTCAGTCCCCGACCGGAGCCATCGATGATCCAACGTACGCTCGCCGCCGCCGCTGCCCTCGCGCTCGCCGCCGCCGCGCCCGCGCACTCCCAGCGCCCCGCCGCGCGCGCGGACGCCGCCATGCGCACGCGGCTCGACTCCGTCGTGCCCGCGCTCGTGCGCGGCGCCGAGCTGCCCGGGCTCTCGGCCGCCGTCGTCCGCGACGGCGCGGTCTACTGGAGCGGCGCCTACGGCATGCGCGACGCGGAGTCGCGGGCGCCGGTGGATGCGAACACCGTGTTCGACGCCGCGTCGCTCACGAAGCCCGTCGTCGGCTACGCGGTGCTGCGCCTCGTGGACCGTGGCGTCGTCTCGCTCGACCGCCCGCTCGCCGAGATCGTCCCGAACCCGCGCATGGCGCACGACGAGCGCTACCGGCTCATCACGCCGCGCATGGTGCTCTCGCACACCACCGGGCTGCCGAACTGGGGCTCGGACGACCGCGTGGACATGATCGGCGACCCGGGGCAGAAGTTCGGCTACTCCGGCGAGGGGTTCGTCTACCTCGCGCAGGCGGTGGAGAAGCTCACCGGGCGCTCCATCACGGACGTCGTGCGCGACGAGGTGCTGGTGCCGTTCGGGATGACGCGCACGAGCCTCGTGTGGAACGACTCCCTCGAGGCCGACGGCGCGCGCTCGCACGACGTGTGGGGGAAGGCGCGCCCCGTCAACCGCCGCGACAAGCCCAACGCGGCCGCGAGCCTCCGCACGACCGCGCTGGACTATGGGCGCTTTCTCGCCGCCGCCATGGAAGGCCGCGGGCTCCAGCCGAAGACGCACGCGCAGATGCTCTCGGCGTTCACCCAGATCACCGGCCCGCGCGCCGGCGAGCGCCTCTTCTGGGGGCTCGGCTGGGGCCTCGTGCAGCGCGCCGACGGCGGCCAGCTCATGTGGCACTGGGGTGACAACGGGGACGCGAAAGCGTTCGTGGCGGCCGACCCCGCGCGGCGCACGGGCGTGGTCTACTTCGCGAACGCGCAGCAGGGCCTCGCCGTCGCGCGGTCGCTCGTCTCGATGGTGGTCCCCGGCATCGACGACGCGATCCGCTGGCTCGACTACGACCAGAGCGACGCGCCGGACTGGCGCACGCGGCGCGTCATCGCACGCGCCGGGGTCGACTCGGGCGCCGCCGCGGCGCTCGCGCGCTGGCGCGAGGCGCGCGCGTCGAGCCGCGCCGCGGCCCGACTGGCGGTGGCAGCGTCCCGCATGATGAGCGACCAGGGCGCCGCGGAGCCGGCACGTGCCGTGCTCGCCGATGCGGCCGCCTCGTACGCCGACTCCGCGTTCGTGCAGGCCGCGCTGGGCGACGCCGCGCTCGAGGCCGCGGACTACGACGCCGCGGTCGCCGCGTACCGCGTCGCGCTCGCCCGCGCCCCGCGCGACTCGTCGGTGCGCGCGAGCCTCGCCTGGGCGGAGGAGGGCGCGCGGGCGCTCGCGGAGGCGCCGACGATTCCCGAGGTGACGCTCGCGCGCTACGTCGGCGAGTACGGCCCTCGGCGCATCACGCTCGAGTCGGGCCGCCTGTTCTACCAGCGCGGCGAGGGCCGCAAGCGCGCGCTCGCCCCATTGGGTGCCGACACGTTCGCTCCGGAAGGCCTCGGCAACTTCCGCGTCCGCTTCGTCCTCCCGCCGGAGGGACCGGCCGAGAAGATCCTCGGCATCTACCTCGACGGGACGCGCGACGAGAATCCTCGGACGAAGTAGGCGGGAGCGACACCTGTTCTCACCCCGTCGATGGACCTGCTCCCGTCCCCGGTCACGCCACGCGCCGTGATAGCGGCTCGCACGCCGCGGCGCGGGCCGCGCCCACGCGCAGCTCGGCCGCCGGCGCCGCGCGCAGCGTGATGGCCGTGACCTCCGGGAGCGCGCCGAGGCGGAACGGGATGCCCCAGTAGCCCGTGCCCGGGTTGATGTAGAGGAGCGCGTCTCCCGACTGGTGACCGCCCATCGCGTGCTCGAGGAACGGCGACGCGAGGCTCCAGCCGAGCCACGGGAGCGCGAGCTGGCCCCAGTGCGTGTGGCCGCTCAGCGTGAGCGCCGCCCCGCGGCGGGCGAGCGCGCCCCAGAGCGCGGGGTTGTGCGCGAAGGCGACCACCGTCGCGCCAGCCGGCACGCGCGAGAACGCACGCTCCACGTCCGGCGCCACGCCGGGCTGCGCGCCCGCGAAGGTGCGCCGGCCGCCGCCCGCCGGGTCGCCCGTGCCGAGCAGCGCGAGCATGGCGCCGCCGCGGCGGACGACGTGCGCGTCGTTGACGAGCACGCGCTGCGCGGGGACGTGCGCGCGCAGCCCGCGCGCCACATCGTCCCAGCCGGCATACACGTCATGATTGCCGGGGATGAGGTAGACCCCGAGCGGCGCCGCGAGGCCCGCGAGCGCCTCGGCGAACACCGGCACGTCCTCGGCGCGGTCGTCGATGAGGTCGCCGGTGACGGCCACGAGGTCCGGCGCCAGCGCGCGCACCGATCCGACGACGCGGCGGAGGAAGCGCCGCGAGGTGTGCGGACCGACGTGCAGGTCGCTGATCTGCGCGATCCGGAGCCCGTCGAACTCGGCCGGGAGGCCGGGCACGAGCGCTTCGACCTCGCGGACGACGAGCCGCCGCGAGCCGAGGTAGCCGGCGAGCAGGAGCACGGCGGCGACCGCGAGCGTACCGCCTGCGGCGGCGCGGCCCGCCGCGAGCGCGTGCCCGAGGGCCGCGCCGCCGAGCAGCCCCAGCAGCCCCGCGGCGGCCACCATCGGAAGCAGCAGCTGCGTGTAGAGCGTCACGCGGACGACGAGCAGCCGGAAGAGCGCCCGCGGATAGAACCACCATCCGCGCCGGCGGATGAACAGGACGAGCGGAACGGTGGTGTAGGCCGCGACGGCGAGCACGACGGCCCACGCGCCGGGGAAGAGCCCGGCCGCGAGCGCGAGGAGCACGCCCCAGCAGGCGGCGAGATAGAGGAGGAATCGAATCATGAGTGAGTGGCTCGGAGCACGGGCGTGGTCCCCCTTATAGTCCACGGTACGGCCTTGCAAGTTCCGGTGTTCCACGGCCGTCCTCCACGAACGCGCAAAATCCCAACGCTCCGGCTCATGCGCCGTCTCCTGCTCCTCGCCGCGCTGCTCGCGGCCTCCCCGCTCGCCGCCCAGACACTCGGCCCGGCCGAGACCCGGATCCGCGACCACGTGCGCGCCATGCGCGACGATCAGGTCGCCTTCCTCGAGCGCGTCGTGAACATCCCCAGCGGCACCATGAACCACGCCGGCGTCCGCAAGGTCGGCGACGCGTTCCGCGCCGCCCTCGACTCGCTCGGCTTCCGCACGCGCTGGGCGGCGATGCCGGACGCCGTGAACCGCGCCGGGCACCTCGTGGCCGAGCACAGGGGGAAGCCCGGCCGCACGCGCCTCCTGCTCATCGGGCACCTCGACACCGTCTTCGAGGGCCCCGGCCAGCAGTTCGTCCGGCAGGACACCGTCGCGCTCGGCGCGGGCTCCAACGACATGAAGGGGGGCGACGCGATCATCCTGTACGCGCTGAAGGCGCTGCGGCGCGCGGGCGCGCTCGCGGACGCGAACGTCACCGTCGTGCTCACCGGCGACGAGGAGAGCGCGGGCGACCCGCTGTCGATCTCGCGGAAGGACCTCGTCGACGCGGCCCGGGCGAGCGACATCGCGCTCGCGTTCGAGGGCGGCAGCCGCGAGAACGCGACGGTCGCGCGGCGCGGCGCGAGCACCTGGGTGCTCACCGTCACCGGCACGCAGGCGCACTCGAGCGGCATCTTCGGCCGCGGCGCGGGCTACGGCGCCGTGTTCGAGGCCGCGCGCATCATCGACGAGTTCCGCCGCGAGCTCGCCGGCGAGAGCGGGCTCACCTTCAACCCCGCCTTCGTCCTGGGCGGCGCCGACGTCACGTTCGACAGCGCGCACGTGAGCGGCACGGCGGCATCGAAGACGAACATCGTCGCGCCGAAGGTGATCGTGGACGGCGACCTGCGCTTCCTCAGCGAGGAGCAGAAGGAGCGGGCCCGCGCGCGCATGCGCGAGATCGTCGCGCGGAGCCTGCCGGGTACGTCCGCCGCCATCGGCTTCAGCGACGAGTACCCGGCCATGTCGCCGACGCCCGGCAACTACCGCGTGCTCGCCGTCTACGACTCGGTGAGCCGCGCGCTGGGCTACGGCCCGGTGGAGGCGCTCGACCCGACGCGCCGCGGCGCGGGCGACATCTCCTTCGTCGCGCCGATGATCGACGGGCTCGACGGGCTCGGCGCACTCGGCGGCGGCTCGCACTCGCCGCGCGAGACCGTGAACCTCAACGCGCTCCCGATGCAGACGGAGCGGGCGGCGCTGCTGATCTATCGGCTGTCGCGCGAGAGGCCGCGGCGGCAATAGCCCTCGGCCGTCGGTGCTCGCGTACGTCTCCCATCCCGCGGAGTGCGGGTGGAGTACGCATATCTTCGTTAGAGAGCCCTCCCCGCGTGGGAGGAAGTTCGGGTGCCAAGGGCGAGCACGGCGACTGGCAGCGTGGCAAGTGCGGCGCACGCGGCGAGCGTCGGGTAGCCCCACGCCTGCACCACCCAGCCGGAGATGGCGCCCGCCGACGCGCCGGCCAGTCCCATGACGAGGTCCGACAGCCCCTGCGCGGACGGACGCAGCTCCGCAGGGACCGTGGTGCTCAGCAGCGTCGATCCGGCCACCATGGTGCCCGACCAGCCGAGGCCGAGCACCACGAGCCCGAGCGCGAGCCGCGCGGTGTCGTGACCCGCCGTACCGACGACCGCGCACGCGGCGAGCAGCAGCGCGACGCCGAGGACGATGACCGGTCTGCGCCCGACGCGGTCGGCCAGCAGGCCCATCACCGGCGAGAGCGCGTACATGCCCGCGACGTGGAGGCTCAGCACGATGCCCACGATGCGCAGGGTGCCCTCCGCGCCGTGTCCGGCGCCGCGGATGTGCACGGGCGCCATGGCCATCACGCCGACCATCACGAGATGCCCGACCGCGGTCGCCGCGACGCCGAGGCGCGCGGGCGGCAGCGCCAGCACCACGCGCAGCGCGGCGCGAACGCCGGCCTCGCGTCCCGATCCCGCCGCGGCGGGCGCGGCCGACGCCCGCGCGCCGACGCGGAGCGCCACGAGCCTCGGGTCGGGACGCAGCCAGGCCAGCAGCACCGCGCCCGCGGCCGCGAATAGCACGACGGAGACGACGAACGGCGCGGCGAGCGTCGGCAGGCCGTAGGGTGCGAGCACGGCGCCGGCGACGGGCGCGAGCGTGGGCCCGGCGACGGCGCCCAGCGTCGTCGCCCAGATGATCAGCGACAGGTGCCGCCCCTGCGACGCGGGGGGCGCGAGGTCCACGGCGGCGTAACGCGCTTGGAGCCCGGCGGTGGTGCCGCCGCCGAAGAGGAAGAGCCCCGCGAAGAGCAGCGGCACGACGCGATACGTCGCGGCGGCCGCGATGACGGCTCCGCCCAGGGCGGCGATGGCGTACGCGCCCGCGAGGCTCCACCGCCGCCCGCGCCGGCGAACGACGCGCGTCGCCGGCACCGCCAGCAGGGCGCCGCCGACCACGGCAGCGCTCTGCGCCAGCCCGGAGACGCCGATGCTCGCCATGTCGGCGGCCAGCAGGGCGCCGACCGACATCCCCACCGACATCCCGACGCCGCCGAGGACCTGCGTGACGAAGAGCAGCCGGAGCGTGCGCCGTTGGACGGCGGCCGCGTCGAGCGCGGAGTCGGCCGCGATCGGGTCGGGCTCGGCGAGCAGGGTGGCGTCGCGGGACATGGCAGGGGCGGCGCTCGACGCTCGGCTGCCGACGGCCGAGAGCCGAGAGCGACGCGCGTACGACGGTAACGCTGCGAGGAGCCGGGAGCCAGTCCGCTCAGCCCGTCGAGAACGGGAACGGCCGGTCCCGCACCGGGCAGCAGTTCAGGTCCAGGTCCGGTCGCGTGACGGCCAGCCCGCGCCCGCGCGGCACCCAGAGCTTCGCGCCCTTGGACTGGTTGCAGCCGAGGTCGCCGCGTGCGGTCGACTTGCAGAGGATGGCCATGTTCTCGGGGATCACGCTCGACTGGACGCGGCCGCCGAGGCGGAAGTGCTTGTCCGGCACGAAGTGGTCGACGTCGAACAGCTCGGCGTCGGTGTGGCAGAAGTGGCAGTTCTCGCAGTAGTAGATCGGAACCTTGTCGACGACCGCCGCCGCGTGAAGCGTGAGCTCGACGCCGCTGACGCCGCGGGTGCGGAGCCAGTTGGCGTTCTCCCGCAGGGCGGACGCCTTCTGCGGGCTGGAGAAGTTCAGGCGGCTGGACATCGTCACCCTCGGCGGAGCGCGGTTCGCGTCGTCGACTGCTCGCAACCACGGTACGATGCCGCGTGCGACGGCGCAGTGGCCTGCGTCACGCATCGCCGCGCGCGCGGGGTCGCGCCGGCCCATTGCGCGCCCGGCCGACCGACGCACATTGGGGCGAACGCTTCGCGCGGAGTGAGCGATGCCCAAGTACGACCACCTCGCCGGACTGATGCGGACCGTCACGGACGCGGACCCCGACGTGTCCTTCGCGACGCACGTCCTCCCGTACCTCATCGATACCTGGCTCGAGGACTACGCGCGCGGCGCGGCGTCCGACGGGGTGGTCGAGACGAAGTCGTCGGGCTTCTCGTACCTGTTCGACGTCGGGCACGAGCGGCTCATCGCGGCCTGGGGGATCTCGCGGGGCAGGCACGACGGGGCGCGCGACAAGTCGCGCATGGCCGGCCACCCGCTGAGCGCCGGGCAGCACTACCACCGCGGCCACGCGATCCCGCACACGCTCGGCGGCCCCACGGACATCAACCTGGTCCCGCAGCTCGGCGCGGTGAACGTCGGACCGTTCCGCGCGCTCGAGCGTGAGGCGGTGGCGACGCCCGGCGCGCTGTACTTCACCTACTGGGTCTACGGCCGCCGGGACCCGCGCGACCAGACACCGACCGGCGTCGAGCAGGGCCTGCTGGTTCCGGGGACGGAGCCGAAGATCCACCGCTTCACGAACTGAGCGCGTCGCGCGGCCGCGTCAGGCGGCAGGCAGCACCACGCCGGTGCACGCGCCCAGCCCGATCCGCCGCGCGCCCTCGCGCTCGCACCAGCCGCGCAGCGTCACCTCGTCGCCGTCCTCGAGGAACTTCCGCGTCTCGCCGTTCGGAAGCGCGAGCGGCTGCTGCCCGCGCCACGTCCGCTCCAGCAGGCAGGCGCGCGAGTCCTCGCTCGGGCCCGAGACGGTGCCGCTCGCGATGAGGTCGCCCGGCTGGAGGTTGCAGCCGTTGCTCGCGTGGTGGACGACCATCTGCGAGAGCGTCCAGTACATCCACTCGAACGAGCCGAGGCTCACGCGGAAGGGCGCCTCGCCCGCCTCGCGCATCCGCTCCGTGCGCAGCAGCACCTCGAGCGTCAGCGCGAACCCGCCGCGCTCGCGGTTGGCCGGCGAGTCGAGGTAGGGCAGGGGCTCGGGGTCGCCCGCGGGGCGCGCGAGCGCCGGCACGCGGAACGGCTCCAGCGCCTCGAGCGTCACGACCCACGGCGAGACCGTCGTCGCGAAGTTCTTCGCGAGGAAGGGGCCCAGCGGCTGGTACTCCCAGCTCTGGACGTCGCGCGCGGACCAGTCGTTCACGAGACAGAGGCCGAAGAGGAAGTCCTCCGCCCTCTCCATCGGGATGCGGGCGCCCTGCTCGTTGCCCGCGGCCACGAACGCGCCGACCTCGAGCTCGTAGTCGAGGTTGCGCGCGGGCAGGTACGCGGGGCGTTCGTCGTCCGGCCCCTTGATCTGCCCGCGCGGCCGGCGCACCGCCGTGCCGCTCGCCACGATGCTCGACGCGCGGCCGTGGTAGCCGATCGGGACCCACTTGTAGTTCGGCAGCAGCGGCGCGTCGGGACGGAACAGCTTGCCGACCGCGGTCGCGTGGTGGATGCCGATGTAGAAGTCGGTGTAGTCGCCGATCACGCACGGCAACCCGAAGCTGACGCGCGACTGCGGCACCAGCGCCTCGCGGAACACAGCCTCCTTCGCGCTGCCATGGCGCAGCCCCTCGCTGATGGCCAGCCGCAGCGATGTGCGAACCTCCGGCAGCAGCCGCATCAGCCGGTTCATGTCGTGCGTCTCGATCAGCCGGGCGCGCCGCAGGTCGAGCACCTGGTCGCCGATCGCGACACCGATGCGCCAGTCC
>JBJMNJ010000090.1:0-4867 GCA_045804325.1 Gemmatimonadaceae bacterium
TCGCAGGATCGCATCTCCTTCCTCCTCGCCCCTTTCTCGAGTGACCGGGTGCGCACCGGAACTTCCGGCGGCGCGAGGAGCCCGGGAAGCACGACAAACCTGTACGGGGAATAATCACATGGTTCGCATTCGTCTCCGCCGCGTCGGCCGCAAGAAGGCGCCGGTGTACCGCATCGTGGTCGCCGACAGCACGTCGCCGCGCGACGGCAAGTTCATCGAGGTCATCGGGCAGTACGCGCCCCGTCAGGCCGAGAACAGTCTCAACGTGGACGAGGCCCGCGCCAACTACTGGCTCGGCGTCGGCGCGCAGCCCTCGGACACCGTCCGCTCGCTGCTGCGCAAGGCGGGCGTGCTCAAGCGCCGGCACGAGGCGCGGCTCGCGACCAAGCTGCAGGGCTCGGCCGTGCCGCTCGCGGAGCGCGCCGAGGGCGACGAGGCGGGCGCGCAGTAGCCCGCGCGGCGGATGACGTCGCTCGTCATCGTCGGCCGCGTCCGCAAGGCACACGGCGTCCGCGGCGAGCTCGTCGTGGAGCCGATCACCGACGCGCCGGAGGCGATCTTCGCCCCCGGCGCGCGCGTGCTCACGGGGGGCACCGCGCCCGAGCCGCTCCCCGCGCGCGAGCGCGCGCACTGGCCGGCCGAGCTCACCGTGCGGCGCAGCTCGCGCTTCAAGGAGGGCCTCATCGTGTCGTTCGACGAGATCGCCGACCGCACGAGCGCGGACCGGTGGCGCGAGCGCTACCTCCTCGTGCCCGAGTCCGAGCTCGCCCCGCCGAAGGCCGACCAGGTCTACCATCACGAGCTCCTCGACATGCGCGTGGTGCGGGCGGACGGCGCGGCCGTCGGCGACGTGGCGGCCCTCCTGGAGCTGCCGCAAGGGCTCACCCTCGAGGTGCGCGCGGGCGCCGGCGACACGGTGCTCGTCCCGTACCGGAAGGAGATGGTGGAGACCGTCGACGACGTGGGGCGGGTGGTGCACCTGACTCCTCTCGGAGGGGAGCTGTTCGACTGAGGGCGGGGTGCAGGGAGCACGGAGCAGGGTGGGTGCGTGGCGAGCGGTGAGCAGCTACGATCCTCTCCGGGTCGCGCTGCTTCCTGATCCCTGTCCCTGTTCTCCGTATGCTCCGCATCAACGTCGTCACCATCTTCCCGCAGTTCTTCGAGGGGCCGCTCTCGCTGAGCATCCCGGCGAAGGCGGCCGCGGCGGGGAGTGTGGAGTACCGCCTCGTGGACCTGCGGCACCACACCCACGACCGGCACCGCACCGTGGACGACTACCCGTTCGGCGGCGGGCCGGGGATGGTCATGAAGGCGCCGCCCTTCTTCGAGGCGGTCGAGGCGCTCGGCGCCCGCGCGCCCATCGTGCTGCTCTCGCCGCGCGGGCGCGTCTTCGCGCAGGCGGACGCGGTCCGCTTCGCCGAGGGCGGGGAGCTGACGCTTCTCTGCGGCCACTACAAGGACGTGGACCAGCGCGTCGCCGACCACCTCGCGACCGAGGAGCTCTCCCTCGGCGACTTCGTGCTGAGCGGCGGCGAGCCCGCGGCGCTCGCCATGATCGACGCCGTGGTCCGGCTCCTCCCCGGCGCGATGGGGGACCACGACAGCGCCTACACGGACTCGTTCTACGGCCGGGGGATCAGCGCGCCGAGCTACACGCGCCCGGCCGAGTTCCGCGGGCACGGCGTGCCGCCGGTGCTCCTGTCGGGGAACCACGCGCAGATCGAGCGGTGGCGGCGGGAGGAGGGGGAGCGGCGCACGCGCGAGCGCCTAACGCCTCCGCCGGTCGAATCGCGCGGCCCGGCGGACTAGGCCCTCGGCCGAGCCCTCGCCCGGCGGCGCCGACCGCGTCCGCGCGGTCGCCGCGCCCCGGCTGCCGTTCGCCGTGCCCTGGGCGGCGTCCGCCGCGAAAGCGTGGCGTACGGCGCCGGCGGCAGGCATCCTCGCGCGCTCGGCGGCGCCCGACGCGCCGCCGCTCTCCCTCACGAGGAGGTCGACCGATGCGCCGTCTCGCCTCGCTGTGCCTGGTGGGTCTCGCGGCCTGCGCGGACCCGTCGTCCCGCGCGACCGCTCCCGAGGAGCTGTCCGTCTCGCTGCGCATGGGGGGCGGGAACGCCGCCGTCCACCTGACCGGGGCCGCCGAGGTGCCCGCCCGCGATACGCCGGCGCAGGGGCAGGCCACCTTCCGCGTGAACGACGACATGACGGCGATCGAGTACAAGCTGAACGCCGCCAACATCGACAACGTCATCATGGCCCACATCCACATCGGCCCGGCAACGTGCAGCTGCCCCATCGGCGTGTGGCTGACCGACGGGCCGCCGCCGTTCCCGTCGGGCGGCGGCCCGTTCGACGGCCGGCTGGCGGAGGGAACCATCACGGCCGCGGACCTCATCGGGCCGCTGGCGGGCAAGACGGTCGCCGACCTCGTGGCGGAGATCCGGAGCGGCAACGCCTACGTGAACGTGCACACGAACGATGGGGTGAGCCCGACGAACACGGGCCCGGGCGACTTCCCGGGTGGGGAGATTCGCGGCCAGCTCGGCGTCGGGAGCCTGTTCACGCCCTGAGCCCCGGGGCAGGGGCGCTCGAGCCAAGCACAACGGTTGCAAGAAGTTACGCCGCCGGGTCGTCGCACGTCCATGGTGCCGACGGCCCGGCGGTCGGCGTTGCCGGCCTCCCCTTCGGCAGACTTCCGGGCTTCCGTAAGTCGTGCTCGGCGTGTACCTTACGTGGCTGTCTCCATCAGTCTTCAACCCGGGCCCGCCCCTCCAGCCCCGAGCGTCATATGCATCCCTTCATCGAGACCCAGAAGCAGTGGCTCCGCAACGTCCCGCCGTTCCGCGCGGGCGACACCCTGCGCGTCAGCGTGCGCGTGAAGGAGGGTGACAAGGAGCGCCTCCAGGCGTTCGAGGGGGTCTGCATCGCGCGCCGCGGGAGCGGCGTCAGCGAGACGTTCACGGTCCGCAAGGTGTCGAACGGCGTCGGCGTCGAGCGCATCTTCCCGGTGCACAGCCCGATGCTCGCGCAGGTCGAGGTCGTCCGCCGCGGCCGCGTGCGCCGCGCGAAGCTCTACTACCTGCGCAACCTGACCGGCAAGGCGACGCGCATCCGCGAGAAGAAGACGCGCGTGTCCGTCCCGGCGTCCGCCGCGGCCGCCGCGGGCACCCCGCAGGAGTAAGCGCCGCCGGTGGCCGACGCCCCGCGCCGCGGGCGGTCGGGCGGGCGGCGCCGCTGGAGCCCGCTGGAGCGCGAGCTGCGGCAGGCCGGACAGCCGCTCGTCGCCGGCGTGGACGAAGTCGGACGGGGCCCCCTCGCGGGCCCCGTCGTCGCATGCGCGGTGGTCATGCCGCCGGACGCCCGCGCGATCGCGGGCGTGAACGACTCCAAGCAGCTCACCGCGGCCGAGCGCGTGCGCCTCGCCGCGCTCATCCGCCGCGCGGCGCTCGCCGTCGGGCTCGGGGCCGCCTCCGTGCGCGAGATCGACCGGCTGAACATCTACCACGCGAGCACGCTCGCGATGCGGCGCGCGCTCGCGCGCCTCGGGATCGTTCCCGACCACGTGCTGATCGACGGCCGGCCGATCCGCGGGTTTCCCTACCCGCACACGGCGCTGGTGAAGGGCGACGCGCGCTGCTACAGCATCGCCTGCGCGTCGATCGTGGCGAAGGTGACGCGCGACCTCCTGATGGCGCGCCTCTCCGGCCGGCACCCCGGATACGACTGGGCGCGCAACGCGGGCTACGCGACGCCCGAGCACATCGCGGGGCTCGACCGCCAGGGCGTCACGCCGCACCACCGCCGGAGCTTCACGCGCGTGGGCCAGCTCGTGCTGGCGCTCTCGCCGGCGGATCTCGACGCCGCGGCCGAGACGGCCGCGCTGATCGAGGCGGAGGGTGCCGCCGCGGCGCTCGCCGCGCCCGCCGCGGTGGCGGACCTCGCGCGCGACCTCGCGACGCCGCCCGCCGACCCGACGGAGCCGCACGGCACCGCGGCGACGCGCGCGGACGACCCGACCCGCGAGGGGTCGGGCGGCGCGGAGTCCGCCGGCCTCGACCGGCCGAAATCGTCGTCAGGCGGTGATGTCACGCCAGGCGTGTGACCTGCATCACGAATGTGAGATTCCCCTCGGTGATCGTTGTCACAATCGTGGCCCGGGGGAACGCTTCTCGCTGCGCGCGTACGTAACGAACCACACCCTTCACCGCGGGAGTCGTCACGTATGCGTCACCACATCGTTCGTCCCATCGGCGTCGCACTCGCCGGGGTCACCTTGCTCTCGGCGTGCGTGACCAAAGGCACGTTCCGCCGCGAGATCGCCGCGACGCGGTCGGAGATCGCGCAGGAGCGCGCCGAGCGCGCCATGGCCGACAGCGGCCTCGTGAGAGACATCGCCTCGCTGCGCACGGACCTGCAGGGGCTGCGCACGGAGTTCGGCGCGAAGATCGCCGTCCTCGAGAACGGCATGCGCTTCGCGTTCCCGGTGAACTTCGCCTACGACGACGCGACGGTCCGCGAGGAGGACCGCGCGGCGCTCGAGCGCTTCGCGCAGGTCGCGCAGAAGCACTACCCCGGCGCGACGGTCACGGTCGAGGGCTTCGCGGACCCGGCCGGCACCGCGCGCTACAACGCGGCGCTCTCGCTCCGCCGCGCCGAGGCCGTGCGCGACTTCCTCGCGGCGCAGGGGCTCCCGGGCGACCGCGTCCGCCCCATCGGCTACGGCGAGACCCGCCTCGTCGTCCCCGGCGCGAAGAAGGACGACCCGGGCGCGGAGAAGAACCGCCGCGTCGTGTTCGTGATCGAGGACCACGGCTCGACGAACGCGGCGATGCCGGTCGCGCTCGCCGCGCCGAGCGGCCGTTAGGCGCCG
>JBJMNJ010000091.1:0-4771 GCA_045804325.1 Gemmatimonadaceae bacterium
CGTCGTCGATTTGCGCGCCCGGTCGCCGGATTCCGAGTTCTGCGTAGACGCTTCGGACAGGGCCGAAGAGCTGGATCGCCTGATCAACGAGGTGGCTGCCGAGGTCGAACAGGAGGCCGCCCGCCTCCGCGGGGTCGGCGCGCTCGCGCCAGTCCCCCTTCGGCGTGGGGCGCCACCGCTCGAAGCGCGACTCGAAGCGCAGCGGCGCGCCTAACGCGCCCTCGGCCAGCAGGCGCCGGAGGGTGCGGAAGTCGCCGTCCCAGCGCCGGTTCTGGTAGACGGTGACGAGGCGCTCGGCCCGCCGCGCCGCGTCCACCACCCGCGCCGCCTCGGCGGCCGTCGGCGCGAACGGCTTGTCCACCACGACGTGCCGGCCGGCGGCGAGCGCCGAGAGCGCGAGCGGCGCGTGCGTGCGGTTGGGCGTGGAGATGGTGACGAGCTCGACGCCCAGCGCCGGGTCCCACAGGCGCTCGACGTCGGGGACGACCTGCGCCTCGGGGTGGTCGCGGCGCGCCTGCGCCTGGCGATCGGCGTCGCCCGTGACGATCGCGGCGAGCCGCAGGCCCGGCGCGGTGGCGATGAGCGGCGCGTGGAACGACGCGCCCCCGAGCCCGTAGCCGACGAGCCCCACGCCGACCGCGGGCGCCACGCTCACACGCCCGTCGCCTGCGCGCGGCGCCCGGCGCCCCTCGCGGCGAGCTCCGCCAGCGCGTCCGCCTCGACGGCGGGCACGGCGCCGGGGCGCGAGGCGACGAGGGCGCCGAGCGCGTTGGCGCGGCGCAGGGCCGCCTCGTCTCCCGCGCCCTCGAACAGCGCGGCGAGGAGCGCGGCGAGGAACGCGTCCCCCGCGCCCACCGTGTCCGCCACCTCGACGGCGAAGCCTTCGTGCTCGGTCCACGCGCCGTCGCGCCAGAGCGCCGCGCCGCACGCGCCGCGCGTCACCGCGACCGCGCCGCACCCGAAGCGCTCCGCGAGCGCCTCCGCCGCGGCGCGCGTCTCGCGCGGCAGCCCGAACCACTCGGCGATGCGCCGCAGCTCCCCGTCGTTGAGCTTCACGAGCCCCGAGCGGTGCAGCGAGCGCTCGACCGAGCGCGGCGTGTAGTGGGGCGCGCGCAGGTTCACGTCGAACACGAGCAGCGTGCCGGAGTCCCACAGCCGCTCGACGGTGGTGTGCGTGGCGGTCGCGCGCTGCGCGAGCGTGCCGAACACCACCGCCCGCGCGCGCCGGGCCCGCGCGAGGAGCTGGTCGGTGCTCTCGATCGCGTCCCACGCCGCCGGCGCCACGATGTCGTACTCCGCGTTCCCCGCCGCGTCGAGCGACACGCCGACGAAGCCGGTGGGGAGGCGCGGGTCCACCTGCACGAGGTCCGTGGCGACCCGGTGGCCCGCCATGCGGCGCACGGCCTCGCGCCCAAGCCGGTCGGCGCCGACGCGGCTCACCACCGCGGCGGGGACGCCGAGCGCCCGCAGGTGGCAGGCGACGTTGAGGGGAGCTCCGCCGAGGAAGAGGCCGGCGGGGAGCGAGTCCCACAGGACCTCGCCGACGCAGAGCACCTCGGCGCCGCTCGCGCCGGCGTCAGCCACGGGCGTCGGTCACGCGCTGCGCACCGCGGCGGTGGGGCGGCGGCGCGCACGCGCGGCGTCGAAGGGCTCGCGCCCCGCGCCGCACGAGCGCCGCACGACGAGCTCCGGCTCGAGCACCACGAGGCGCGGCTCGCGCTGCGGCTCGTCCACCCGCGAGAGCAGGAGCTCCGTGGCGCGCCGCCCCATCTCGTAGGCGGGCTGCCGCACGGCGGTGAGCGGCGGGTCGAACGCGGGCGCCCACGGGAGGTCGTCGTAGCCGATGATGGCGACGTCGTCCGGGATGCAGAGCCCGAGCTCGCGGATGGCCCCGAGCGCGCCCAGCGTCATGAGGTTGTTGCCGACGAGCAGCGCGCTCGGCCGCCCGGCCGGGCTCGTGTCCTCGAGCAGCTCGCGCGCGAGGCGGAAGCCGCTCGCCTGGCGCGAGTCCCCGGCGCGCACGAGCGTCGGGTCGAACGGGGCGCCCGCGTCCTGGAGCGCGTGGCGGTAGCCCTCGAGGCGCTCGCGGCTCGTCGAGAGGTGCGGCCGGCCCTCGATGAACCCGATGCGGCGGTGCCCCAGCCGGATCAGGTGCTCGGTCGCCTCGCGCGCGCCGCGGACGTTGTCGGCCACGACGGTGTCGAGCGAGACGCCGCCGAGGCGGCGGTCCACGCAGACGACGGGGATCCCGCCGCGCGCCAGCGCCTCGAGCGCCGGCTCCACCTGCGCCGTCGGCGGGAGGATGATCCCGTCCACCGACTCGGCGCGCATGAGCTCGAGGTAGTTGCGCTCCTTGTCGGCGTCCTCGTCGGAGTTGCCGACGAAGACCATGTAGCCGTGCTCCTGCGCGACGTTCTCGACGCCGCGGGCGAGGTCGGCGAAGAAGGGGTTCTGGATGTCGGGGACGACGAGGCCGACGAGGTGGGTGCGTGCCGGGTCGCGCCGGAGCCGCCGCGCGACGCGGCTCGGGCGGTACTGCAGCGTATCGATGGCGCGCTGCACGCGCTCGCGCGTGGCCTCCTGCACCAGGTGCGGCGAGGTGAGCACGCGCGACGCCGTCGCGATCGACACCCCCGAGAGACGCGCCACGTCCTTCAGTCCGACCGCCATCCATCCCCCCGCCGCGAGCCGCTGAAAACGATTGCACAAAGCTGCGGCGGGCGCTGGCGGCGTCAAGGGTGACGAATGGCCCATGCGCGAGCGCGGCGAATGCCGGACCGCCCGCGCGGACCGCCCGCGGGCCCGCTAGTCGGCGAGCTCGGGCCGGCCGCGGACGGCCATCATCGTGGCGGTCATCATCGCGACCACCTCGTGGGCGCCGCCGGAGGGCGCGGCGTACGCGTGCAGCTCACCGGACACCACGGTGAGGGTGCGCCCCGCGCGCACGACGTGGCCGATGGCGCGGAAGCGCGCGCCGCGTGCGGGGGCGAGGAGGTTCACCTTGAACTCGACGCTCAGCACCGCGGCGCCCGATTCCATGAGCGAGAGCGCGGCGTAGCCGCACGCGCTGTCCACCACCGCGGCGACGACCCCCGCGTGCAGGAAGCCGTGCTGCTGCGTGAGCGCGGCCCGGTACGGGAGCGCGAGCTCCACCTCGCCGGCGCCGACGCGCTCGAGCGTCGCGCCGAGCGTGTGCATGAGCGTCTGGCGCGCGAAGCTGTCGCGCACGCGGCGCTCGAAGTCGGGGTCGCGGGGGTGCATTCGGATCGGTCGAAGTGGCGGGCTGTGCCGCTGCGGCACGCAGCAGGGGGGTGACTCGTGGCCGGCGAGGTCACGACGATCGCCTCCCCAGGCGCGCCACTTCGTTCTACGGCCGCGCTCGCCAGCGAGACAATCAGAAGTTCATGCCCGCTATTGACGCGCAACGGCTGTCGAGCCTAGAATGTCCGCCGCATGTGACGCACGTCACATGTCCCGCCCGCCGCGCCCCGCCCCGCACCCCGGAAGCCCGATGATGAGAAGGCATGCCCTCCTCGGCTCGTCCCTGCTCGCTACGCTCGCGCTCGCTGCGTGCGCCACGGACCAGCCCGCCGTGCCGACTTCGCCCTCGGCTTCGATCGCCGCCGACGCCGGTGCGCTGCTCAGCCTCGACTCGGGCGAGGAGCTCGCCGCGACCCTGGCGAGCGAGTCCGCGTTCGGCGACATCGCCGACTTCACCGCCACCGACCTGGCGGCGGCCGTCGATCCGAAGGCAGTCTGCAACCCGTCGACGGACGCCCCGGCGTGGCTCGGCAGAGAGATCACGAAGGTGCGGGCCGACACGGCCGACTTCCGCCGGTTCGCCTTCGTCGTCAACTCGCTGGCCGCGACCACGGTCGTGACGTACGAGCCGCTGCTCTTCCAGACGCCGGAGACGCCGCAGTACTTCGGCCGGACCGGAGAGCACACGCACACGATCGTGAAGACCGAGCGCGACCTGAACCGGTTCTGGGCGATGCAGTCGGCGGGCGTCCAGGTCGTCGGCATGCACGGCGACGTGCTGCTCGACGTCGACCGCCTCACGAAGACCTACCAGAAGCTTCTCGTCCCCACGTCCGTGGCGCTGGCGCCGGTGTTCGCGCAGATGCTGCGCGACTCGGTCGCCAAGTCCGCGCTGCTCGACGGCGGCAACCACCCGTACTTCACCTTCAACGCGGTCGCGGCGCCGAAGGGCTTCTTCCCGGCGTACAAGATCGCGGTGGGCGACGGCGTCCTCGCCGGCTACGACGCGCTCGGCTACAGCGACGTGGCGCCCACGGCCATCTTCGCGCACGAGTTCGCGCACCAGGTGCAGTTCGCGAAGGGCTTCGGCCTCGCCGCCCCGAAGCCCCCGGCGACGGAGCCCCGGCCTGCCGAGCGCACGCGCTACAACGAGCTCGGCGCGGACTTCATGGCGGCGTACTTCCTGACGCACGCCCGCGGCGCCGCGCTCAACCAGAAGCGCGTCGCGGAGTTCCTCGCCGTCTTCTACGGCGTCGGCGACTGCAGCTTCACGAGCAGCGGCCACCACGGCACGCCCGCGCAGCGCATGGCGTCGGCGCGGGCCGGCTTCGCGCTCGCCGACCAGGCGCAGAAGCAGGGGCACGTCATGACGCCGGAGCAGGTGCAGGCGGCGTTCGTCGCGGCCCTCCCGAACATCCTCACCGCCGGGGACCCGTACTACACGCCGCCGGCGCCGAAGGGCTGATCGCGGCATGTGGCACGACCGAGAGAGGCGGGGGCCCCGGGGGGG
>JBJMNJ010000092.1:0-5161 GCA_045804325.1 Gemmatimonadaceae bacterium
CGGCGCGGCGGCCTTCGTCATGCCCCTCGCCGCGCAGCGTCGGGGATCGCAGCCTGCGCCGACGCCTGCGCGCCGCGGGACCGACTCCGCGCGCGCCGCGCGCGACTCCACCCGCGGCGACTCGGCCGGGCCGCCGTCGCCGTGGAACGGGCTCCGGATGCGCGGCATCGGGCCGGCGGCGGTCTCCGGGCGCATCGTGGACATCGTCGTGCACCCGCGCGACAAGCAGACGTGGTACGTCGCTGCCGCCTCAGGGGGAGTCTGGAAGACGTCGAACGCGGGCACCACGTGGACGCCCGTCTTCGACCAGCAGGGGTCGTTCTCGATCGGCGCGCTCGCCATCGACCCGCGCAACCCGAGCGTCCTCTGGGCCGGCACCGGCGAGAACAACGCGCTGCGCTCCGTCTCGTACGGCGACGGCGTCTACAAGTCCCTTGACGGCGGGCGTACCTGGCGCAACGTCGGCCTCAAGGCGTCGGAGCACATCGGCAAGATCGTCGTCGATCCCCGCAACTCCAACGTCGTGTACGTCGCGGCGCAGGGGCCGCTCAGTGTGCGGGGCGGCGACCGCGGGCTCTACAAGACCACCGACGGCGGCGCGACGTGGAAGAAGGTGCTCGACGCGGGCGCGTGGGCCGGCGCGAGCGACGTCGCGTTCGACCCGCGCGATCCCGACGTGCTCATCGCGACGACGTGGCAGCGCATCCGCCGCAACTACGGCTACGTCGCGGGCGGGCCGGAGTCCGGGCTGTGGCGCTCCACCGACGGCGGTGCCACGTGGCAGCGCTCGCAGACCGGGCTCCCGACGAACGCGGACCTCGGGCGCATCGGCGTCGCGTACTCCCCCGCGAACCCCGACGTCGTCTACGCCATCGTCGAGGCGGCGAGCACCGGCTCGTCCCCGGGCGGCGCCGGCGCGGGCGCGGGGGGCGGCACGGGGGGCGGCCCCGTCGGTTCCGGCAGTGGCGGCGGCTTCTTCCGCTCGCGCGACGGGGGCGCGAGCTGGGAGCGCATGAGCAATCACACGACGATCGGCCTGTTCTACCAGGAGATCTTCGCCGACCCGCACGACGTCGACCGCGTGTACTCGATGGACGTGCGCACGATGGTGACCGACGACGGCGGGCGCACGTTCCGCGCGCTCGGCGAGCGCGACAAGCACGTGGACAACCACGCGCTGTGGATCGACCCGGACGACGCGGACCACCTGCTCGTCGGCTGCGACGGCGGCGTGTACGAGACGTTCGACCGCGGGCAGACGTACAAGTGGTTCCCGAACCTCCCGCTCGCGCAGTTCTATCGGGTGGACCTCGACAACTCCGTGCCGTTCTACCGCGTCTACGGCGGCACGCAGGACAACAACTCCGTCGGCGGGCCGAGCCGCACGCGCAGCGCGCAGGGGATCACGAACGCCGACTGGATCGTGACCGCGGGCGGCGACGGCTTCCAGAGCCGCGTCGACCCGAAGGACCCGAACGTCGTGTACGCCGAGAGCCAGCACGGCGTGCTGCAGCGCTTCGACCTGCGGACGGGCGAGGCGGTGAGCATCCAGCCGCAGCCCGAGCCGGGCGAGGACGCGCTGCGCTGGTACTGGGACTCGCCGCTCCTCATCAGCCCCCACGCCAACACGCGCCTGTACTTCGCGGCGCAGCGCCTGTACCGCAGCGACGACCGCGGCGACACGTGGCGCCCGGTGAGCCCCGACCTGTCGCGGAAGATCGACCGCAACCGGCTCCGCCTCATGGACCGCGTGTGGAGCGTGGACGCCGTCGCGAAGAACACGTCGAGCTCCTTCTTCGGGGCGATCGTGACGATCGCCGAGTCGCCGATCGAGGAGAATCAGCTGTGGGTGGGGACGGACGACGGGACGATCGCGGTGAGCGAGGACGGCGGCGGGAGCTGGCGGCGCACCGAGCGCTTCCCCGGCGTGCCGGACACGACGTTCGTCGGCGACATCCAGCCCTCGAGCCACGACGCGAGCACGGTGTACGCGACGTTCGACGGCCACATGTCGGGCGACTTCCGGCCGTACGTGCTGCGGAGCACGGACCTCGGCCGCACGTGGTCGTCGATCTCGTCGAACCTCCCGGCGCGCGGGACCGTGTACACGATCGTGGACGACCCGGTGGACCGGGGCCTCCTCTTCGCGGGGACCGAGTTCGGGCTGTACGTCTCGCGCGATGCGGGCGGGAGCTGGACTCGGCTGCGCGGCGGGCTGCCGACGATCCAGGTGCGCGACCTGGCGATCCACCCGCGCGAGGGCGACCTCGTGGCGGCGACGTTCGGGCGCGGATTCTACATCCTGGACGACATGACCGCGTTGAGAGCGCCGCATGCGGCGCTCGTGGGAACGGACGCGCTGTTCCCGGTGAAGCGCACGCCGCTCTACGTGCCCGCGCGGATGCTGATCGGCGCGCAGGGGGCGCAGCTCTTCAGCGCGCCGAACCCGCCGCCGGGCGCGACGTTCACCTACAGCCTCCGGAGCGAGCTCCGCACGCGGCGCGCGCGGCGTCAGGCGGCCGAGCGCGCGGCGGCGCGGCGGGGGGAGGACGTGCTCTATCCGGCGTGGGACTCGCTGCGCGCCGAGGACCGGGAGGACCCGCCGCGGGTGATCCTGACGGTGGCGGACGCCCAGGGCAACGTCGTGCGGCGCCTCACGGGTCCGACGGCCGCCGGGATCCAGCGCGTGAGCTGGGACCTCCGCTACGCGCCGGCGTCGCTCCCGCCGGCGCGCCGCGCCGGCGACGACGACGAGGGGGGCGGCGGCTTCGGCGGCGCACCGCAGGGCCCGCTCGTGCCGCCGGGCACGTACACGGTGAGCGCGGCGAAGTACGTGGATGGTGCGACGGCCCCGTTAGGCACGCCGCAGCGCTTCGAGGTCTACCCGCTGGACGAGGGCGTGCCGCCGCGCGCGCCGGCGGTGGTCGCGTTCCAGCAGGAGGCGCTGCGCCTCCAGCGCGCGGTGCTCGGCGCGAACGGCTACGCGGGAGAGGTGGTGGAGCGGTTGGAGGCGCTGGAGCGCGCGGTGTCGGACGCGCCGGGGGCGACGCCGGAGCTGCTGGCCGAGGTGCGGCGGCTGCAGGACAGGGCGCGCGACATCCAGGAGTCGCTGGCGGGGGATCCGACGCTCGCGCGCCGCCAGGAGCCGGCGCCGCCATCGCTGCTCTCGCGGGTGCAGACGCTCGCGGGGAGCTGGAGCCGCTCGCTCGGCGGGCCGACGGCGACGCAGCGCCGGCAGTACGAGATCGTGGCGGCGGAGTTCGCGGGGGTGCTGCAGCGGCTGCGGGCGCTGGCGGAGACGGATCTGCGGCGGGTGGAGGAGGCGGCGGAGGCGGCGGGGGCGCCGTGGACGGCGGGGCGGCTGCCGCGGTGGGAGGGGAGGCGGTAGCGTCGACCAGGGCCCTCGGCAACGCGGCGCGCCGCCGCGGGGTGGGAGGATGCGGCGCCGGAGTGAGGCGCGTCGCATCGTGCGTCATGATCCCGGCCGGCGCCGAGCGCGCGGGAGCGCCGAAGCTGCTCGACCGTCTTCGGGGAGCGCTGCGGACGCGGCACTACAGTCGGCGGACGGAGGAAGCGTACGCGTACTGGGTGCGGCGACTCGTGCGCTACCACGGGCTTCGGCACCCGGTCGAGCTGCGCGAGCCGGAGGTGGCGCGCTTCCTCACCCACCTCGCGGTGGCGGGGGGTGTGGGGCCGTCCACCCAGGCGCAGGCCGCGAGCGCGATCGCCTTTCTCTACCGGTATGTGCTGGAGCTCCCGCTCGGGTCGCTGGACGGCGTGCTGCCGTCGAAGCGTCCGCGCCGGCTCCCCGCCGTGCTGTCGCGCGCGGAGGTGCGGCTGGTGCTGGATGCGCTCGCGCCGCCACGGCGATTGATGGCGACGCTGCTGTACGGGGCGGGGCTGCGGCTCCTCGAGTGCCTCGAGCTCCGCGTGAAGGACGTGGACTTCGAGCTGAAGCAGATCGTCGTCCGCGGCGGCAAGGGCGGGAAGGACCGGGTGACGATGCTTCCCGACGCGGTGCGGGCGGACCTGTCGGCGCACCTGGGCCGTGTCCGGCAGCTCCATCGTCGCGATCTGGCGGCGGGCGGCGGCGAGGCGCCGCTGCCGGGGGCGCTGGGGCGGAAGCTGCGGGGGGCGGGGCGGGAGTGGGGGTGGCAGTACGTCTTCCCGGCGGCGCGGCGGCGGTACGACGCGCCGGCCGGGGCCGTACGTCGGCACCACGTGCACGAGACGGTGCTGCAACGGGCGGTGCACGATGCGGCGCTCCGGACCGGGATCGCGAAGCGGGTGACCTGCCACACGTTCCGGCACTCGTTCGCGACGCACCTGCTGGAGGACGGGTACGATATCCGGACGGTGCAGGAGCTGCTGGGGCACACGGACGTTCGTACGACGATGATCTACACGCACGTGCTGGGACGGGGGGGGCTCGCGGTTCGGAGCCCCTTGGACGGGCGCACCCCGCAGTCAGATTAGGCGGCATCGCTCGCGGCCTAAATCACTGGCGGGGTGCATTTAGGCCGCGTAGACTGCGGCGCTTGCAGGAAACGGCCGGAGTTTTGAGCCGTCTAAATGGCGTTAGACCACAGGACTCCGGAGAGACATGAGCGACATACGTGGCCCCCGCTTCGTGATCCTGCCACGCGACCCGGAGCCCACGTGGCCGCAGCTACTCGACTCCTACCGCGACCTCGTGGAGGACGTCGAGGAAGGCTACGGGTGGAACATCTACGAGTACACGAACGACCTGTCGTGCCGACTCCGCCTGCAGCAGCGCCTAGACGCTGGCGGCCCGGCGGCCTGCCCTGCGCCGGAGCTCCTCGAGGAGCTCACCGCGCTCGACGCGCGGCTACGCGCGGTGCTGGTGCCGACCCGCGGCTCGATCCACGGACGGTTCCCGTCGCACCACTTCTGGTTCTACGGCGTGCCGCGCAACGCGCCCGAGGTGCTGGAGGACGCCCGCAGTCTTGGGCTGCTGCCATGAGCGCGGCACGGCCTCACGCGCCGGACGCGCGCTGGGACGGCTGCGGTCTAACGTGGCGCTCTGAAGTATCCCCACGAAATCATGGCACCGCCGCGTCACGAGCCACCAGTGACGGCATGTACGCGAGGGCTCGTTGCAGCTCGCCGCATCGGAGGCGGAAGCGCAGGCTGCTCAGGA
>JBJMNJ010000093.1:0-9235 GCA_045804325.1 Gemmatimonadaceae bacterium
GGTGCTGGTGGTACATCGTGTAGAACGTGAGCACGCCCTTCACGTAGGCGGGCGTCAGCTCGAGCGCTTCGGCGACTTCGGCCATCGCTCCTTCGCTGACCCAGCCGCGAGCATTCTGCACGATCCACAGCGCGGGGAGCAGCGCCGCCATCTTGTTCGGATAGCGCGTCAGCAGCTCGTCGAGCTCCGCCTTGCGGACGCCGGTGAAGACGGGCGCGTAGGGCTCCGTGGCGTGGTGCGCGCTCATCGGTCGATCTCTCCCATCACGATGTCGATGCTCGCGTTGATCGCAATGACGTCCGAGAGCAGGTGGCCTTCCACCATGCGTGGAATTGCCGACAGATTCACGAACGACGGCGGCCGAATGCGCCAACGCACCGGCTTCGACGATCCGTCCGACACCATGTAGTAGCCTTTCTCGCCTTTCGGGCTCTCGACCGCGACATACGATTCGCCGAGCGGCGGGCGTGGCCCCTCCATGACTTGCTTGAAGTGGTGGATCATCGTCTCCATGTCACTCGTCGCCTTGCTCTTTGGCTGCAGGACGACGCGATGATCGTTCACGTTCACCGGTCCGTCGGGCAGCCGTTTGATCGCTTGCTCGAGAATGCGCGTCGATTGCCGAAGCTCTTCCATTCTCACGAGGAAGCGGTCGTAGACATCGCCGTTCGTGCCGACTGGCACATCGAAGTCGTACGTCTCGTAGTCGTAGTACGGGAAGTCGCGGCGCACGTCGTAGGCGACGCCGGACGCGCGCAGCATCGGCCCCGAGAGGCCGTAGTTGATCGCCTCGTCCGCCGTCATCTGCCCGATGCCCACGGTGCGCCCCACCCAGATCCCGTTGCGGGTCAGGATGCGGTCCACCTCGTCGAGCGTCTTCGGGAAGTTGCGGATGAAGCTCCGCAGCCCGTCCATCCACCCGTTGGGGATGTCCGCCGCGAGCCCGCCCACGCGCGTGATCGTCGGCGTGAGGCGCGCGCCCACCCACCCCTCGATGAGGTTGTAGATGTTCTCGCGCTCCTGGAACATCCACAGGAACGGCGTGAACGCGCCGATGTCGATGGCCGTCGTGCCCGCCCACACGAGGTGCGACGCGATGCGCGAGAGCTCGCACGCGATCACGCGGAGCACCTTGCAGCGCTCCGTGATCTCGACCCCGAAGAGCCGCTCCGCGCTCATGCAGAACCCGACGTTGTTCCCCATCGAGTTCAGGTAGTCCTCGCGGTCCGTCAGCGGCAGGATCTGGTTGTACTGCCGGTACTCGCCGAGCTTCTCGAAGCCGCAGTGCAGGTAGCCGATGTGCGGGATGCACCGCACCACCGTCTCGCCGTCCAGCTCGAGCACGAGGCGCAGCACCCCGTGCGTCGCCGGGTGCGACGGGCCGAGGTTGATGAGCATGTGCTCGCCCTGCAGCTCCGGCTCGTCCAGCTCGACGGGCGGCGCCTCGAGCGTGCTGACGTTCCCCCCCTGGTCCGACACGAGCGCGCGGCGGACCGGCCGCCCCTGGGCGTCGGTGGAGGTGGTGCCGAGGGCGACTTCGACGGTGCGCTTCGTGGTGGCCATCGCGTCACTCCCCCGTCGTCTCGCCGCCCTTGAGGCGGCGGCGCATGTCGTCCGGAAGGTCCGCGAACGCCTCGGCCACCGAGAGCTCCTCCATGGAGTAGCGCGCTTCCGGGTTGGCGGCGAGCACCTGCCGGAGCTGCTCGGCGCGGCTGAAGCGGCCGCGCAGCGGGAAGTCCTTCCGCAGCGGGAACCCCTCGCGATACCCCTCCCACATCAGGAGGCGGCGCAGGTCGGGGTGCCCGTGGAAGCGGATGCCGAACATGTCGAAGCACTCGCGCTCGAGCCAATCCGCGCCCTTGTAGACCGGCCACACGCTCGGCACCTCCAGCGGGCGCCCCTTGGGCAGCTCCGCCTTGAGGCGCAGGAAGCGCCGGAACGGAAGCGACCGCAGGTGCCACACGACCTCGAGCGGCACCTCGGCGTCGCGGTACTCGACCGCGGTCACGTCGGACAGGTAGTCGTAGCGCTGCGCGGGGTCGTCGTGCAGCCACCGCACGACGTCGAGCGCGCGCGCGGGGTCGATGTAGACCGTCGTCTCGCCCCAGATCACGTCCACGCGCCGCACCGCGTCCGCGAAGCGCTCGCGGAGCGCGGCGGCGCTCGGGTTGGGCTCACCGCCGCGGTGCGGGACGCCGGTGGGCGTGACCGGCTCGGGCGTGCCGGGCGGAAGCGCGGAGCCGGCGACGACGGGCTCCGCGGCGGCGCGGGGCGCGGGCGTCGGGCTCACAGCGTCGACCGCGTCTGGTGGACGGAGTTGCCGAACGGCTCCGAGAGCTCGTCGATGCGCGACGCCGGGATGTACAGCTTGCTCCGCGGGTCCGGCTCCATCTCCTGGCGCAGCGTCTCGTCGGACATGCGCTCGTTCTTCACCTTCTCCTGGAGCATCATGATGCCGTACATGAGGCCTTCGGGACGCGGCGGGCAGCCGGGGACGTAGACGTCCACGGGGATGATCGTGTCGATCCCCTGCACCACGGCGTAGTTGTCGAAGATGTTGCCCGTCGAGGCGCACGCGCCCATCGCGATGCACCACTTCGGCTGGGCCATCTGCTGCCAGAGGCGGCGGATCACGGGGGCGAGCTTGAACGGCACGCGCCCCGCGCAGATCAGCACGTCGGACTGCCGCGGCGAGAAGCTCATGCGCTCCATGCCGAAGCGCGCGAGGTCGAAGCGGCTCGCCGCGCTCGCCATGAACTCGATGGCGCAGCAGGCGGTGCCGAAGGGCATCGGCCACAGCGAGTTCGCGCGCCCCCAGTTCACCAGCATGTCGAGCCGGGTGGTCACCCACCCCTCGCCGCCGCCGGTCGAACGGACGGCGTCGTAGTCGGGACGCTGCGTCAGTCCCATCTCAGAGCCCCCTTCTTCCACACGTAGACGAAGCCGACGAGCAGGATGCCGATGAACACGAGCATCTCGCCGAGCCCGAAGAACGACACCTGCGCCGCCGGGCAGGCCACGCCGGCGGCGAGCTCCACGTCGCACGAGAGCTGCCGGAAGTAGACCCCCCACGGGATCATGAACACGGTCTCGATGTCGAAGACGATGAACAGCATCGCGACCATGTAGAACTTCACCGAGAAGCGCTCGCGGGCGTCGCCGAGCGGCGGCATGCCCGACTCGTACGGCGTGTCCTTCTCGGGCATCGGACGGCGGCGGTTCAGCAGGGTCGACAGCCCCACGATCAGCACCGCATTCAGCAGGACGAAGCCAATCAACAACAGCACGGGCAGGTACGTACGTCCCATGGCGCTCCCGACTTCGTGAAATATTTCACTAACTCAGCCTGAAAACTTATTCAGGGCTACTTCCGGCCGCAACCGAGCCCTTCGTGCGCTCGCGCACGGCGCGCCACTCGTCAGGCCCCGTCGTGGCGGCGCGGGACGCTGCGAAATACATTCCGCGCGCTCCGCTCCCTCCCCCTCGAGCCCGCAGCCCGGTTGCAATGACCATTCAGAACGACCGCTGGATCATCGAGATGGCCCGCCAGGGCATGATCGAGCCCTTCGCCGAGCGACAGGTGCGCGAGGGGGTCATCTCGTACGGCGTCAGCTCGTACGGCTACGACATGCGCGTCGCCCGCGAGTTCCGGATCTTCACCAACGTCCTGAGCTCCGTCGTCGACCCGAAGCAGTTCGACCCGAGGAGCTTCGTCGAGTTCGAGGGGGACGTCTGCATCGTCCCGCCGAACTCGTTCGCGCTCGCGCGATCGGTCGAGTACTTCCGCATTCCCCGCGACGTCGTGACGGTCACCGTCGGCAAGTCCACCTACGCCCGCTGCGGCATCATCACGAACGTCACGCCGTTCGAGCCGGAGTGGGAGGGCTACGTGACCCTCGAGATCTCGAACACGACCCCGCTGCCCGCGAAGATCTACGCCGACGAGGGCATCGCGCAGGTGCTCTTCTTCAAGGGCTCCGAGCCGCCCCTCGTGTCGTACAAGGACAAGAAGGGGAAATACCAGGGCCAGGTCGGGGTTACCCTGCCCCGGCTCTGAGGCCTGGGCCCGGCGGGTTGCCGGGCGTGAGCCGGGATCGTCTCCATCGAAGTGGCACGGCCGAGCCCGCTGCGCCGCACGAACACTTCTGGAGAGATTCCCAATGGCCGTGTCCGCCCGCCCCGCCTCGGCGCTTCGCCTCGTCGACCTCGCGATCACGCGGGAGAAGGTGCTGTACGCCGTCTCCCTGCTCGTCAGTCTCGTCGTCTGGGCCGGCGTCGCCGGCTCCCTCGCGCTCGGCGCCGAGGCCGCGACGGCCGTGCTCACCTACGCGGCGATCTTCCTCTTCGTCGGCCTCATGGTCCACGGCATGATGGTCGGCAACATCCGCGCGAACGGCATCAAGGTCGGGCCGCGCCAGTTCCCCGAGCTCCACCGGCTCGTCACCGAGCACGCGCGGCGCATCGGGATGAAGACCGCCCCCGACGCCTTCGTGCTCCAGGGCGGCGGCACACTGAACGCCTTCGCCACGAAGTTCTTCGGGCGCCGCTTCGTCGTGCTCTACTCGGACGTGCTGGAGCTGGCCTACGAGCAGGGAGAGGCCGCGGTCGGCTTCATCGTGGCGCACGAGCTCGGGCACCACCACCGCGGGCACCTGAACCTGCGCTGGCTCCTCTTCCCCTCGCGCATCGTGCCCTACCTCGGCGCCGCCTACTCGCGCGCGTGCGAGTACACGTGCGACCGCTACGGCGCGTTCTGCCAGCCGGACGGCGCGTTCCCCGGGCTCCTCGTGCTCGCCGCGGGCAAGGCGCTCTACGGCCGCGTGAACGTCGTGGAGTACATGAAGCAGGTGGAGACCGAGAAGGGCTACTGGGTGAAGCGCGTCGAGCAGATGTCGACGCACCCGACGCTGCCGAAGCGGCTCGCCGCGCTCTCGAGGGCGGGCGTCGCGCTCCCGAAGCCCGACGCCGTCCCGGCGCCCGACTACTCGCCGATGCGGCCGAGCACCGCCGAGGCTTCCTCGATCGCGTGACCGCGTGGCGGAGGGGCGGGTTACTTCCCGCCCTTCCGCTCGCCCGCGCGCTGCTCGCCGGGCTGGTTCAGTTCAGCGCCGCGCGCGCCAGCCGAGTGCGGGAGGTCGGGCACCGCATCGGCTCCGCCGAGGTTGACCTCGGGGTCGCTGTTCATCTCGCTCTTCGTGAGCCCGCCGAGCTCGCGGCCGCCGTAGTCCTTCTCGCGGCTGCCGTCGGCGCGCTCGTCGCCCTGCCCCATCGGGTCGCGGGATCGCTGTGGGTCCTTCATCGCGCTGCCCTCGCTGAGTGTCGCGGACGGAGGTGCAGCAAGCGGGCCACGGTCCTCAGGAGGAGCGTGGCCGGCTCGGCGTCCGGCAGCGCCGCGATCAGCCCGCGTACTCCGCCCCGGCCTTCTTCGGCGAGCGTCGCGCGGACGCGAGGATGAAGTCGCGGTTCATCCGCATGATGGTGTCGAGACTGATCTCCTTCGGACACGCCTCCTGGCACTCGCCGAAGAGCGTGCAGTGCCCGAAGCCCTCGGCGTCCATCTGCTCGACCATCGCGAGCACGCGGCGGTCTCGCTCGGGCTGGCCCTGCGGGAGCAGGCCGAGGTGCGTGACCTTGGCGCCGGTGAACAGCGACGCGGAGGCGTTCGGGCAGGCCGCGACGCACGCGCCGCAGCCGATGCACGCCGCGGCGTCCATCGCGGCGTCGGCGTCCGGCTTGGGCACCGGGAGGCTGTTCGCGTCCCGCGCGCCGCCGGTGTTCACGGAGATGTACCCGCCCGCGGCGACGATCCGGTCGAGCGCCGCGCGGTCCACGCACAGGTCGCGCACCACCGGGAACGCGCGCGCGCGCCACGGCTCCACGTACAGCACGTCGCCGTCGCGGAAGCTCCGCATGTGCAGCTGGCACGTGGCCGTGCCCTTCATCGGGCCGTGCGCGACGCCGTTGATCATGAGGCTGCACGAGCCGCAGATGCCCTCGCGGCAGTCGTGGTCGAAGGCGATGGGCTCCTCGTCGCGCTCCTGGAGGCGCTCGTTCACGACGTCGAGCATCTCGAGGAAGGACATGTCCGGGCTGACGTCCGTCGCGTCGTACCGGACCATCCGGCCGGGCGCGTCGGGGCCGGCCTGGCGCCAGACGTGGAGGGTGAGGTTCATGTTCGCGCTCATTTGTAGCTCCGCTGCGCCAGCTTCACGTACTCGAACTGCAGCGGCTCCTTGTGCAGGACGGGCGCCTTGCCGTCGCCCTGGTACTCCCACGCGCCCACGTAGGCGAAGTTGGCGTCGTCGCGGAGCGCCTCGCCGTCGGGCGTCTGGTACTCCTCGCGGAAGTGCCCCCCGCAGCTCTCCTCGCGGTGCAGCGCGTCGACGCACATGAGCTCCGCGAGCTCGAGGAAGTCCGCCACGCGCCCCGCGCGCTCCAGCGCCTGGTTGAGCTGGAGGTCGCTGCCCGGCACGTTCACGTTCTGCCAGAACTCCTCGCGGATGGCGGGGATGCGCTGGAGCGCCTCCTGGAGCCCGGCGCGCGTGCGCGCCATGCCGCAGTGGTCCCACACGACCTTGCCGAGCTCGCGGTGGAACGAGTCCACCGTGCGCTTCCCCTTGATCGAGAGGAGCTGCCGCGTGCGCTGCCCCACCTCGGCCTCCACGCGCTTGAACTCCGCGTGCTCGGTCGTGAGGGAGTCGGCGCCCTTGCCCGCCAGATAGTCGCCGATCGTGTACGGGATCACGAAGTAGCCGTCGGCGAGCCCCTGCATCAGCGCGCTCGCGCCGAGGCGGTTCGCCCCGTGGTCGCTGAAGTTCGCCTCCCCGAGGACGTGCAGCCCCGGGATCGTGCTCATGAGGTTGTAGTCCACCCAGAGGCCGCCCATGGTGTAGTGCACGGCCGGGTAGATGCGCATCGGGACCTTGTACGGGTTCTCGTCCGTGATGCGCTCGTACATCTCGAAGAGGTTGCCGTAGCGCTCCGCGATGCGGTCGGCGCCGAGGCGCTGGATGGCGCTCGAGAAGTCGAGGTACACGCCGAGCCCGCCCGGACCGACGCCGCGCCCCTCGTCGCAGACGTACTTCGCCGCGCGCGAGGCGATGTCGCGCGGGGCGAGGTTCCCGAAGCTCGGGTATCTCCGCTCGAGGTAGTAGTCGCGCTCCGCCTCCGGGATCTGGTCGGGCGGCCGCCGGTCCCCGGCCTGCTTCGGCACCCAGACGCGCCCGTCGTTGCGGAGCGACTCGCTCATCAGCGTGAGCTTGGACTGGTACTGCCCGCTCTGGGGAATGCAGGTCGGGTGGATCTGCGTGTAGCACGGGTTGGCGAACGCGGCGCCGCGCTTGTACGCGCGCCAGATCGCCGTCACGTTGGAGCCCTTCGCGTTCGTCGACAGGAAGAAGACGTTGCCGTAGCCGCCCGTCGCGAGCAGCACCGCGTCGGCGACGTGCGACTCGACCTTGCCCGTGACCATGTCGCGCACGACGATGCCGCGCGCCCGGCCGTCGACGACGACCACGTCGAGCATCTCGGTGCGGGGGTACATCTTCACGCCCCCCTTCTGCACCTCCTTCTCCAGCGCCTGGTAGCAGCCGAGGAGGAGCTGCTGCCCCGTCTGGCCGCGCGCGTAGAAGGTGCGCGAGACCTGCGCGCCGCCGAACGAGCGGTTGGCGAGGAGGCCGCCGTACTCGCGCGCGAACGGGACGCCCTGCGCGACGCACTGGTCGATGATGTGCACGGACACTTGCGCGAGTCGATAGACGTTCGCCTCGCGCGCGCGGAAGTCGCCCCCCTTCACCGTGTCGTAGAACAGGCGGTGAACCGAGTCGCCGTCGTTCTGGTAGTTCTTCGCGGCGTTGATCCCGCCCTGCGCGGCGATGCTGTGCGCGCGGCGCGGCGAGTCCTGGAAGCAGAAGCACTTCACGTTGTAGCCGAGCTCCGACAGCGTGGCCGCCGCCGACCCGCCGGCGAGCCCGGAGCCCACCACGATGACCGTGTACTTACGCTTGTTGGCGGGGTTCACGAGCTTCATCTCGAAGCGGTGCCGGTCCCACTTCTGCTCGATGGGCCCGCCCGGGATCTTGGCGTCGAGTCTCATCTCAGTCTGCGTGGCTCGCGGGGGCGGCGACCGCCGCGGCGGCGGCCCCGCGCGAGCGGAGCGCGCCCGCCCAGATGGCGAGCGGCACGATGGTGAAGCCGAGCCACACGACGATCGCGAGGCCGGTGGCCAGCTTTCGCTGGAAGGGGTCGCCCGACGCCTTCTTCGCGCCGAGCGTGCGGAGCGAGCTCCACGCGCCGTGGTACAGGTGGAGCCCCATGAAGACCATCATCGCGATGTAGAGCAGCGCCAGCCACCAGATGCCGAAGCTGCTCACCACCAGCGCGTAGATGTCGCCCTCGGCGAACGTCCCCGCCGGGCGCCACGTCTTCGTCGTGAAGTGCATGAGGTGGAGCGGGATGAACAGCAGCAGGAGGAACCCGCCCACGCGGATCGACCGCGCGCCCCACGTGGAGACCTGCGGCACGCGCCGCGCGTAGGCCACCGGGCGCGAGGCGCGCGAGCGCGCCGTGAGCTGCACCGCGCACACGATGTGGAGCACCACCGCCGCGATCAGCACGACGCGGAGCACCCACAGCACCTCGGCCGCGGGCCCGTGCAGCAGCCGCGCGTAGCCGTTCATCTTCTCCGGGCCGAGGAAGATCTGGAGGTTGCCGAGCATGTGCAGGATCACGAAGCCGATCCCGATCACCCCGGTCACCCCCATGATGACCTTCTTCCCGACCGTCGATCTATAGAATCCCAATAGCCAGGACATGGGTCGAAGCGTCTCGAAGTGCGGGCGCGCGCCACCGCGCCCCATGAAGCGCGCGGGACGGAACCTCGTGGCTCCCGTCCCGCGCCGGACTTCCGGTCAGAGCTTGAGGGCCGCCATCGGCTCGCGGACCGCGTCGGCGCTCTTCGCCAGGGCCGCGCGCTCGGCGTCGGTGAGCTCGACCTCGATGACCTTCTCGAGGCCGCGTCGCCCGAGCTTGCAGGGGACGCCGAGGAACAGCCCGGACATGCCGTACTCGCCCTCGAGCCACGCCGCGCACGGCAGGATGCGCTTCTGGTCCTTCACGATCGCCTCGGCCATCTGCACGGCGCCGCTCGACGGCGCGTAGTAGGCCGAGCCCGTCTTGAGGTGCTTCACGATCTCCGCGCCGCCGTTGCGGGTGCGGTCCACGATGGCGTCGAGCC
>JBJMNJ010000094.1:0-6133 GCA_045804325.1 Gemmatimonadaceae bacterium
AGTCGCGACGGCCGCCCGCACGGAGTCGGCATCGAGTCCGAGCATCGGCGCGGTGGCCGCGGCCTCGCGCGGGTTGCGCACCGCGTCGTTCGGCACCGCGAGCACGTTCGTGCGCTGGTCCACGAGCACGCTGGTCTCGCCGTTCATCCCGGGCTTGAGCAACCCTTCGAGGTTCTGCAGCGTGACCAGCACGGGGAACATCGTGACGTTCTGCTGCACGACCGCCTGCGGCTCGATCTTCTCGACCGTGCCGGTGAAGCGGCGCTCCGGATATGCGTCGACGACGACGGTCGCCGACTGGCCGGGCTGGACCTGGCCGATGTCGGTCTCGTTGAACAGGGCGCGAATGCGCACCGAGCCGAGGTCGGCCATCTTGAGCAGCGTCGTGCCGCCGCCGAAGGCTCCGGTAGCCGAGGTGATGACGGTGCCGAGCGAGACGGTCTTCTCGATGATGGTGCCGGCGACGGGAGCGCGCACCGTGGCGTCCTCGAGCCGCTGCTTGTTGATGTCGAGCGACGTCCGGGCCGCGACGAGCGCCGACTGCGCGTTGGCGTAGTCGAGCTGCGCCGTCTCGTGCTCCGCGGCGGTGATGATGCGGCCCTTGAACAGCTCGTCGGCGCGGCGCTTGGCCGCGGTGGCGACCTCGAGCCGCGAGCGCGCTGCCGCGAGCGCGGCGGCCTGCTGGTCGTACTGGTTCTGGACGTCGCGGGTCTCGATCTGCACGAGGAGGTCGCCCGGCTTCACCTGCGTGCCGGTCTCGACGGGCATCTTCACGATCTGCCCCGACGCCTTGGACTTCACCTCGACGACGTTGATCGGCTCGACGGCGCCGGTGGCCTGGGCGTCGATGACGATGTCCCGCCGCTCCACCGCGGCGGTCTGGATGGGGAGCGGCTGCTCCTTCTTCTTCGCGCAGGCGACGAGGAGCAGTAGCGTCCCGACGGCGGCGTACGTCTTACGATTCACGGAGTAGCTCCGAGTGGATTTCGAGTCGTGCCTTCGCTCTCGGCCCTCGGCCCTCGGCTGCAATACAGCAAGCCGAGGGCCGAGGGCCGAGAGCCGAGCGCCGAGCGCCGGCGACCGCGCTTACGGCAGCGGCCGGCCGATCAGCGCCTCGATCGAGGCGCGGGCGACGCGCAGGTCGTAGCGCGCCTGGATGAGCTGGGCGCGCGCCTGGCCGAGCTGCGTCTGCGACGTCAGCACGTCGAGCTGCGTCGAGGCGCCGAGCGCGTAGCGCTGCTGCTGCACGCGGAGGTCCTCCTCGGCGGCGGCGACGCTGGCGAGCTGGATGGTGACGCGCTCCTGCGCCGTGCGCAGCGTGCCGAGGTTCTGCACGAGCGTCTGCTGCGCGAGCAGCAGCGCGTCGCGCTGCTGCGCCTCCGCGATGTCCTCCGCGACGTCGGCGCGGACGCGCGCCTCCTCGCGCTGCCAGTTGTTGAAGATCGGGAAGCTGAGGCCGATCGAGAGGCGGTTGGCGTAGACGACCTGGTCGGGCGAGAGGTCGAAGTTCGGGGTGGACCCGTTGCCGCCGCGGTCGTAGCGCAGCCCCACGGTGGGCAGGTAGCTCGTCCACGCCGAGCGCTCGCCGGACCGCGCCGCGCGCAGCTGGGCCGTCGCCTGGTTCACCGCCGGTCCGGCCGCCGCCCAGCGGACGAGCGCCGCGCTGTCCGGCAGGGGGGCGTATTCGGTGAGCGTGTCGGACGGGATGGCCGTCACGAGGAACGGCGTCGCCACGAGGCGGGTGAGCGCGGCGTTGGCCGAGTTCAGCGCGTTGATCGCCTGGAGGAGCGCGAGGCGCGCGTTGCCCACCTGGATGATCGCGCGCAGCGAGTCGGAGCGCGTCGCGGCGCCGGCGGCGACGCGGGCGGAGGAGACCCGGAGCTGCTGCTCCGCCTGGTCGAGCTGCGCCTGCGCGGCCGCCTGCGTCTCGCGCGCGGCCAGGACGTTGTAGTACTGCTGCGCGACGTTGAGACGCACGGTGTAGCGCTGCGCGATGTCCCCGGCCTGGGCGGCGTTGACGTTCTGCCGCGCCTGCCGGAGCTGGAAGATGCGGTCGCCGCCGTCGAACAGCAGCATCTGCGCGGAGTAGCCGTTGCTGTACTGCCAGCTCGTCGTGGCCTCGATGATCTCGTCGCGCTGCGGGTCGAATCGCGAGCCCGTGTTCTGCGTGACGCCGGTGTTGACGCTGAGCGACGGGAGGAACGCGCTCCACGCCGAGCCCGCGGCGGCGGCGGCGGTGCGGATGTTCCCGGCCGACTGGACGGTCGTCGGCGAGTTGCGCTGCGCGAGGCGCACGGCCTCGTCGAGCGTGATCTGGCGGGCCGGCTGGCCGGCCAGCTGGGCCTGCGGCGCCGACGGGACCTGCGCGGCGAGCGCCATGGGCGCGAGCGCCGCCAGCACGAGGGCCCGGAGCGACGCGAGGGCGCCCGCGGGCCGGACGGGGGACGTGGTCACTGCTTGGCTCCGTTGGTGGGGGTCTGGGCGCCCTTCTCGCGCTCCTGACTCTGGAGGAACGTCTCGAAGAGCGTGCGCTGTTCCGGGCGGAGCGTCTGCCGGATCTGCTCGCGCGCCCGCTCCTTGATGGAGTCGAGCTGCGGCTGCACCGGCCGCACCGCCTCGCGGAGGTGGGCGTTGCGCTGGTCGAGGATCGAATCGAGCTGCTGCGCCTGCGCGGCGTCGAGCTCGAGGGCCCGGGCGACCTGTTGCCGGAAGGAGACCGGCTCGCACGCCTTCGCCGCCGGGGGCGCCACGGTGCGCGCGACGGCGAAGCCCGTGACCCCCCCGGTGAGGAGGGCCCCGAGCAGGAACATGATGGCGTGCTGCTTCGAGCGCTGCATGACCGCTCCAGTACGGATTAGGTACGGATTAGTGAGTGATGAGATAGCGGAGCGTCGCCTCGCGGGCGCGCGACTCGTCGGGCCCGGTCGCCGCGACGGCGGGCACGCTCGAGACGTCGTCCATCACCGCGGCGAACGCGCGCTCCTGCTGGCGCGCCGCCTCACGGCGCACCTGCGCGAGGGCGAGGCCGGCGACGACCGCGGCGGCGGCCGCGGCGGCGATGCCGAGCCGCGCCCAGCCGACGAGCACGTGCGACCAGTCGTCGCCGGCGCGCGCCGCGCGCACGCGGGCGAGCACCCGCGCCTCGAGCCCGTCCCAGTACGCCTCGTCGCCGGGGGGCGCGTACACCGAGCGCAGCGCCAGGCGGGTCGCCGCCGGCAGCTCGTCCGCGTCCCGCGGGCGCAGTGGCCCCCGGGGCCCGCGCGAATCCCTGCTCATGAGTCGCTCCTGATGTCGCCGAGCGCGCGCCGCAGCCCGGCGCGCGCATGATGAAGATCCGATCGGGCGGTCCCTTCCGGGATGCCCAGCATCTCGCCGATCTCCGAGTGCTTGAAGCCTTCCACGTCGTGCAGCACGATGACCGCGCGCTGCCGCTCGCCGAGGCGCGCGAGCGCGGCCCGAAGGCGGTCCCGCAGGTCCCCCGCCTCCGCGGGGTCGCGGAACGGGGAGGCCACCGTCTCCGGGAGCTCCTCCGCCGCCCGCACCTTGCGCCGCCGCGCGATGTCCAGCGCGGCGTTCGCGACGATGCGGTGCAGCCACGCCCCGAACGACTGGTCCGGCCGGAACCGGTCGAGCGCGCGGTACGCGTGGAGGAACCCCTCCTGCACCGCGTCCTCCGCGTCCTCGTGCGAGAGCACGATGGCGCGGGCCACCACGTACGCCCGGCGCTGGTGCATCCGGACGAGCGCGGCGAACGAGCCCTCGTCGCCTCCCTGGGCCGCGATCACGAAGGCGCGCTCGGCCTCCCGCGGATCAGGCGCGGGCGACACGGCGGAACCGGACGTGGCGACGACTCTCAGGGTGGCGGCTGCCTGCATGGGCTCCGGGTGCGGGGCTGTCTACCGTACGCGGAGCCGGGGTGGAACGTTGGGCCCGGGAATGACGGTCCTCGGCCCTCGACCTTCGGCCGCGATCCAGCGGCCCGAGGGCGCCCGCCCGCCGGCGGCGGGCACCTGGCCGAGGGCTGACAGGCATGTCAGGAGGTCGCGGGGGCACCGCCGAGTCCCAGGTCCTCGGCTCGCGCCTGCATGGCCCGGATGACGAAGTCGATGTGCTCGTCGAGATCCACGCCGAGCTCGGCGGCGCCCTGCACGACGTCCTCTCGGCTGACGCCCCGGGCGAAGCCCTTGTCCTTCATCTTCTTCCGCACGGCGCGCGCGTCCACCTCGTGGACGCTCCTGCTCGGGCGGACGAGGGCGGTGGCGGTGACGAGCCCCGTGAGCTCGTCCACGGCGAACAGCGTCTTCGCCATGCGCGTCTCGCGGGCGACGCCCGTGTAGTGCGCGTGGCCGAGGATGGCCTGGAGGACGTCGTCGGGGTAGCCGCGCTCGCGGAGCAGCCGCACGCCCCAGGCGGGGTGCTCCTCGGTGGCGGAGTGCGCGGCGTTGGGGTAGCGCTCGTAGTCGAAGTCGTGCAGCAGTCCGGCGAGCCCCCAGCGCTCGGGGTCCTCGCCGAAGCGCTCGGCGTACGCCCGCATCGCCGCCTCGACGGCGAGCATGTGCTTGCGGAGCGAGTCGCTCGCGGTGTGCTCGTGGACGATCGCGAGCGCGTCGCTACGGGAGGGTAGGGTCATGCCCCGGAAGTTACAGTGCGCCGAGGCAGCGCTCCAACAGCGGCCCCGGCCCTCGGCCCTCGGCTGCACGTTCCGCGGCCGAGGGCGGAGGGCCGAGGACCGCCTTCAATGCGTCGCGGCTGCTTCCGCCTTGTGTCCGGCGAACTTCGCGTTCGTCGCCTTCACGACGCCGAACAGGATGAGGAAGATGATGACGGCGCCGGCGACGAGGCCGAGGAACGCGGGGACCTTGTCGCGGGCGGGCGGGCGGTGGTGATGGTGGTCGGTGGCCATGGGAGTCGGTCGGCTCGCTCGTCGGGTGGTGCGGCTCGAGTGGTGCGGCGGCGCGCGGGGCTCAGCCCTCGACGCGCACCTTGGTCATGACGTCGTTCGGCTTGATGCGCGGAATGATCTCCAGCCCCTTCGTGACCTGGCCGAAGACCGTGTGCACGCCGTTCAGGTGGCGCGTGCTCGACTCGCTAAGCACGATGAAGAACTGGCTGCCGCCGGTGTCCTTCCCCGCGTGCGCCATCGAGAGCGCGCCGACCTTGTGGGTGTGCGGGTTCCCCTGCGTCTCGCACTTGATCTTGTAGCCCGGCCCGCCGGTGCCGACGCGGGGATTATTAGGCTCCTTCGAGAGCGGATCGCCGCCCTGGATCATGAAGTTGTTGATCACGCGGTGAAACCGGGTGCCGTCGTAGAACTCGCTGTTGGCGAGCTTCTCGAAGTTGGCCACGGTGTTGGGCGTCTCGGTGTCGAACAGGTCGGCGACGATGGTGCCACGGCTGGTGACGATCGTTGCGGTCTTGGCCACTGCGATTTGCTCCGGTAGAGGTCCGGCGCTCAATCTAACACCGTGACCTCGAGCCCTGCCTCCCGCAGGAACAGGGCGCCGCCGCTATCGCGGCCGTCGCGCTGGCGCGCATGGGTGAGCACCAGGCGATCCTCCGCCCGGGTCATCCCGACATAGAGCAGCCGGCGCACCTCCTCGATCTCGTGCCGGTCGTCGTGCTGAAGCGCGTGGTAGCCCGGCAACTGGTGGTCTTCCGCGCCCACGATGTACACGCGGGAGAATTCGAGCCCCTTCGCGGCGTGCAGCGTGAGCAGGCTGACGCGCCGCTCATCCGTCTCCGACCCGTCGCTGCGCGAGAGCGCGACCCGATCGAGCAGCTGGTCGATGCGCTCGCCCAGGTCATCGCCGACGCCGCGCTCGACCAGTGCGGCCAGTCGCGCCACGGAGGCCGGGTAGCGCTCCGCCACGGGACGCTCGGTGCGGATCCGCTCCATCAGCCGCGCGCCGCCGAGCCGCTCGATCAGCTCCTCGACCGACGGGGCAGCCGTGCCCGCCGCCTGCTCGGCATAGGCCTCGAGGCAGCCGCCATAGCGGCCCAGCGCGGCCGGCAGCGCCACATCCCGCAGCATGCGCTCTTCGGCCGTTGGCTCACCCGCGTCATCGAGCGCCAGCGCCAAGCCGAGCCAGCCGATCAGGTGAACGAGCGCCGTCTTGCGCGACCGCACCAGCTT
>JBJMNJ010000095.1:0-14553 GCA_045804325.1 Gemmatimonadaceae bacterium
CATCCCGGGCCCCGCGTCGTTCGTTCAGCCCGCCGTCGGCGTGTACTTGTACTCGATCTTCGTGAAGTTCAGACCGCCCTTCACCGCCTCGCTGTCGCTCGCCGTGAGGTCGGGGAGCTGCTCGTCGTCCCGCTGCTGCGCGGTCGTGGCCGTCGCCTTCTTCTCGTCGCTCATGTGCGGATCCTCGGCGTGGGGGAGATGAGGCGCGCGCGGCGCGTGAGCCTCAATCCCATCTACGCGAGGGAAGGCGCCCGGCGGACAGCCGCCGCCGCGCCGGCGGTCAGCAGCCCTGCGCCGGCTCGTCCGCCTGCGAGGCGCTGTTCGCGGCGGCCTCCGCCTCCGCCGCCATCCGCTGGAGGTCCGCCAGCGTGACGAACCCGGTCGCCCGCAGCGACGGGCGCGCGATCGTCTCCTCGGCCGGGGGCGCGTAGTCGCCGAGCGGCGCGGGCTGCGACGGGCGGGTGACTTCGGACATCAGGTCCTCCAGGGGGCGAGTCGCGACGTGTGAGAGGGCCTTAACATAGCACCGTCGGTCGGGAAGGCCAGCACATTCCTGGGGTGGCCGCCGCCGGGGGTACCCCGCTTGAACGGGGGCGGGACGCTGGTAGCTTTCCTCGTGAATTCTTTCACATGGAGACCGCGGTGAAGATCGCCGTGTGCATCAAGCGCGCGCCCGTCATGGACGTGCGCTTCCGGGTCGGCGCCGACGGCGCGTCGATCGACGAGACCGGGCTGAAGTACGACATCGACGACTTCGGCGCCTACGCGGTCGAGGCGGCGCTCAAGGTCTGGGAGAAGGACAAGCAGGGCGAGATCGTCGCCGTGTCCCTCGGCCCCGACAGCGTGCAGGAAGCCATCCGCAAGGCGCTCAGCATGGGCGTGCACCGCGGCGTCCAGCTCAAGGCGGACAAGGTCCCGTTCGACGGGTTCGCCATCGCCCAGGCGCTCGCCGCCGAGCTCAAGGCCGGCGGCTACGACCTGATCATGTTCGGCAAGATCGCCATCGACTCCGCCAACGGCGCCGTCGGCGCGATGACGGCGGAGCTGCTCGGCCTGCCGCTCGTGACGGCGTGCTCGCAGCTCGACGTCGCCGGCGGCAAGGGCACGGCGCGCCGCGAGCTCGAGGGCGGCGCGGAGCTCGTCGAGTTCCCGCTCCCGGCGGTCGTGACGATCGACGAGGGAATAGCACGCCCGCGCCTGCCCACGCTCCCCGGGATCATGGCGGCGAAGAAGAAGCCGCTCGAGGTGAGGCCCGCGCAGCTCGGCGAGGCGCGCGTCACCATCACGAGGATGGAGCTCCCCCCGGAGCGCGCCGGCGGCAGGATCGTCGGCGAGGGCTCGGCGGCGGTGCCGGAGCTCGTCCGACTCCTCCAGACCGAAGCGAAGGTGCTCTGATGCCGAACGTGTTCGCATTCGCCGAGGCGCGCGGCGGTGAGCTGCGCAAGGCGGCGCTCGAGGCGGTGACCGCGGCCCGCAAGGCCGCCGACGCGCAGGGCGGGGAGGTGCACGCGCTCCTCCTCGGCGCTCCCGGCATCGGCGCGAAGGCCGAAACGCTCGGTCGCCACGGCGCGGACGTCGTCCACGTCGTCGAGCACGCCGGCTTCGCGGACTACAACCCCGAGGCCGCGGCCGCGACGGCCGCCGAGCGGATCAAGGCGGGCGGCTACGCGGTGGCGGTGTTCAGCGCCAGCGCGCAGGGCAGGGACCTCGCGCCGCGCGTCGCCGCGCGCCTGGGCGTGCCGCTGGCGAGCGACCTGACGTCGTTCGAGAGCTCGGGCGGCGGCCTCACCGGGAAGCATTTCCTCAACATCGGCAAGGTCGTCGCGACCGTGACGGTGAAGGCGCAGCCCGCCGTGCTCACGCTCCGGCCGGGCGCGGTGCAGCCCGTCGAGAGCGCGAAGGCGGGGCGCGTGGAGGCGGCGCAGCCGGCGACCGACCCGGGCGCGAGCCGCGTGAAGGTCACGAAGACCATCCAGGGGAACAAGGGCCGCCCCGATCTCGGCGAGGCGCCGGTGATCGTGAGCGGCGGGCGCGGGCTCAAGGCGCCGGAGAACTTCAAGCTCGTCGAGGAGCTCGCCGACGCGTTCGGCAACGCCGCGGTCGGCGCGACGCGCGCGGTCACCGACGAGGGCTGGCGCCCGCACTCGGACCAGATCGGCCAGACGGGGCGCACGGTGAGCCCGCAGCTCTACGTCGCGGTCGGCATCTCGGGCGCGATCCAGCACCTCGCCGGCATGCGCACGAGCAAGACGATCGTCGCGATCAACAAGGACAAGGAAGCGCCGATCTTCAAGATCGCGGACTACGGCGTGGTGGGCGACGTGTTCGAGATCGTGCCCGCGCTCACGGCGGCGATCAAGGAAGCGAAGAAGCACTAGCGACGCGAGTCGCCTTCTTCGTCGGTCGAGATCCGGGTCGGCAGCTCCGCTTCGACGACCGGACGCGGAGCGAGACGGCGGAAGAGCAGCGGTCGCCTGTCGCCATCCGGCAGCGCTCGCAGCTTGCAACGCTGCGCTAGCTAGCCAATGGCCGGTGGAATAGCTTCACGCCCATGACAGCCTCGCAGATCGCCTTCCTGCTGCTCGTTGTCGTCGCCGCGGGGTTCTTCAGCTACAACGTCCAGCGCCTCGTCGGCTTTCTGCGCGTCGGGCGTCCCGACTACCGGCTGAGCGACGTCGGCACGCGCATTCGGAACCTCTTCGCGATCGGCATCGCACAGACGAAGATCCTGCGCGACCCCGTCGCCGGGCCGATGCACGCGCTGATCTTCTGGGGCTTCATGGTGCTGACCGTCGGCACCGTCGAGGTGATCGTCGAGGGCGTCTTCCCGAGCTTCTCGTACGCGCGGCTGCTGCCGGGCCACGAGGCCGGCCCCCTCTACCGCCTCTACTCGCTCTCGCAGGACGGCTTCGGCCTCCTCGTGCTCGGCGCCGTGGGCTTCGCGCTCTTCCGCCGCCTCGTGCTCCACCCGCGGCGCCTCGAGGGGGACGGCCTCGAGCACGCCGACGCGCTGTTCATCCTGTCGATGATCGCGGGGCTGATGGTCACGATGTTCCTCTCGAACGCGTTCCTCCTCGTGACGGAGCCGGGGAGCGTGGCGCGCGAGAAGTTCGTCTCGCACGGACTCGACGTGGCGTTCGCGCGGGCCGGGATGGGCGCGGGCACGGCGCCCGTCGCCCACGGCGTCAGCTGGTGGGCGCACGCCGTGCTCGTGTTCGCGTTCCTGAACTACCTGCCCTACTCGAAGCATCTGCACGTCGTCACGTCGCTCCCGAACACCTTCCTCTCGAACACGAACGGCCCCGGCACCAGGGGCGCGATGCGCCCGATGAATCTCGAGGCGGAGGACGCGACGCAGTTCGGCGCCTCGGACGTGCAGCACCTGAGCTGGAAGAGCCTCCTCGACGGCTACACCTGCACGGAGTGCGGGCGCTGCACGGCGGCGTGCCCCGCGAACATCACGGGCAAGGTGCTCTCGCCGCGCAAGATCGTCGTCAACACCCGCCAGCGCCTCATGGAGGTGGGCCCGCTCCTCGCCGGCGACGCGAGCGAGCTGCGCCAGCCCGCGCTCGTGCACGGCGAGGGCGCGGACGCCGGCACGCCGGCGAGCGCCACCGCCCTCGTCGAGAACCGGCTGCTCGACAACTACATCACCGAGGACGAGCTCTGGGCGTGCACGTCCTGCCGCGCCTGCGTGCAGGAGTGCCCCGTCTCCATCGACCAGCTCGACATCATCAACGAGCTGCGCCGCAACCTCGTGCTCATGGAGGGGCGCTTCCCGCCCGAGATCCAGCCGGCGTTCGAGAGCATGGAGCGCAACGGCTCCCCGTGGGCGTTCAGCGCCGGCGACCGCGCGAACTGGGCCGAGGGGCTCGACATCCCGACCATGGCGGAGCTCGCGGAGCGCGGGCGCCGGCCGGAGGTCCTCTTCTGGGTCGGCTGCATGGGGTCCTTCGACGACCGCGCGAAGAAGATCGCGGTGGCGTTCGCGCGCATCCTCAAGGCGAGCGGCGTGGACTTCGCCATCCTCGGGCAGGAGGAGACCTGCAACGGCGACCCCGCGCGCCGCATGGGGAACGAGTACCTCTACCAGATGCTCGCGAAGCAGAACGTCGAGACCCTCAACCGCTACGAGGTGAAGACGGTCGTCACGTTCTGCCCGCACTGCTTCCACCAGATCGGCAACGAGTATCCGCAGCTCGGCGGCGAGTACGAGGTGATCCACCACTCGACGTACATCGAGCGGCTGATGCAGGCCGGGCGCATCCCGTTCGACACCGAGGACGGCCGCCGCCTCACCGTCGCCTACCACGACTCCTGCTACCTCGGCCGCTACAACGGCGTCTACGACGCCCCGCGCGAGACGATCCGGCGCGCGCTCCCCGTCGTCACGCTCGTCGAGGCGCCGCGCCACCGCGACCGCGGCCTCTGCTGCGGCGCCGGCGGCGGGCGCATGTGGATGGAGGAGAAGGAGGGGAAGCGCATCAACGTCGAGCGCACCGAGGAGCTGCTCGGCACCGGCGCCGAGGAGATCGCCGTGGCCTGCCCGTTCTGCATGACGATGATCACCGACGGCGTCACGGCGAAGGGCGCGGAGGTGCCGGTGCGCGACATCTCCGAGGTGGTCGCGGCGCGGCTCGCGACCTAGCGCGTCTCACTCCGCGTAGTACGCGTCGAGGCTCCAGCGGACGACGTCCTCCGAGATGCGGGCGACGCGCTCGTCGCGCCCGGCACTTCGCAGTGCCGGCGCGATGGCCTCCTTCACCTGGCGCAGCATGGTCTCGGGGGGCAGCCCGGCACCGCGCAGCGCGAGGGCGTAGCGCGACACGCCGGTCTGCAGGTCCGTGCGGAGCGCCGGCACCTGAAGTGGCGTCGGGTGGCGCACCTCGTCCGCCGCCCGGACGACGCGTCCGGCCTCGCGGATGCCGCGGCTCTCGTCGCGGAGCGCCTGCGCGGCGCGCGAGAGGTCCGTCGCCCGGCCGTGCGCGACGACGGCGGCCACGAGCGTCGCGGCGGCTCGCTCGACGACGGTGCGCGAGGTGCGGAGCACCTCGTCGCCGTCCGGATGCGGGACGAAAGTCACTGGGAGCGACCGGGGGTGGCGATTGGGGGCGCGGTCGCCTCCATCTTTCGCCGGCGCGCGACGAATGTCAACCTGGACCGGTGGTCCACTCCCCGGAGTCGCCCGACCCGCCGGGGGCGGCGGGGCCGCACCGCTACCGCCAGGTGATCTCGTAGAGGTCGATCGTCTGCTTGATGTCGCCGCGCTCGTACGGCACGCGGTCGCGCTTCTGCGCCACGAGCCGTCGCCGCTTGCACGCGTCCACGAAGGCGTCGGCCGCGATGCGCCCGGGGTCCGCGAGCAGCCCGATGGCGCGGCGCCCGAGCGTCGCGGCGAACGCCCCCGCCACGAGGTCGCCGTAGCGCGGCTCGTAGAGCACGTCGCTCGCGACCACGAGGTCGAAGTCGCCGAGGTCGCCGGGCATGCCGCGCCAGTCGACGTGGCGCGTCTCCACGGCCGCGCCGTTGCGCCAGGCGTTCGTCTTCGTGAACAGCAGGGCGTCCTCGTAGTAGTCGCTCGCCGTCACCGCGAACCCCGAGAGCGCCGCCACCGTCGCGACGAGCCCCGCGCCGCATCCGAGCTCCAGCAGCCGGCGGCCGCCGCCTTTCGCGTCGGCGAGGCGCCCCGCGAGCACGAACGCCGACGGCCAGAGGTCGGCCCAGTAGGGCAGCCGCTCGTCGCGCTCGAAGTCCTCCTCGCTGATCAGCTCGTCCGCGTTCGCGGGGTGGAGGAGCGCGAGCCGGTGGTCGCGCACCATGATGCGCGTCTCCGTCACGCGGAAGCGCCGCCGCAGGCGGTCCTCGACCGTGTCGCCGACCGTGCTCACAGCGAGAACTCCTCGGCGAGGTGCGCCTCGTCGGCGAGCAGCAGCGCGCGGAGCGTCTCCCCCGCCTCGGCGCGCGGGCGGTCCTCCGGCACGACGAGCAGCGCGTTCGCGAGCGACATGGACGTGAGGATCCCCGAGCCCTGCGGACCGGTGAGGCGCGCGGTGTAGCGCCCGCCGTCTCGCGGCGTCACGACGGCGCGCAGGAAGTGCGTGAGGCGCGCGCCGATGGCGACGGGCTCCTCGAGCTCCGCCTCCACCGGGCGGCGGTGGAGCCGCCGGTGCCCGAGCATGCGGCGCACCACCGGGCGCACGAAAAGCTCGAACGTCACCATCGCGCTCACCGGGTTGCCGGGAAGCCCCACCCACGGCGTCCCGTCGAGCCGCCCGAAGCCGATGGGCGCGCCCGGCCGCATGCGCACCTTCCAGAACCCGATCTCGCCGCCCAGCCGCCGGAACGCGTCGCGCGTGTAGTCGAACTCCCCGACCGACGCGCCGGCCGACGTGACGATCAGGTCGCACCCGCGCGCGCGCGCGAGTCGCTCGGCCAGCGCGTCCACCGAGTCGCCCGCGACGCCGAGGTCCACGGGCACGCCGCCGGACGCCTTCACGAGCGCCGCGAGCGTGTAGCTGTTCGAGGAGACGATCTTTCGCCCGGCGAGGGCCTCGTGGAAGCGGTCGAGGTCCACGAGCTCGTCGCCCGACCCGACGATCGCGACGCGCGGGCGGCGGTACACGTCCAGGGCGGCCGCGCCGACGCACGCGAGCACGCCGACCTGCGCGGCACCCACCGGCGTCCCCGCCGGCAGCACGACGTCGCCCTCGCGCATGTCCTCGCCGCGGGGACGCACGTTGCGCCGCAGGTCGCGGTCGTCGCGGATGGCGACGCGCTCCGTGCCGCCGTCGGTGTCCTCGACGCGCACGACGCTGTCCGCGCCCTCGGGGAGTGGCGCGCCGGTCATGATGCGCATCGCCTCGCCGGCGCGGAGTGCGCGCGACGGGAACTCGCCGGCCGCGATGGTCTCCGCGACCGGGAGCACGGCGGCGCGGTCCGCCGAGGCGCCCTCGACGTCCGCGGCGCGCACCGCGTAGCCGTCCATGGCCGAGTTGTCCCACGGCGGCAGCGTGAGCGGCGCGACCACGTCCGTCGCGAGCACCCGGCCGAGCGCGTCGGGGAGCGCGACGCGCTCGGCGGGCAGGGGCGCGATCCCCTCGAGGATCCGGGCGCTCGCCTCGAGGACCGTCAGCACTCGGCGCGTCTCACCGGAGGCGCGTCGCCGCGATGCGCGCCAGCGTCGAGTCCACCACGCGGTCCACCTCGCGCGTCGCGACCGTGTGGTTGTTGCTCAGCATGCTGAAGACGAGCCGCCGGCCGTCCGCGGTCGTGACGTAGCCGGAGAGCGAGCGCGCCTTGTCGATCGTCCCCGTCTTCGCGTGCACGTTCCCCTGCGCGGGCGTGCCCTGCATGCGCGAGCGCAGCGTGCCGTCCACGCCGGCCACCGGGAGCGCATCGTAGAACAGCTGGAACTGCGGGTGGCGGCGCATGACGTCGAGCACGCGGACGAGCGTCTCCGGCGAGACGTAGTCGTGGCGCGAGAGCCCGCTGCCGTCCCGCACCGCGAAGCCGTCGTCGCGCGCGCCCCACTCGCGGAGCTGTTCCTCCACCACGCGCCGACCGCTGTCGGCCGAGCCCACGCCCTTCTTCTCGAGCCCCAGCGTCTTGAACAGGATCTCGGCGATCTGGTTCTGCGACGGCTTCTCCATCACCGGGAGGATCTCGCGGAGCGGTGGCGAGAGCGTCGAGAAGAGCGGCGTGAGCCGCGCGGCCGAGTCGGCCGTGACGCGCCCCGTGGTCTGGATGCCGGCGGGCTGCGTGATGCCGCGGTCGAAGATCGCCTGCTCGAGCGCGGCGAGGTAGCCGATGGCGACGTCGGGGTACGCCACCTCGACCGTGGCCGTGTCGCCCGGCGCGATCTCGCCGCTCAGCACGACGCCGTTCTGGAACGCGTAGACGCCCGTGGCCCACACGGCGTCGAGCGAGTTGCGCGGGCGCGCGGCGCCGGGCGGCGGCGCCTCACCGGTGCGCGCCTCGACCACCACGTTCGGGTAGATCGGCGTGGGTCCGACGGTCACCGTCACGGCGCTCCCGGGCGTCGCGCCGCCCCGCACGAGCACCTTCGCGAAGCCGTCGTTGAAGAACAGCTCGTCGACGCCGGCGCCGTACGGGTAGTAGAAGTCGTCCCACCCCCAGCCGAAGCCCCAGTTCGCGTCGGGGAAGGCGTCGCCGCCGCGCACGAGGCGCCCGGTGATGTGGCGCACGCCGCGCGCGTGCAGCGAGTCGGCGATCTCCCGCATCGGGGCCATCGCGTCGCCGCGCATCGCGTCGCTCAGCGTCGGGTCGCCGCGCCCCACCACGACGAGGTCGCCGAACAGCGTGTCGCCGCGAATCGGTCCGCCGGCCAGGAAGTCGGTGCGGAAGCGGAAGTCGGGGCCGAGCTGGTGCAGCGCCGTCGAGCCCGTGAGGATCTTCTGGTTGGAGGCCGGCATGAAGAGCTTGCCCGCGTTCCGCGAGTAGATCGTGTCGCCGCGCTCGGCGTCGACGATGAGGATCCCCCAGTGCGACGCGCGGAACGGCTCGGTGCCGACGGCCGAATCGAGGTACGCCCCGAGCGCGCGCCGCGTGAGGCCGCCGCGCGCGGGCGCGGTCGTGGCAGGGCCGCGCACGCACCCCGCGAGGGCGAGCGCCAGGAGCGCGGCGCGCGGTCCGAGGTCCGCAGTCTTGAGTCGGGTCATGTCCGGTCGATGATGCGTTGTTCCACGAGGTCCGCGAGCCGCGCGAGCCAGTCGGCGTCGGCGAGGCGCAGCGTCGGCACCTCGGCCGTCCAGTCCCCGGCGTCCGTGACCACCGCGAGGTAGTGCGCGGCCGCGGGCGTGCCCGGCTCGTACAGCGGGTCGGCGTGCGCCGCGCGGCGGTAGACCTCGATCTTCGGCAGCGCGCTCGCCTTGAACCCCTCGCACACCACGACGTCCGCATCCGCCATGTAGCGCTCGGCGATCTCCTCCGGCCCGAGCTCCGCGTCCCAGCGCAGAACGAGCGCGAACTTGTCCGGCGACGCCATGGCCACGCGCTCCGCCATCCCCTCGTGGTAGTGGCGGTACGTGTCCGTGGTGGCCGGGTCGAGGTTGAACGTGTGCGAGCCGTGCTTGATCGTCATGACGCGGCGCCCGCGCCGCCCGAGCTCCGCGGCGAGGCGCACGGTCAGCGTCGTCTTGCCGCTGTGCTTACGCCCGATCACGGCGACCATCGGTGGCCGTCGCATGCGCCTCCGCGCGCGAGAGGTCCTCGGGGGTGTTGACGTTCATGAACAGCACGTCGGGATCGCCGTACCGCGCGACGCGATCGGCAGGGAGCCGCGCGACGCGCACGTCCTCGAAGAAGCTCACGACGCGGCGGTCGTCGGCCGCGATGCGCCGCTCGATGGCCGCCAGGCACGAGGGCCCGTAGTACGCGCACGTGGGCTCGAGGCCGCGGCGCGACGCGCTGCTCTCCGGCGCCGCGGCGTCGGCCTGCTCTCCGAGCCGCCGCAGCTCCGCGAGGAGGGCGGCCGGCACGAACGGCATGTCCCACGCGACGACGAGCACGGGGCCGCCGGCGCGGACGAGCGCGGAGTGGATGCCGCCCAGCGCGCCGAGGCCCGGGCGGACGTCGGTGACGGCGCGGACGCCGGGGAGCCACGAGTCCGCGGCCGCGTCGTTGGCCACGAGGAGCAGCGCGTCGCAGCTCTGACGCAGCGCGTCCGCCACGCGGTCCACGATGCGCGCGCCGCCCACGCGCTCGAGTCCCTTGGGGCGCCGGCCGTAGCGCGTCGCCTGCCCGCCGGCGAGGATGACGCCCGTGCAGTGCCCCGTCACGCTACGGCCGGTGGACCTGCGGGGAGCCGCTCACCGCGCGCCCCACGAGCACCGTCCCCGAGGCGGCGGCGATGTCCACCGCGAGCGTCGAGGGCACCGACGGCGTGGCGACGACGCCGAGGCGCGCGCGCGCCGCCTTGAACGCGAGCTCGCCCGAGATGCGGCCGGTGACGAGCAATGCGAGCCCGTCGGGCGCGCGCCCCTCCTGGATCGCCGCGCCGATCACCTTGTCCACCGCGTTGTGCCGCCCGATGTCCTCGGCGTGGTAGAGCAGCGACTCGCCGTCGGTGAGCGCCGCGGCGTGCACGCCGCCGGTGTCCTTGTAGCGCTCGCCGCGGCCGAACAGCTCCTTGAAGAGGCGCCGCGTGCGCTCGAGGTCCGGCGGCTCCGCGGTCTGGGCCCGCCGGGGCACGGACGAGAGCGAGCCGAGGATCGTCGTGACCGCGCCGCACCCCGACGCCAGCACGCGGCGCCGCTCGGCGCCCTCGACGGTCTCGTAGCGCGCGGCAGGCACCTCGACGTAGAAGCCGAGCTCCGACGCGCACGGTCGCATGCGCAGCAGGTCGGCCATCGACTCGATGTAGCCCTCGCCGTACAGCCACCCGATCACGAGCTCGTCGAGGCGGTCGGGGGTGCACATCCACGTCACCGCCGGCTGGCCGTTCACCTCGAGCCAGACGGGCGCCTCCTCGACGGCGTCGAGCCGCGGCAGGGCGGGGGCGCGCTCGGTGGTCATGGCGGGAATCTACAGCCGGGAAAGAAGAAAGGAGAAAGGAGAACGGAGAGGCTTCCAGCGAGTCGCCTCTCCGTTCTCCGTTCTCCTGTCTCGCTCAGATCCTCAGCCCCCGCGACTCCGCCGCCGCGTCGAGCTGCGCGGTGATCGCGCGCTCCACGATGGGGTCGATCGTCGAGCGGCCGAGCGGCTCCTTGAGATAGCGGCCGCACGCGTTGCAGATCACGAGCTCGTAGCCGATCGCCGCGGACGCCACGTGGCAGATCGCCGGCGCGGTGGACGCGCCGCAGCCGATGCACCCGGTCGCCCGCGTGGGCCACGCGGCGTCGCAGCGCGCGCAGATGAGCCGCCGGGTGCCGGCCTCGCGCACGGCGAAGTCCGGGTGCCCGCCGCAGCAGGGGCAGTCCGCGCGCAGCCACCCGTCGAGCGCGACGCCGCGCTTCACCTCGGCGCTCGTGTGGCGCAGCACCGAGCTCGCGATGAGCGCCGCGGCGCGGAACGCGGTGTGCCGCGCGCGCTCGCGCGGCGGCGGCTCGCCCGCGAGCCAGCCCGCGATGAGCGGGAGCAGCCTGAACCGCCGCTCGCGCGCCTCCGTCGCCTCGGCCGCCGACGCCAGCCCCGCGAGCTCCAGCGCCGCGGTCGCGCGGATGTAGGGCACGAGCAGGTTGCCCGCCGAGGCGATGGCCTCCATGGGGTCGTACGCGACCTGCCCCGCGAGCAGTCGCGCGCGCGCCCGGTCGACGTCGAGCCCGATCCGCCACCGTCCCGCGAGCTCGGCGTGCAGCCGCACGATCGGCGCGAGCTGCTCGGCCACGCCCTTCACCATCACGTCGCGCGCTGGCGGCACCATCACCTCTGCGTCGGTCACCCGGGCTCGGCCTGCAACGCCTGTGCCCGCTCCGGTCACCCCTCGTACGTCGCGCTCAGCGTGTCGTCCTCGGCCACCGTCACGCGCGTGACCCGCGCCTCGGTCCGCAGGGCGCCGAGCGCGCCCTGCACGCGCTCGAAGATGAAGCGGGCGAGGTTCTCCCCGGTGGGCACGAGGCGCCCGTCGGCGAACTCCGGCACGTCGAGGTTGATGTTGCTGTGGTCGAAGCGCGCGCGGACCTCGCGCTCCAGCACCTCGTCGAGGCGCCCGAGGTCCACGACGAATCCCGTCAGCGCGTCGATCTCGCCGCGCACGGTGACGTCGCAGACGTACGTGTGCCCGTGGTAGCTCTCGCGCGCGCAGAGGCCGAAGGTCGCCGCGTTGCGCGCATCGTCCCACTCGGGCCGTCGGTACCGGTGCGCGGCGGCGAATCGCACGCGGCGCGTGAGACGGGCAGTAGCCAAGGGATCGTGGACTCGGGGGCAGGGAGCGGACGGGCCAGCAGTAGAGAACAGAGGCGCCGCCTGGGACGCAATACCCGGCGGCGCCTGCTCTCTACCATCTTGCCCCTAGTGGTCCTCGCCCATCGACCCTGGCGTCGTGTCGGTGCCGCCGAGGCCCTCGGGCGTCGGGCCCTCCGGCGGGATCCACGCCGTGCCCTCCGCGATGGTCTTGCCGACGTCGGTCGTCCCCCAGAGCCGCGCGTCGAGGTCCTCGTGCTGCACCTCCGACTCCGGGTTGAGCGGCACGGGACGGTCGCCGAGGAGGAGCCCCTCGGTGCGCTCCTCGTCGTTCAGGTGGTCGTCGATGTCCTCGGGGCTGACGGCGCGCCGGATGGGATCCACCATCAGCTCGTTGCTGACGTTCTGGAGTCCCAGCACGTCCGTCAGCACGCGCTCCGCGACGCGCAGCTCGCCCTCGGTGCCCACGCGGCCGAGGAGCCGCACGCGGCCCTTCTCGACGTGCACGTTGATGTCGTCCACGTCGAGGAGGTTGTGGGCCTTGAGGTGGTCGCGCACGAGCTCGCGCAGCTCGTCGTCGCCCAAGTTGTCGATCGAGTGGAGGTCCTCGAAGTCGCGCGCCATGCGTCACCCCTGTTGGCGAGGGCCGCGGCGGCGGCGCCGCGGACTACCGGAAGAAGAGGTACGACCCGCCGAGCGTCATCGCCGCGTTGTGCTTCCAGAGGGTGCGGGACTGCGTGTTCGGAAGCACCGCGTTGTTGCCGGCGATGTCGCCGTAGTACTGGATCGGGTACCTGATGTTGTACATGTAGTCCTGCAGGTCGGCGCGGAGCTGGAACCGGCCGCCCGGGACCCAGCGCACGCCGCCGCCGAAGTTGAACGCAAACGCGGTGCCGAACCGGTAGCCCCCGACGTCGGTGCTCCCGCCCTTCGTGTCCGACACGACGCCGAGCCCCGTGCTGACCACGGGCACGAATCCGCGAATGCTCTTCTGCCCCGTGAGGTTCACGCTGATCCCCACGTCGCCGAGGACGAGCGGCCACGACTCCGTGCCGACCACGCGCGTGGCCGCCGGCTCCGCCGGATCGATGATCGTCCGCTCGGAGAACACGTTCGCGAACCGCGCGACGAGCTGCGCGGGGCCCGCGATGCGCAGCTCGTAGCGCAGCCCGACCATCGGCCCCGCCTGCGGCGCGACGCCCGCGGGATCCTTCGACGCCGCGAACCACCCCGCGAACCCCGTGAGCTCCTGCCGGTACTCCAGGTCGCGATACGGGCTGTGCTCCGGCGGGAAGCCGACCTCCTGCGAGAGCACGGGGAGGGGGATCAGAAGGGCGAACAGATATCGCTTCATGAGTTGAGTTCCTGTGAATTTTCTCAGGCCGAGGGCCGAGGGCCGAGGCCTAGACGTTCCGCCGGAGGTCTACCCCCGTCATCTCCTGCGGTTGCTCGACGCCGAGCATCGAGAGGATCGTCGGGCCCACGTCGCAGAGCGCGCCGCCGCCGCGGAGCGCGCGGTCGCCGTCGGGGTCCACGACGACGAGCGGGACGGGGTTCGTCGTGTGCGCGGTGTGCGGACCGCCCGTCTCCGGGTCGAGCATCTGCTCGCAGTTGCCGTGGTCCGCCGTCACCAGCAGGCGCGCGCCCGCGCGCTCGGCCGCCTTCAGCACGTCGGCCATGCAGCGGTCCACCGTCTCCACCGCCTTGAGCGTCGCGGGGATCGACCCCGTGTGCCCGACCATGTCGCCGTTGGCGTAGTTGCAGAGGATGAAGTCGTGCTGCCGCCCCTCGATGGCGCGGCAGAGCACCTCGGTGATCCCCGGCGCGCTCATCTCCGGCGCGAGGTCGTACGTCGCGACCTTCTGGCTCGCCACGAGCTCGCGCTCCTCCCCCGGATACGGCACCTCGTTGCCGCCGTTGAAGAAGTACGTCACGTGCGCGTACTTCTCGGTCTCCGCGGTGCGGAACATCGTCTTCCCGCTCTCCGACAGCACCTCGGCGACGATCTTCGCCATGGAGAACGGCTCGAACGCGACGGGCACCGTGAAGGTCTGGTCGTACTGCGTCATCGTCACGACGGGCACGCGCGGCACGCCCGAGACTTCGAAGCCGTCGAACGCCGGGTCGGTGAGCGCGCGCACCATCTGCCGCATGCGGTCCGAGCGGAAGTTGAAGCAGATGATCGCGTCGCCATCGCGCAGCGGCGCCACCGGACGTCCGTCCTGGCCCACGACGACCATCGGCACGATGAACTCGTCCGTCTTGCCGCCCTCGTACGCCGCGCGGATCGCCTCCACGGGATCGGTGACGGTCGGCCCGACGCCGCGGATCGCCGCGTCGTACCAGAGCTGCGTGCGGTCCCACCGGCGGTCGCGGTCCATCCCGTAATAGCGGCCGCCGAGGCTCGCGACGCGCGCCCGGTTTCCGGCATGCGCGAGCAGCTGCTCCATGTAGCGGAGGCCCGAGGTGGGCATCGTGTCGCGCCCGTCGAGCAGGCAGTGGATCGCGACGCGCTCGACCCCATGTCGCTCCGCGAGATCGATCAGCGCGAAGAAATGGCTGTCGATCGCGTGCACGCCGCCGCTGCCGACGAGCCCCACGAGGTGCAGCGTGCCCCCGTTCTGCTTCACCCGGCGGCAGGCCGCGACGAACGCCTCGTTCGCGAAGAAGGAGCCGTCCTTGATCGACTCGGTG
>JBJMNJ010000096.1:0-5748 GCA_045804325.1 Gemmatimonadaceae bacterium
CGGCGGCCGACGTCGCGCCCGCCGCTCAGCCGCCCGCCGCTCAGCCGCCCACCGGGACGCCGCCACCACCCGCAAGCGCCTCGGCCGCGAGCGCGCCGGCACCGCCGCCCGCGCCGCCCGCGCCGCCGAAGCTCGGCGCGCCCTCGCTGAACACGTCGCCCCTCGGCCACGCGGCGGGCGGCGGCGCGTCGGCGCCGCCGAGCGCGCCGCCGCCAAGCCGCCCCCGGGGATCCGACGGCGACTTCACGCGGCTCTTCCAGCCGCCGGCGAAGCCCGGCGCGCCGCCGCCGGTGGCGGCGCCGCTCCCCGAGGCGCCCGAGGCGCCCGACGACCTCTTCGGATCGCCGTCGGTGGCGCCGCCCCCGGTGGGGCTCCCGGCGCCCGCGGCGCCGCGGCGCGAGTCGCCGCCGCCGCCGCTCATGCCGCCGCTCCCGCCGTCGTTAGGCGGGACGCCGCCGCGCGCGCCGGCGCCGACGCCCCCGTCGCCGTTCTCCGGCCTGCCGCCCACGGCGGCGCCCCTGCCGCCGCTGCCACCCGCGAGCCTGCCGCCGGGGCTCGGTGGGTTGCCGCCGCTCCCGCCGCTCGCGCAGCCGACCCCGACGCCGGCGCCGAGCGAGTTCACTCGCGTCCTCGGCCGCGTCGCCGACCCGGGCCGCCAGGCGCCGGCGCCGCTGCCGCCCGTGCTCCCGCACCTCCCGGGCTCGCCGACGCCGGGGAGCTCCAACCCCGCGATGCTGACGCCCCCCGCCGCGATGGTGGCCCAGCCCGCCCCGGCGCCGCCACCCAAGCGCTCGCTCCTCCCGCTCGTGCTGCTCCTCAACGCGCTGCTGCTGGCGGCGATCGCGCTGGTGCTCTGGTTCGCCCTGAGGAAATAGGGAGAAGGGAGCAGGGGGCGGGGGGCAGGTGGGTGCGTAGCGAGACCGGGCGCGAGTGCAGACCCTCCGGGTCGCCCCTGCTCCCTGCTCCCTAGCTCTTCGGCAGCAGGATCACCAGCTCCATCTCCGGTGCCGGGATCTCCGCGGGCACGAAGGCGGCGACGTTGCGCGCGCGGGCGATCGCGTCCCACTCGGCGCCCGACTGCATGAGCTGGAAATAGAAGTGCCCCGACTTGACCGGCACCGCCGCGGGCGGGTTCGGCGTGTAGACGAGCGGCACCCCCGGGAGCGCCTGCCTGACGAGCACCTCGATGCGGTCGCCGGAGCTGAGCTTCGCGAGCTGCGGGAAGCGCTGCACGAGGTCCGCCGGGCGACCTTCCGCCTTCACCGCGAGGAACACGTTCGGCGACGCGAGGTACCGATCCTGCTCCAGCGCCGCCGCGTGCAGCGTCGGGCGCACGAGCCGCAGCGGGATCGACACGAACCCGGCCGGCACGACGGTCTCGAGGAGCTGGCGCAGGATCTCGTCGAGGCGCGTGAAGCAGGGGCCGAGGTTCTCGTGGTCGTACGCCGGGAGGTCGCGCGGGGAGATCGCCGAGGAGAAGGACGTGAGCGCGCCCGCCAGCCCGAGCATCGTCTCGTACAGCTCCGACGGGTGGCCGTGCTTCGTCTCGTAGAGGTGGCGCATCAGCGGCAGGTACGTGTTCGCCGTGTAGAGCAGCCAGAACCCCGCCGTGTCGGCGAGGCCGAACTCCGCGAGGCTCTGGTTGCGCTGCCGCCGCGCCGACGCCAGCGCCGTGCTCCGGGCGACGAGGATCTCGACGAGCCGACGCGCGATCGCCATGAGGTAGTCGCTCGCGGGGAGGTCGAGCAACGGCGGCACGAAGCGCGGGTCGAGCTCGTACACGCCCGCCGCCGTGCGCCGCACCCGCGCGGCGCGCAGCGCCGTGCTGCCCTCGCCCACCTCGTGCCCGAACAGCAGGCGCAGGTTCGCGCGCGCCACCTGCACCGGGCGCTCCGCCATCCCCGTGTTCTCGTCGCGCCACGGCCGGTCCTCGGCCAGCCACCGCGTCTCGCGGCCGCCCGTCGAGACGTTGAGGCCGCCGGGGCGGTACTCGGGGATGGCCAGGTACACGTCCAGCTCGGCCTGGTCCTGCTCCCACGCGCCCTCGAGCGGCCGCGGCGCGGGCGCGACGTCGCCGCCCGGGAACTCGAAGGGCAGACCGTCGGGCAGGAGCCCGGCGCCCGCCGACAGCGCGATCGTGCCGGCGGCCAGCGCCTCGCGGTCCACCGCGAGCCGACTGAACCCCCACGGCGCGAAGCTCAGCGCGGCGAGGCGGAAGCGCAGCAGGTCCCCGAGGTAGCGGTCCTGCATCTGGAAGTGCTGCGGCGCGAGGAGGAGCCCCTTCGTCCACAGCACGGGCTGGAGTTGCGACATGGGCGACTAACGTAAGGACGGCCGCCGACAAATCCAGAGCGGGGCGCGCGGCGTCCGACCTCCGACGGTGTGACGTGGCTCATGGTGCGAACGGCCGCGCGGTGCTACTGTAGGCGCCCCGAACCCGACGGACGAGTCACGGCATGGCTGACGAGCGCGCGCGCCAGCGGGCGGAGGCCTTCCTCGAGGCGGAGCGGTCGGCCGGGGGCAGGCTTCGCGAGGATAGCGGCCCGTTCCGGATCCTCGTCCTCGGCGACTTCGCGGGTCGCGGGAGTCGCCCCGGCGCCGCCGCGCCCCCGCTCGAGTCGCGCCCCGCGCTGCGCGTCGACCGCGACACCTTCGAGGCCGTGCTGCGTCGGGTCGCGCCCGAGGTGCACGTGACGCTGTCGTCCAACGGGCAGGGCGCCGCGGTGCGCGTCGCCGAGCTCGACGACTTCCTCCCCGGACGCCTCAACGAGCGGCAGGAGTTCTTCCGCCTCTTCCGCGAGGAATGGCAGCGCGCCGCGCAGCTCGTGCGTCCCGGCGGCGGCAGTCCGGCCACGACCCCGCCGCCCGCCGCGAGCGAGGATCGCCCGCGCATGAGCAGCGACATCCTCGAGGCGATGCTCGACGAGGCCGAGACGTTGGGGCCGGAGGGCGACCCGCTCGCCTACGACCTCAACGACTTCCTCAAGCGCTCGCTCCGCCGTCACGCCGCGGAGGTGCCCAAGCCCTCGCTGGACGAGCAGACGCGCGAGCGGCAGATCGAGGCGCTCACGCACGAGAAGCTGCGCGTCCTCCTGCACGACCCCGCGTTCCGCCGCGTCGAGGCGCTGTGGCGCGCGCTGGACTTTCTGCTGCGCAACGTCCCGGACGACGTGGCGGTGCACGTCCACCTCCTGGACCTCACGCGCGAGGAGCTCGTCCGCGATCTCGGCGAGGGCGGGTCCGCGCTCGCCGCCCGTCTCGGCGACGCCGGCGAGGCGGACGCGCGCTGGTCGCTCGCCGGGGGCGGGTACGAGTTCGACGCGGCGCCGGACGACCAGCGCGCGCTCGAGGCGCTCGCCGCCGTCGCCGCGCGCGCACGCGTCCCCTGGGTCTCGGCCGCCGCTCCCGCCGTCGTCGGGGCGTCGGGCTTCGCGGGCACGGCGGAGGCGCGCGAGTGGGCCGCGCCCGACGCGGCGTGGGAGCGCCTTCGCGCCGGCGACGACGCGCGCTGGCTCGGGCTCGTCGCGCCGCGCCTGCTCTCGCGCCTGCCCTACGGCCGCGACCTCGCCGACGCGGAGCTCCCGCGCTTCGAGGAGCTGCCGGGTGGGATGGAGCACGAGTCGTTCGCCTGGGCGAACGGCGCGTTCGCCGTCGCGCTCATCCTCGCGCGCGCGGCCGCGGCGGCCGCGGAGGAGGGCCAGCCGATGCGCCCCGAGCGGTTCCTCGACATCGACGGCGTGCCGATGCACGTCTACCGCGACCGCGAGGGCGAGCTCGCCTCGGTCCCGCCGGGCGAGGGGCTCCTCACGGAGCACGCCGCGGTGCGCATGCTGGAGCGCGGCGTCATGCCGCTCCTGAGCTTCAAGGATTCGCCGCGCGTGCGCCTCGCGCGCGTGCAGTCGATCGCCGGACCCCGAGCGCCCCTGGCGGGGCGATGGAGTGAAGCGTGAGCGCGTCCACCAGCACCCCGCCGTCGGCGGCCGTGATCCCCGGCGCCGCCCCGGCGCCCGCCGCCCTGCCGTTCCGCGACGGAACGCCCGAGCAGTACCGCGCCCTCCGCGAGTACATGCGCGCGGTGAGCTACACGTACGAGGAGATCTACCGGCGCGGACGGCGGCGGCCGGACGTCGGCAAGGGGGAGGGCGCCGCCGATCCGGAGCGCGGCGCGCCCGAGGACGCCGCCGAGCTGCTGATCCTCCTCTACTTCGACGGGCTCGCCGTGAAGTGGACCGCGGTCCGCGCAGGGATCGACCCGCACGCGCTCGCGCTGCTCGAGGAGCTCGGCCTGCTCCAGTCGCTCGCGAGCGCGCCGGAGTTCGCCGTGGGCACCGTGCTGCTCTACCCGATCGCGTCCGTGTACGTCGCCTCGGACCACCCGTATCTGGTGGCGGGGACCGCCGGCGCGATGCCCGACTTCGTGTTCGCGGCCATGTCGTGGAACACGCAGGAGTACATGACGCTCCTCCCGAGCGCGCCGTGCGACGCCTTCGCCGAGATGTGCGGGGGCACGGGGGTGGCGGCGCTCGAGGCGGCGCGCACCGCGCGCCGGAGCGTGACGCTCGACATCACGGAGCGGGCGACGCGATTCGCCGAGTTCAACGCCCGGTTCAACGGGATCGAGAACGTCACCGCGCTGCAGGGCGACCTGTACGAGCCCGTGCGCGGCCAGACGTTCGACCGCATCGCGGCGCACCCGCCGTACGTGCCCGCGTTCCACCAGGAGCTGATCTTCCGCGACGGCGGCGCGGACGGCGAGCAGATCACGCGGCGCATCGTCGAGGGGCTGCCCGAGCACCTGCGGCCCGGCGGCCGGCTCTACTGCGTCTGCCAGGCGACCGACCGCGTGGACGCGCCGCTCGAGCGGCGTCTGCGCACCATGCTCGGCGCGGCCGAGAGCGAGTTCGACGTGCTCGTCGTGGAGCTGTCGAAGCCGACGAACCCGACCGAGTTCTACGCACGCCAGGCGTGGCACCGGGACGGGTCGGGGTTCGCGGAGGTGGAGGCGCGCCACAAGGCGTTCAAGGCGATGGGGGTCACGCGCCTCGTCTACTCCCTCTTCGTGCTGCAGCGCCGCGAGGGGCCGCGCCCGGTCTTCACGGCGCGCCGCGAGGCGGGGCGCACCCGCTCGGCGCAGGTCGAGTGGATCCTCGCGTGGGAGACGCTGCGCGCGAGCGGGCTGGACGGACGGGACGTGCTCGACCGTCCGCTCGCCGTGCAGCCGTGGGTGCAGGTGGACGTGCAGCTGCGCCCGCGCGACGGCCAGTTCCATCCGGTCGGCACGGGCGTGCGCTCGGAGCTCCCGTCGCGCTTCGACGCCAGCTGCCCGCCGTGGATGGGCGCGTTCCTCACGAAGTGCGACGGGCGCGCGACCGCGCGGGAGCTCCTCGCGAGTCTGCGCGAGGTGCGGATGGTGCCGCCGGACGCGTCCGAGGAGGTGTTCGCATCGCTCGTCGCCGACCTGGTGGGCGCGGGGGTGCTGGCCGCCGAGGGCCTGCCGACGCCGCCCGCCTACGACCCGCCGCTGTGGGCGCGCGACGACGACGCCACCGCCGGTGCCGGGAGCGAGCCCGGCGGCGCCTGACGAGCGCGGCGAGTGGGCAGAACGACCTAGAACGACCTGGAACGACCTGGTGCGCCGCCGTGCGCCGCCGCGCGCGTGCGTTCGCGCGCGCGGACGCGTTGCTTGACCGCAGGTAAGCACAGTTCTATGTTGGCCCGCCTCTTCGCCGCTGCGGACGGTGGTCCGCG
>JBJMNJ010000097.1:0-3232 GCA_045804325.1 Gemmatimonadaceae bacterium
CGGCCGCGCCGGCGCGCGTCGACGTCGTCGTCCCGGCGCACGACGAGGCGGCCGGCATCGCGGGGACGGTGCGGAGCCTCGCGGCGATGGAGTATCCGGCGGGCCGGTTCCGCGTCGTCGTCGTCGCCGACAACTGCAGCGACTCGACCGCGGATGTCGCCCGCGCCGCCGGCGCCACGGTGCTCGAGCGGAACGACCCGACGCGGCGCGGCAAGGGGCATGCGCTCGCCCTGGCCTTCCGCGAGGCGCTCGCCGGGCCGGCCGACGCGGTCGTGGTCGTGGACGCCGACACCGTCGCCTCGCCGCAGCTCCTCGCGAGCTTCGCCGAGCGCTTCGCCGCCGGCGCGCACGCGGTGCAGGCGCGCTACGGCGTGCGCAACGCGGGCGACGGCTGGCGCACGCGCCTCATGTCGCTCGCGTTCACGCTCTTCCACGACGTGCGCTCGCTCGGGCGCGAGCGGCTCGGCCTCTCCTGCGGGCTGCGCGGCAACGGCATGGGCTTCTCGCGCGAGGCGCTCGCCCGCGTGCCGTACGACGCGTTCTCGGTGGTGGAGGACGTCGAGCACGGCATCCAGCTCGCGCTCGCCGGCCTGCGCGTCGAGTACGTGGACGAGGCCGCCGTGCAGGGGGAGATGCCCGCCGACGCCGGGGCGTCGCGCAGCCAGCGCGCGCGCTGGGAGGGCGGCCGGCAGGCGCTCGCGCGCCAGTGGCGCGGGCGGCTCCTGCGCGAGGGCTGGCGCCGACGCGACCCCGTGCTCCTCGACCTCGCGGCCGACCTCATCGTGCCGCCCCTCTCGACGCTCGCCCTCGCGATCGTCGTCGGCGCCGCGGCCACCGCGGCCACGGCGGCGGCCGGCTGGACCTCGTGGGCGCCCGCCGCGATCTGGCTCGCCGCGCTCGCCGCGCTCGTGATCTACGTCGCGCGCGGCTGCGCGCTCACCGGGGCGGGGCTCCGCACCGCGCTCGACCTCGCGTGGGCGCCCTGGTACGTCCTGTGGAAGCTCGCGCTCCGCGCCTCGGGCGCCGCCCGCGCTCCGCGCGACTGGGTGCGCACCCGACGCGCGAGCGAAACCTGAGATGACATCGATGATGACCGACCGGATCCCACCCGCCCTCCGCGCCGACGAGCGCGCCCCGGACGCGACGCCCGACGCGGCCTCGCGCGTGCTCCCGCCGGCCGAGTGGCAGCACCTGTGGTTCGCGCTCGAGCGCGCCGCGTGGTCGTCGCTCGTCCTCGTGCCCGCGCAGCCCGACGCGTCCACCATGCCGGCCGCGCGCACCATCCTCGGCGCGGGCGACGCGTTCAACCGCTTCCCGCTGCGCCTCGTCGACGCCGAAGTCACCGACCCGCGCTCGGCCGCGGCGCTCGCGCAGACGCTGCGCGACCCGGAGCCGGGCGTGCGGCGCATCGTCGTCGTCGGGTCGCCGCTGACGAAGCCCGCGGTGATCCCGATCATCCGGAGCGGCGACGCCGCGGTCCTCGTCCTGGAGCTCGGCCGCACGAGCCTGCGCGCCGCGCGCCGCACCCTCCAGGTGGCGGGCCGCGAGCGCTTCATCGGGGCCGTCACGATCCGGCCGGGGCGCTGACGCGTTGGCGAGCCCGGCCGTGCTGAGCGTCGTCGTCGCCACCTACAACCGGCGCGCGTCGGCCGAGCGCCTGCTGGGCGAGCTCGCCCGGCAGTCGCTCGCGCCCGCCGAGTTCGAGGTGATCGTCGTCGACGACGGCTCGGCGGAGCCGGTCGCGCCGGCCCTGCGCGCCGTGCCGACGCCCTTCGCGCTGCGCGTGCTCGAGCAGCCCAACGCGGGCCCCGCCGCCGCGCGCCACCGCGGGATCCTCGCGGCGGAGGGCGACGTGGTGGTGATCGTCGACGACGACATGCGCCTCCCGCCCGACTTCCTCGCCGCGCACCGCGCCGCGCACCCCGCGGGCTCCCGGCGCGTCGTCCTCGGCCTCATCGAGGCGGACGCGGGCGACCGGCTCCCGCTGCACGAGCGTTACACGACCGCCCTCATCGAGCGCACGGTCCGCGGCGCCGCGCGGGGCACGTCGCGCCTGGTCGGCACCAACCTCTACACGGGCAACGTCTCCTTCCGGCGCGCCGATTACCTCCGCGTCGGGGGCTTCGACCCGAGCTTCCGCATCTCCGAGGACGCCGAGCTCGGCGTGCGGCTCGAGCAGGCCGGGGTCGAGTTCGTGGGCAGCGTGGACGCGCGCGCCGCCCACGCGTCGGACCACGCGAGCTTCGCGGGCTTCGTGCGGCGCGCGGAGCGGTACGGCGTCGCGGACTCGCGCATGGCCGAGAAGCACCCCGCGCTCCCCGACGCCGACCCCTGGCGCTATCTGTGGGTCGTGCACCCGCTCGCGCGGCCGCTGCTCGTGCTCGGCGCCTTCGCGCCGTGGGCGGCGCGCCCCGTGGCGGCGCTCGTGCTCGCGCTCGCCCGCCTGCTCGACGCGGTGGGGATGGAGCGGCGCGCGCTCGTCCTCGTCGGCCTGACGCACGGCATGCACTACTTCCGCGGCGTCGGCCGCCGCGCGGCGGAGACGGGAGGGCGGCTGCGCGCCGCACGGCGGTACGTGGCGGCCGTCGACGGCGAGCGGCTCGGCGGCGTCGGTCGCCTGCTCAAGGTGTGGGCGGACCTCGAGCGCGACTTCGAGGCACTTCGCCGCGCCGACGCGAAGTACCGGGGGCAGGGGGGCGAGTCGCCGTCGCGGCGGCTCGCGTTCGCGGTCGTGCAGCGGATCGGCCTGCAGATGCTCGCGGCGTACCGTCTGATGCGGTTCTTCCGCACCTCCGGCCTCGGGCTGCTCGCGAAGCTGACGTCGCGCATGATGCGGCACCTCTACGGCGCCGACCTGCACTGGGACGCCGCGCTCGCGCCGGGCGTGATCATCGTGCACGGCGTCGGGCTCGTGATCGCGCCGGGCGTGCGGGTCGGCCCCGGCTGCGTGCTCTTCCAGCACGTGACGCTCGGCCAGAGCATCCACCCGGACTCGCGCGAGGTCGGCGTGCCCACGCTGGAGGCCGACGTCCACGTCGGCCCCGGCGCCACGCTGCTCGGCCCCATCACCGTCGGCGCCGACTCGAAGGTCATGGGCGGCGTCGTGCTCATGCGCTCGGTGCCGCCGGGGAGCCTGGTCGAGTCGCCCGCGCCCGCGGTGCGCCCGCGCCGCGCGCCCGCCGCGCCGGCGCCGGCCGCGTCGGCGCCCGAGGAAGAGCCGGCGCCCGAGGAC
>JBJMNJ010000098.1:0-9571 GCA_045804325.1 Gemmatimonadaceae bacterium
ACCCGACTTTCGAGTATCGGCATGACGCGCGTTTTCGAGGAGGACCTCGGCGCCGGCTTCGGCACACGGGCCGTGCACGCCGGACAACGACCGGAGCCGCTGGCCGGCGCCATCATGACGCCGGTGTACCTCACCTCCACCTACGTGCAGGAGGGCCTCGGGCAGAACAAGGGGTACGAGTACGCCCGCGGCAAGAATCCCACGCGCGAGGCACTGGAGCGCAACGTAGCCGCCCTCGAGGGCGGGCGCCACGGCTTCGCGTTCTCGAGCGGCACCGGGTGTGTGGATTCTCTCATGAAGCTCCTGCGCGCGGGCGACCACGTCGTGTGCGGCGAGAACGTTTACGGCGGCACCTTCCGCCTGTTCGACCGGATCCTGCAGCACATGGGGCTCCGCTTCACGTTCGTCGACACGCGCGACCCGCAGCGCATCGCCGACGCCGTGACGCCCCAGACGAAGGTGGTGCTCGTCGAGACGCCGACGAACCCGCTCATGCGCATCACCGACCTCTCCGCCGCGGCGGACGTCGCGCACCGGGCGGGCGCGCTGCTCGTGGTCGACAACACCTTCGCGACCCCGTTCTTCCAGCGGCCGTTCGAGCACGGCGCCGACATCGTCTTCCACTCGACGACGAAGTACCTGAACGGGCACAGTGACATGATCGGCGGCATCGCCATCGTGAACGACGACGACCTCGCCGCGCGCCTCCAGTTCATCCAGAACGCCGCGGGCGCGGTGCCGGGCCCCTTCGACTCGTGGCTCGCCCTGCGCGGCACGAAGACGCTGCACCTCCGCATGCCGCGCCACGACGAGAACGGCCGCGCCGTCGCCCGCTGGCTCGCCGAGCGGCTCGGCGAGGAGCGCGTGATCTACCCGGGCCTCCGCACGCACCCGCAGCACGAGCTCGCGTGCCGGCAGATGACCGGCTTCGGCGGGATGATCTCCGTGGAGATGGGGACGAAGGAGAAGGCGGGCGCCGTCCTGCCGAAGTTCCGGGTCTTCTCGCTCGCCGAGTCGCTGGGCGGGGTCGAGAGCCTCATCAGCCACCCGGCGTCGATGACCCACGCCTCGGTCCCCATCGAGCGCCGCACCCAGCTCGGAATCACGGAGGGGCTCATTCGTCTGTCCTGTGGGGTGGAGGACGTCTCGGACCTGCTCGAGGACCTCGAGCAGGCGTTCGGCGGGGTGTAGCCGTCTGGCGGCCGCCGGTCGCCAGGTCCGTAGTAGACACCTTCCGGGCTCTGCCCTCGTAGGGCACGGATTCACTGGAACGACGCCGGCGGGCGAGGGGCCTCCGCGCGAACCGCTAATTGCCGAGGTAGACGATGGCCGACCGTAAAGTGCTCACCGGGATCTCGTCGACGGCGTGGGAGCACCCCGCCGACCGCGCGGCGCTCCAGACGCTGCGCGCGCTCCCCGGCTTCGACGAGGTCGTGCGCCGGGTCGCCGGGTTCTTCGGCGAGCGCGGCGTGCGGCAGCTCTTCCTCGCCAACGCCGTGCGCGTCGGCCCGCGCCAGCGCCCGCAGCTCGACTCCGTCTACACGGAGGTCCTCGCCACCCTCGACTATCCCGGCGAGCGCCCCGAGCTCTACGTCTCGCAGACCCCGTTCGTCAACGCGATGGCCGTCGGCTTCACGAAGCCGTTCATCGTGATCTACTCGGGGATGATCAACGAGACGAACGAGGAGCAGCAGCGCACCGTGATCGCGCACGAGGTCGGGCACATCATGAGCGGCCACGCGACCTACAGCACGATCGCGATCATCCTCATGACGATCGGCCTGCGCAACCTCCCCATCCTCGCGGGCGTCGCGCTCCTCCCCTTCCAGCTCGCGCTGCTCGAGTGGTACCGCAAGGCGGAGTTCTCCGCGGACCGCGCCGGGCTGCTCGGCGTGCAGGACCCCGAGGCCGCGCTCCGCCTCTCGCTGCGCATGGCGGGCGGCTCCCCCAGGGGGGACGAGGAGAACCTCGAGGAGTTCCTCATCCAGGCCGAGGAGTACGAGGCCAACGAGGGGGCGATGGACCTCGTGTGGAAGGTCATCAACACCGCCTTCCGCGACCACCCGTTCGCCACGGTGCGCGCCGCGGAGCTCAACCGCTGGATCAAGAGCGGCGAGTACCAGCGCGTCCTCGACGGCGACTATCCGCGCCGCGGCGACGAGAAGGCGCGCCCCCTCGGCGAGGACTACGCCGACGCGGCCGGCTACTACGGCGGCGAGTGGCGGAGCGCCGTGGACTCGGTGAGCGGCATGTTCAACCGCGCGCGCGACGCATTCGACTCGGCCCTGCGCGGCAACGGGAAGTGAAGGTCCTGATCGTCGGCGGGGGCGGGCGCGAGCACGCCCTCGCCTGGGCAGTCTCCCGCGACGCGCCGTCGGCCACGCTGCTGGCGGCGCCCGGGAACCCGGGGATCGCCCGCCACGCGCGCTGCCGCCCCGTCCGCGCCGACGACGTCCCCGCGCTCCTCGCCCTCGCCGAGGCGGAGCGCGTGGACCTCACCATCGTCGGCCCCGAGGCCCCGCTCGCGCTCGGCCTCGTGGACCGCTTCCGCGAGCGCGGCCTCGCGGCGTTCGGCCCCACCCAGGCCGCGGCGCGCATCGAGACGTCCAAGGCGTTCGCGAAGGAGCTCCTTCACGAAGCGGGCATTCCCACCGCCCGCGCCGAGCGCCACACGGACGCCGCGGCGGCGAGGCGCGCGGCGCGCGAGCTCGCCCTCGGCGGACGCGTCGTCGTGAAGGCGTCGGGGCTCGCCGCCGGCAAGGGCGTCGTCGTCGCGAGCTCGCTCGCGGAGGCCGACGAGGCGATCGACGCCATGCTCACGCGCGGCGCGTTCGGCGACGCGGGGGCGGAGATCCTCGTCGAGGAGTTCATGGAGGGCGAGGAGCTCTCCGTCTTCGGCATCACGGACGGCAAGCGCGTCCTCTCGCTCGCGCCCGCGCAGGACCACAAGCGCCTGCTCGAGGGCGACCGCGGCCCGAACACCGGCGGCATGGGCGCGTACGCGCCGGTCTCGCTCGCGTACCACGCGGCTGACGATCGGGGGCCGGCACTGCGCGGGGCGGGCATCGCGGTTCCAGCGCTCATGGACCTGATCGACTCCGAGATCATGCTTCCCACGCTCGAGGTGATGGCCGAGCGGGGGTCGCGCTTCACGGGGCTCCTCTACGCCGGGCTCATGCTCACGAGCGAGGGGCCGAAAGTCGTCGAGTTCAACTGCCGCTTCGGCGACCCGGAGACGCAGGCGGTGCTCCCCGTGACCGACTTCGGCGGCCAGCTCCTCGGCGTCCTGCACGCGGTCGCCTCCGGCGGCAGCCTTTCGAGCCGCCTCCGCTACGACGTGCGGGGCTGCGCGGTGGCGACGGTGCTCGCGGCGTCGGGCTATCCCGAGAAGGTGCGCACCGGCGACGAGATCGCGCTGCCGCCCGAGGAGCCGGGCGTCCACGTGTTCCACGCGGGCACGGCGCGGGACGCCGCCGGCACGCTGCGCACCGCGGGAGGACGCGTCCTCGCCGTGACGGGCGTGGCCGACGACTTCGAGGAGGCCCGGCGGCTCAGCCGGACGCACGCCGAGCGCGTGCAGTTCGCCGGACGGCAGTTCCGCGGCGACATCGGCTGGCGCGAGATCGCCCGCAGCGGTGCCGGAGCTTCCTGAGACCGAGACCATCGCCCGCGACCTCGACGCGACGCTGCGCGGGCGCGCCATCGTCGGGGTGACGGTCGAGAAGGGGGACGTCCTCCGGGAGGTCGACGCGGCCGAGCTCGCGCGCCGCACCGTCGGCGCCGCCGTCACCCGCTGCTGGCGCCGCGCGAAGCTCGTCGTGATCGAGCTCGACACGGGCGACCGAATCGTGGTCCAGCCGCGCTTCACCGGCGCACTGCTCGTGGACGCCGGCGAGCTCGACCAGCGCGAGCGCCGCTACTCCACCCTGCACTTCGCCCTCGACGACGGGCGTCGCCTGCACTACCGCGACATACGCCGCCTCGGCACGGTCGCGCTGATGAACCCTGAGCGGTTCGCGGAGTATTCCGGAGGGCTCGGCGTGGAGCCGCTGGAGACGTCCTTCACGGCGGATCGTCTTTCGGGTATTCTTCGGCGCAGTGGTCAAGCCGTGAAGAAGGTGCTCATGGATCAGCGGCACGTGGTGGGAGTGGGGAACATCTACGCGAACGAGAGCCTCTGGCGCGCCCGGGTCCACCCGGCGCGCCCGGCGCGCTCGCTCGTGGCGGACGAGGTGGCTCGGCTGCGCGATGGCGTCGTCGAGGTGCTGACGGAGTCCATCGCGCTGCGTGGGACGAGCTTCCGCGACTACGTGGACGCCTCCGGCGGCCGCGGCGGCTTCGTGGAGCGCCTCGCGGTCTACGGCCGCGCGGGCCTTCCCTGCCGGCGCTGCGGCGCCGAGCTTCAGGGCACGCACGAGATCGACGGGAGAGCCACCGTGTTCTGTCCAGCGTGTCAGTGTTGATCGACGTGCCCTTGGCGGCCCAGGGCACCTTCCCGCCTTCGGCGGGAGCCCAGCCGAGAGCCGAGAGCCCGAACGTGCCCCGCCGCGTCGCCAACGAGTCGAAGCGCCACCGCCGCCCGCCGACGAGCGAGGAGCAGGTGGCCGTGATGCGCGCCGCCGTGAAGGCGGACGCGGCCGACCGCCCGGGCGTCTACCGCATGCTCTCCGCCGACGGCGAGATCGTCTACGTCGGCAAGTCGAAGCGCGTGCGCTCGCGGCTGCTGAGCTACTTCCGCTGCGCGTATCCCGAGGACAAGGGCGCGCGCATCCTGCGCGAGGCCGTGCAGATCGAGTGGGACTACACGCCGAGCGAGTTCGCGGCGCTCCTGCTCGAGCTGCGGCTCATCAAGCGCTTCCGCCCGCGGTTCAACGTGGCGATGAAGCGCGACGCGCGGCACTACGCGTTCATCAAGCTCACGCGCGGGCCCGCGCCGCGGCTGATGGTCGTGCGCGGCGCCGGCAGCGACGACGGCGGCACGTACTACGGCCCGTTCAACGGGGCGCGCAACCTCCAGGAGGCGGCGCGCGAGCTCTCGGACGCGCTCGGCCTGCGCGACTGCGCGCTCGACGCGAAGCGCATGGTCTTCAGCGACCAGCAGGAGCTCTTCCAGCTCACGCCGCGCACCCCGGGGTGCATCCGCGTCGAGGTGAGGAAGTGCCTCGGCCCCTGCGTGGCGGCGTGCTCGGCGCGCGACTACGAGGAGCGCGTGTCGCTCGCGCGCGCGTTCCTCGACGGCGCGGACGACGGGCCGATGGAGGCACTGCGCCGGCAGATGGTGGACGCGAGCGAGTCGCTGCAGTTCGAGCGCGCGGCGAGCTTCCGCGACAAGCTGCATCGCCTCGAGGTGCTGCGCGAGCAGTTCGGGCGGCTGCGCTACGCGGTGGAGCAGCTGTCGTTCGTGTACACGCCGCCCGGCGCCGGCGGCGAGGAGCGCGTGTACCTCGTCCGCCGCGGGTGCGTGCGCGCCGAGCAGCCCGCGCCGCGCACGCCGCGCGAGCGCGTCGAGCTGCGCCGTCTCGTGCAGGAGGTCTTCACGGGCACCGACCGCCCGTCGGCGCAGGTGCCGACGCACGAGATCGACGAGGTGCTCCTCCTCTCGTCGTGGTTCCGCCGCTTCCCGGACGAGCTCGGCCACACCACGCCGCCGTCCGAGTTCGCCCGGTCACGCTCGCGGGCCAGCGCGTAGCGTCGGGTGAGGGCGGCTCCCGGCGCTCCTCTCGGGGCCGTCGGCCTCGTTGGTCCTTCAGCCGCTCATAGCCAGTCCGAGCGCCGCGAGCGGCGGCCCTAATGTGGCAGCCCTCTTGCACTGCCCCCTCCCAGCGAGTCGCGCCGGGGATCTCGGGGCCCTGCCCCGCCCGTGCGACGGAGACCTCGAGCGGAGCTGGCGATGGCAACGACCTGGCAACCGACGGAATGGCGGGCGAAGACGCTCGTGAAGTGTGTGAGCGTCAGGCCGTGGCTCGTGTACCCCGGCTGCGACGAGCCGGGCGGCTGCCACGACCTGACGCTCGGGAAGCTCTACGAGATGCTCGGTATCGAGGCGAACGGGGCGTTCTACCGCATCATTGACGACTCAGGGGAGGATTACCTGTACCCCGTCTCGCACTTCCGTGAGATCTAGCGGGAGCTGATCCGAGCACGCCAGCTGCTACGACCGCTGGCGACGGGCGACTGGCGGCTGCAGCGGTTCGGCAGTCCGCCAGTCGTCTTTTCTTCGTAGGTCGGGACCTGTGCTGGCGGTTGCGCAGCGCGACGCGCTCAGGCCTTCAGCGGAACGACCTCCACTTCCGCCACTCCGCCGTCGATCATCAGGCGCGCCACACTCGGCAGCAGGTCGAACCGCCTCGGTCCCGCCGCGCCGGGGTTCACGACGAGCCGCCCGTCCGCCCGCGCGACGAGCTGCCGGTGCGTGTGGCCGTACACGAGCACGTCGTGCGGGTAGGCGCGCAGGAGGCGCTCCGGCGTCGGCGAGCCGAGCTCGTGGCCGTGGCTCACGTGGATCGCGAGGCCGCCGACCGCTCGCACCCGCTCGGCCGGCAGGTCGGGCGTGCGCGGGTCCGTGTTCCCGAAGACGGCGAGCACGGGCGCGATCGTGCCGAGCTCGATCAGGATCTCGTCGCCGCCGACGTCGCCGGCGTGCAGGATGAGCTCCACGCCCGCGAGCGCGTCGTGCACGTCGGGACGCACGAGGCCGTGCGTGTCCGAGATGAGGCCGATGAGATGGCGTGACATTCGTTCACCCCTCGGCGATCTCCTCGCCCCAGCGCCGCCCCACGCCGTGCTCCAGGCCGAGATGGTCGAGGACGCGCGCCACGATGAAGTCCACGAGGTCCGCGATGCCGCGCGGGCGGTGGTAGAACCCCGGCGCCGCGGGCATCACGACCGCCCCGGCGCGCGTGACCCGCGCCATGTTGTCGAGGTGGACCTCGCTCAGCGGCGTCTCGCGCGTCACCAGCACGAGCCGGCGCCGCTCCTTGAGCGCCACGTCCGCCGCGCGCTCCACGAGCGAGCGCGAGCTCCCCTGCGCGATCGCGGAGAGCGTCCCCATCGAGCAGGGACAGACGACCATCCCCGCGTTGCGCGCCGAGCCGGAGGCGGGCGCCGCGCCGCGGTCGCCGTCGTCGAACACCGTGACGAGCCCCGCCCACCGGTCGCCGCCGGTCGCCGCGCGCAGGGCGGCGAGGTCGCCGACGTCGCTCTCGGTCTGCAGCAGTCGCCAGCCGTGCGACGAGACGACGAGCGAGACCGGCTGTCCGAGCGCGACGAGGCACTCGAGCAGGCGCACCGCGTACGGCGCCCCGCTCGCGCCCGTCACCGCGAGCACGACCGGCAGGCGCGCGCTCATCCGGCGCCGAACCGAGAGTCGATCGACGATGCCAGCACGCGGTCGAGCAGCACGAGCAGGAAGAACGCGATGCTGATGACGCCGTTCATCGTGAAGAACGCCGCGTCGAGCCGCAGCAGGTCGCCCGGGCGCACCAGCGAGTGCTCGTAGAGCAGCAACCCCGCGACGACGGCGATGCCGATCCAGTAGAGCACCCCGACGTGCGCGCCGAGGCCGACGGCGGCGAGCAGGAGCACCGTGCCCGCGTGGAGCAGCCGCGCCACGCGGAACGCTCCGGCCTCGCCGTACGCCACCGGGACCGAGTGCAGGCGGTTCGCGCGGTCGAAGTCCAGGTCCTGCAGCGCGTAGAGGATGTCGAAGCCTCCGGACCACGTCACCACCGCGAGCGAGAGCGCGCAGAGCATCCACCACGGGTCGCTCCACTGCCCGGTGACCGCGACGTAGCCGCCGACGGGCGCGATGGAGAGCCCGAGGCCGAGCGCGAGGTGGCTCCAGCGGGTGAAGCGCTTCGTGAAGCTGTAGAAGAACACCCACGCCAGCGCGGCCGGGGACAGGGCGAGGCAGAGCGGGTTGAGCCGCCACGCGGCGAGGAAGAACAGCGCGCACGCCATGGCCACCGACGCCCACGCGTCGCGCACGCGCATCACGCCGCTCGGCAGCTCGCGCATCCGCGTGCGCGGGTTCGCCGCGTCGATGTGCCGGTCGGCGATGCGGTTGAACCCCATGGCCGCGAAGCGCGCGCTCGTGAAGGCGAGCACCACCCACCCGACCTGGCCGAGCGTCGGCACGCGCCGGTAGCTCGCGAGCACCACGCCGACGAGGGCGAACGGGAGCGCGAACACCGTGTGCGGCAGCTTCACGAAGTTCGCGTACGTGACGAGGCGGGAGCGCCCCGCGAGCGTCTGCCCCTCGCGCACCGCCGGGGAGCCGCTCATCGGGACGGGATGCCGAGCTTCGGCCACAGCGCGTCCACGCGCGACTTCGTGGCCGCGTCCATCTCGATGACGCGCGGCCAGTCGCGCGTGAACCCCTCCTCCCTCCACTTTCGCGTCGCGTCGATCCCCATCTTGCTCCCGTAGGTGAAGGCGCGGCTCGAATGGTCGAGCACGTCCACCGGCCCCATGGTGAATCGCACGTCGCGCTCGGGGTCGATGTTGTTGAGCGCCACCCACCATGCCTCCTGCGGGTTGCGCACGTCCACTTCCTTGTCCACCACCACGATCACCTTCGCCAGCGACATGAGGCCCTGGCCCCACATGGCGTTCATCACCTTGTACGCCTGCCCCGGGTATTGCTTGTCGATCGACACGAACACGAGGTTGTGGAACACCCCCTCGGCCGGCATGTGGTAGTCGACGATCTCCGGGATCGTGAGCTTGAGGAGCGGGAGGAAGATGCGCTCGGTCGCGTGGCCGAGGTAGAAGTCCTCCATCGGTGGGCGGCCGACGATCGTGGCGATGTACACCGGGTTGCGGCGCATCGTCACCGCGGTCACGTGCACGAGCGGGTAGCGGTCGGCCTCGGAGTAGAACCCCGTGTGGTCGCCGAACGGCCCCTCCACGACGAGCTCCTCGCGCGGGTCGATGTAGCCCTCGATCACGAACTCCGCGTCCGCCGGGACGTCGAGGTCGCACGTCAGCGCCTTCGTGAGGCGGACGGGCTCCTTGCGCAGGAAGCCCGCGAAGAGGAACTCGTCCACGACCGGGGGCAGCGGCGCGCTCGCCGAGTACACCGACGCCGGGTCCGCGCCGACGGCGATGCAGACGGACATCCGCTCGCCGCGCTCGGCCATCTCGCGCCAGTGCGCGGCGCCGACCTTGTGCCGCTGCCAGTGCATGGCGACGGTGTCCTTCCCCATCACCTGCACGCGATACATGCCGACGTTGCGGATGCCGCGCTTCGGGTCCGTCGAGATCACCATCGGCAGCGTGACGAACGGGCCGCCGTCCTCGGGCCACGTCGTCATCACGGGGAGCCGGCGCAGGTCGATCTGCGAGCCGCGCCAGACGACCTCCTGGCAGGGCGGCGTGCCGCCCCGGTGCGCGCGCGGCGGGAACTTCGCCACCTCGAGCAGGCGCGGCAGGAGCGAGAGCTTCCCGAGCAAACCGTCAGGCACCTTGGTGTTCAGCAGCTCGGTGATGCGATCGCCCGTGGCGTCGAGACTCGGCGTCTCGAGGGCCATGTTGATGCGCGTCATCGAGCCGAAGAGGTTGATGCCTACGG
>JBJMNJ010000099.1:0-4570 GCA_045804325.1 Gemmatimonadaceae bacterium
CGGGGGCCGACGGCCCGCGACGGCGCTCCCGCGCGCCGCGCGCCAGCGCGGCGAGCCCCTAGCGGGTTCCCTCCACCTCCTCCAGCAGATCGTGGAGCTCCCCCGCGCTGGCCGGCCGCGCCGCGCGGTCCTTCGCCAGGCAGCGCATCACGATCGCGTCGAGCGGCGCGGGGACGTCGGGCGAGAGCGCGCGGGGGCTCTCCGGCACCTCCTCGAGCACCTTGGCGATGAGCGTGATCGGCGAGTCGGCCGACAGTGGGACGCGGCCCACCAGACACTCGTAGATCACGCACCCCGCCGCGTAGATGTCGGCGCGCGCGTCCACCTCCTCGCCCAAGAGCTGCTCCGGCGCCATGTACTCCGGCGTGCCGACCAGCGTCCCCGTCTGCGTGAGGCCGCGGCCCGAGCCCGCCTCCGCGAGGCGCGCGATGCCGAAGTCCATGACCTTCAGCACGCCGCCCGGCTCGACGATCATGTTCTGCGGCTTGATGTCGCGGTGGACGACGCCCTGCTCGTGCGCGCTCTCGAGCGCGCGCGCGAGCTGCTTGCCGATCGTGAGCACGGCCGGCACGGGCAGCCGCCCGCGCGCGCGCACGAGCTCCTTGAGCGACTTCCCCTCGACGTACTCCATCGAGATGTAGTACGTCCCGCCCGCCTCGCCGAGGTCGTACGTGCGCACGACGTTGCGGTGCGCGATGCGTCGCGCGAGGCGGATCTCGCTCTTGAAGCGCTCCAGCGCCGTCGGGTCGCGGTCCACGAGCTCGGGCCGCAGCGTCTTGATCGCGAGCACCTCGTGCAGCTCGCGGTCGAGCGCCCTGTACACCACCCCCATGCCGCCGGCGCCGAGCACCTCCTTGATCTCGTAGCGGCCGCCGAGCGTCTGCCCCGGCGCGATCGCCGCGGCCCGTTCGCCGGTGGGGAGCCGGTCCGCGGGGACCGCCGTCCGATCCGCGTCGTTCGCCGTGAGGACCCCGACGAGCGCCTCCTTGTCCCGCAGGTCCGCGAGCATCGCGCGGAAGGCGTCGGCCAGCGTGCCGATCTCGTCGCGGCCGCGCACGGTGATGTCCGCGCCGTAGTCGCCCTGCGCCGCCTGGCGCGTCGCGGCCACGAGCGCGGCGACGGGGCGCGTGACCTGGCGCGCGATGAGGTACGACAGGAGGAACGCGGCGAGCAGCCCGGCGGCGCCCGCGAGGAGCACCGTGCGGCGGAGCGCGTCGAAGGGCGCCAGCGCCTCGTCGCGGTCGCGCAGGGCGACGAAGCCCCCCACGGGCGTTCCGCCGGCGGAGCGCAGCACGGCCGACCGCGCCAGGTAGTGCGTTCCGGCAATGGTCACCTCGGCACCCGGCGTGGCCGCGCCGCCCGGGACCGTGCCGCTCGTGCTCCGGAACACCTGGCCGATCGAGGCCGGCGTGCGCGGCAGCGTGGACGCGGCGACGTGGAAGCGGGCGTCCGCGGCCGCGACGACGAACACCACGTCGCTGCCGGTGGCGCGCTTCACCGAGTCGGCGAACGGCGCGTCGAGCGCCTTCACCGCCATGAGCGCGCCGACGATGCGCCCCGCGCCGATGGGCACCGCCACCGCCTGGAAGAGCGCCGTGTCTCCCGCGACGCCGAAGCCGACGGTGGGCCGCCCCTCGAGCGCGCCGCCGATGAGCGCGCCGCCGAGCGTGTCGGCGGGCGCCGACGGCTCGTCGCCCTTCGCGAGCCGTATCCCCTGCTCGTCCACGATCTGCACCCAGTCGGCGCCCGTCCGCTCCGCGGCTTCGTGGGTCTGGTCGTAGACGCTCTGCCGGTCCTTCACCTCCACGAGCGACCCGAACGGCGAGTTGAGCGCGAAGATGCGGGCGGCGTCGCGGAGCGCGCGCGCGCGGCCCGCGAGCGTCGTCTCCACCTGGTCGCGCGTCGCCGCGAGCCCCGCCGCCACGGCCTCGTCCGCGGCGCGCGCGGCCGAGCGCGAGGTGGCGAGCAGCGCGCCGCCGAGCGCCGCGGCGATCACCGCGGCCGTGCCGAGGAAGATCCGAACGGCGAGCGAGCGCCCCCACCCGCGACGCGCGCGCCGCTGCCGCGCGTCGCGGGTGGGCGGCGCGGGCGGCGTCGCGCCTCGCATCGCGGGGCGCGTGTAGCCGCTGGGCGTGACGGGCGGGGTCGTGATGTGGTCAGGCATTCCGGTCACGCTCGGCGGCTCTCCGCGACCGAGGGCCGAGGGCCGAGAGCCGAGGGCCGAGGGACGTGGTCAGTAGCGATCCTTTCCCTTCGTGTAGTCCTGCCCGAACTTGTTCTTGTGCGGCGTCGCCCTGTAGCCGCGCGCGTCGAGCCGCGCGTCCACATCGGCGGCGCCTTCGCGCGGCACCACGAGCTCGCGCGTCTGCTCGGCGGCGCGCTCGTGCCAGAAGTGCGCGACGTAGCGTCCGGCCGGCACGCCCTCGATCGTCCAGCGCCCGTCCACCCCCGCCTGCGCGCGGTGCGGCGTCGAGACGACGACGACGTAGCCCGACATTCGCGCGTGGATGTTACAGTAGACGGGGTGCACACCGGCGCGCTTGAACAGCGCCGACCGCGCCTCGCCGCGACCGTACAGCCCCAGGTCGAACGCGGCGCCCGGCGTGTTCGAGAAGATGTTGTGGCTGAAGCCGTCGCGGTTGGGGAACGACACCGAGCTGCCGGGCGACACCAGCACGACGTGCGGCAGGAACTGCCGCTCGAGCATCGCGATCTGCGCCCCCGCCGTCTCGTCGGCGCTGACCCTGGCCGGCACCGCCGGCTCAAGGTAGATCACGGCGTTCGCCAGGTCGGTGCTGCGCTCGCCGGGCCGCTCCAGGAGGCTCACCTGCCCGGACACGGCGCCCTGCGCGCCCGCGCCGGCCGGCGTGCCGGTCGTCACGGCGAGCGCCAGCGCGGCGCACCACACTGTCGGGACGAAGCTCCGTCGACTCCTCACCACGGACGACTCCCATGAAAGTGACCGGGCTGGCGGCCAACGGTAGGTCCCGGCGGAGGATCGCGTCAACACTCGGACGCGCCGTCCGGCGCGCGGCGGCGCTGCTCGCGGCCGCGGCGGCCCCCGCCGCGCTCGGCGCGCAGGACACCGCGGCTACCGCCGCCGACTCGCTGCGCGCCCGCCTCGAGCAGCTCGAGGAGGCCGTCGCGCTCCTCCGGCAGCAGCTCGCCGCACAGGCCGCCGCCGAGGTGCGCACGCGCTCGCGCGCGCGGCTCGAGCTCCTCGGGCGCCTGGCGGGCACCGGGTTCTACGCCACGCGCCGTCTCAACAACCTCGACGTCCCGCAGCTCGTCCTCCCGGCACCGCCCGCCGATGCCGGCCCCGCGGAGGGCACGCTGGGCGCCACGTTCCGGCAGTCGCTGCTCGGCGCCGCCGTCTCGGGGGTGCGCGTGGGCGGCGCGGAGGTGAGCGCGGACGTGGACCTCGACTTCGCCGGCGGCAGCCAGGCGGGGTCGGGCGGGCGGGGCACCTTCCCCGTGCCGCGGCTGCGCACGGCGCGCGCGTTCCTCCGCGGCGGTCTGGGCGAGCTGATGGCCGGCCACGAGGTGCCGCTCGTCCTCGGCCTCAACCCGGTGAGCATCGCGAGCACGACGACGCCGCTGTTCTCCAACGCCGGCAACCTCTGGCTCTGGCTCACGCAGGCGCGCGTGACGCGCGAGCTGCTCGGCGGTCCCTGCGTCGAGGGGGGCGAGTGCGGGGTGCGCCTCGCGCTGCAGACCGCGGTGCTCGCGCCCAACGCGGGCGAGACGCTCCCCAACGACCCCGACGCCGTGGACGCCGCGGAGCGCGCACGGCGGCCCTTCCTCCAGGCGCGCGCGCGCCTCGCGTGGGGGGAGGAGGGCGAGGTCGGCGTCGGCGTGCACCGCGGCTGGCTGCGCCAGGGCACGGCCCTGCGGCAGGGGGGCGCGGTCGGCGCGGACCTCCGCGTCCCGTTAGGTGCCTTCGAGCTCCGCGGCGAGGCATACCGCGGACGGTTGCTGCGCGGCCTCGGCGGCGGCGGCGTCGGCCAGAACTTCGGCACCGCGACCCTCCCGCTCGCGCCCGCGCCCGTGTTGCGCGACCAGGGCGGCTGGGCGCAGCTCAACGTGCGCGTTGGCGAGCCGTGGCTCGGCGGCGCGGGCTGCGGGGTGGACGACCCCGAGAACGACGACCTCGCCGTGCGCCGCCGCAACCTGTCGTGCGCCGCGCACCTGACGTGGCGCCCGGGCGGCGGCTGGCTCGTCGGCGCCGAGGCCAAGCGGCTCGGGACGGAGTACGCGACGGGCACGCGGTGGGCGAGCCACGGGGCGGTCGTGATGGGGGTGGAGTTCTAGCGGCCCTGCGGGCCGCGGTCTTCTACTCCTCGCGGCGCATGGCCTGTCTTCACTCCGTTCTCTACTTCGCCGCGCTGCGCGCGGCTCGTCGGTTTTCTACTTCGGCGCGCTCCGCGCGCCTCGTCGGTTCGGACCGGCCTGCGGCCGGTGGTCGCCGATCGGCAACCGCGCGGCGAGAGCCGCGCCGAGAACCGACGAGCGACACGAAGTGTCGCGAAGTAGAGAACCGACGAGCGGGGCGAAGCCCCGCGACGTAGAG
>JBJMNJ010000100.1:0-2673 GCA_045804325.1 Gemmatimonadaceae bacterium
CGCCTGGCGCTCGCGCCATGGGATCCCTGAGCGGCCCGGTGCGCTCGCGCGACCCGCGGCCCGTCGCGTCCCCGCACGTCCCGAAGCGGCTGTCCTCGCCGCGCGAGGTGACCGTGCGGGTGGGGGAGAGCGGGCGCCCGCTCGCCGTCGGCGGCCGGACGGTCGAGGCCGTGCGGGAGTCGTGGCTGGTCGAGGACCGCTGGTGGACGGACGCCCCGCTGCGCCGCCGCTACTGGGAGGTGGTCACCGCCGACGGCCGCGACCTCGTCGTCTACCGCGATCTCGAGGTGGGGAGGTGGTTCTCCCAGCGCTAGCCACGTCGACATCCCTGCGTGGCGGGCGCACCCGCCGCGGTCACGGTCGCCGGATCGGCGTGGCCGTTTGCGGCATCACCCCCTGCGGTCACGGCTGCCAGATCAGCATCGCCGCATACGCGCGGAACGGGCGCAGCGCACCGGCGTCGACGTCCGCCCGGCGCAGCCAGAGGTCGCTCGCCGGCCAGGCGTCCGGGTCGCGCAGCGCGCGCATGGCGACGTACTCGACGGTCCACGGCCCGATGCCGGGCAGGTCGAGCAGCTCCACGCGCGTCGCGGCGAGGTCGAGCGGCGGATCGAGCCGGAGCCCGCCGGCGACCGCGGCCGCGAGCGCCCGCAGGCTCCGCTGCCGCGCCGCCGGCATGCCCGGGAGCGGCCCGTCGATCAGCGCCTCGGCCTGCGGGAACGCGCCGCCATGGAGCGCGACGAGCTTCTCCGCCGTCTTGCGCGCGCCCGCGACGCTGACCTGCTGCCCGAGCACCGCCCGCACCGCGAGCTCCCACCCGCCCCACGCGCCGGGCACGCGGATCCCGGGCGAGCGCGCGAGCAGCGCGGACGCTTCCGCGGAATCGCCCCACGCCTCCGCGAGCACCGCCGGGTCGTGCCCGGCGTCGAACACGCGCGCGACGACGTCCGCCTCCGCCTCGCCCTCCACCAGCAGCCCACCGTCCGCGAACCGCACGGCGAGCCCGCCGCGCCGGTAGAGGCCGTCGCGCACCTCCTCGAGCCCCGGGATCGCGCGCGTGCCGAGCCAGGCGAGCACGCGCGCCCAGTCATAGGGCTCGCGGACGCCGGCGATCACGCGGGCCGGCAGCGCTTGCAGGCGCGGTAGCCCGCCGCGCGCGCCTTCTCGCCGCCCGTGAAGAGGCGGACGTTCTCGCGCTTGGGCATCCGCGCGGGGCAGCTCGGCTTGCAGTAGATGCCGGTCGTGGCGACGGCGAGCACGAACGCGCCGTCATAGGCCGCGTCGCGCCGCTCGCTCGCGGCGTAGGCGGCGTCAAAGGAGATCATGCCCGGTGCAACGCGCGCCGCGCCGGCGGCGTGAGCGCTCACTCGGGGTAGGCGACGGCGGGGACGTCCTCTTCCGTCGCGCCGATCCGCCTCGCCGCGCTCATCCCCTTCGCCGCCACGGGCGCATGCGCGCCCGCACGCGCGAGGCCGACATGCGGCATGTTCCCGTAGATCGTCTCGTACTCGCCCGCGTGGACCTTGTAGGTCTCGTGCCAGATGCCGACCGCGCGGCTCGCCCGCGCCGCCTGGTTCCACTCCTTCCACGCGGGGAGATGGAGGTGGTCGCGGTCGCGCGCGTAGGCGTCGAGCTGCTCGTACGAGCGCCAGTACTGGGCGACGAACGGCCCACCGAGCCAGCCGAACTGGGCGTGCAGGAGGCCGAGCTCGGGACGCGCCTCGAGCTCCTTGACCATCGGCCGCATCGCCACGAACGTCGGCCACCAGTCGCGCACGTCCCAGAGCTTGTTGACCCGCATGCCGATCAGGAAGACGACGAAGTCGCCCTCGACGTCCGCCGTGAACCTGCCGGGGAAGACCTTGGCCATGGGCTAGCCCTACTCCCTCTCGCGCGCGAGGTCAACCCCGCATCCGTCCGGCGCCCGTGCGAACATCTGTTCGCACATGTACGCCGAGCTCCACGCCCATTCCGCCTTCTCGTTCCTCGACGGCGCGTCGCTTCCCGAGGAGCTGGCCGCCGCCGCGGCGGAGCACGGCTACGGCGCGTTCGCGCTGACGGACCACAACGGGCTGAGCGGCTCGATGGAGTTCGCCCAGGCGGCCAAGTCGGCCGGCGTGAAGGCGATCCACGGGGCGGAGGTGGACCTCGACGACGGCCGCCACCTCACGCTGCTGGTCGAGACGCAGGAGGGCTGGCGCAACCTGTGCCGGGTCATCACGCGCGCGCATGCCCACGCGCGTGATCCGGAGGAGCCGCCGCCCATGGTGCCGCTGGAGACGATCGAGGAGCACGCCGCCGGCCTGGTGTGCTTGAGCGGGTGCGCGCGCCACGGGGTCCACGACGCGCCGACGCTCGAGCGGCTGCGCGAAGCCTTCGGGCCGGAAAGCCTGCACGTCGAGCTCCAGCGCCCGTTCCAGCGGGACGACCGGGCGCGCAACCGGCGGCTGGCGTCGCTCGCCGCCCGGCTGGGGCTGGGCACGGTGGCGACGGGCGACGTCCACGCGCACGCGCGCTCGCGCGCGCCGCTGCAGGACGCGTTCGTCGCGCTGCGCAACCACACGACGCTCGACGCGTCCGAGCCGCTGCGGCGCGGCAACACCGCACACGTGCTCGCCTCGCCGGCGGCGATGGCCGCGCGCTTCGAGGACCACCCGCGCGCGGTGGCCGAGG
>JBJMNJ010000101.1:0-2964 GCA_045804325.1 Gemmatimonadaceae bacterium
CCAGTCGCCGCCTGCAAGAAGACCGGCGAGAACGAGTACCAGGTGAAGACGCCGGATGTGAACGTCTCGACGGACTCGCACACCGTGCGGACGCCGGACGTGGATGTCGGGACGAAGAGGGACACCATCAGCACGCCGGTCGTCGGCACGAAGAAGGACACGCTCGTGGTCGACAAGCCGGTCGTCGGCACCAAGCAGACCGAGGTCAAGACGCCGACGGTGAAGGTGACGAAGCCCTAGTCGTGCGGCGCGCGCTCCGGCGCGCCGGCAGACGGTTTTTCGGCTGACGGTTCACGGCCGGCCTCGGGGAGCTCTTGCGTCCCGAGGCCGGCCGTGAACCGTCTAACCGTCACTCGACGAACCGTCTAATCTTCGTCCATGCAGATGCAACCTGCCGTCATCGACCTCCGTTCCGACACCGTCACGCGCCCAACTGCCGCCATGCGGCGCGCCATGGCCGAGGCGGAGGTCGGCGACGACGTGCTCGACGGCGATCCGACGGTGCGCCGCCTGGAGGCGCAGGTGGCCGCGCTGCTCGGGAAGGAGGCTGGCCTGTTCTTTCCCAGCGGCACGATGGCCAACCAGTCCGCGGTGTGGGTGCACACCACGCCCGGCACGGAGGTCTTGCTCGATGCCGGCGCCCACATCATCAACTGGGAGATGGCCGGCGCCGCCGCGCTGGCGGGAGTGCAGGTGCGCCCTGTCTCGCCTGGCGAGGGGCGCGCCGTCGCGTCGGCCGTCGACCTCGAGCGGGCGTTGCGTCCACGCTCGCCGCACGCGCCGCTCGCCACGCTGGTCTGCGTCGAGAACACGCACAACGGTGCCGGCGGGATGGTGGCGACGATCGACGAGCTCGCGGCGATGCGCGACGTCGCCGACGCGGCACGGCTTCCCGTGCACATGGATGGCGCCCGATTGTGGAACGCCCACGTCACAACGGGCACACCGCTCGCCGACTTCGCGCGCACCGCCGATTCCGTGATGCTGAGCTTCTCGAAGGGGCTCGGCTGCCCGGTCGGCGCGATCCTCGTGGGGGACGCGGAGCACGTGCAGCACGCGCACATGGTGCGGAAGCGGTTGGGTGGCGGCATGCGACAGAGCGGAATCCTCGCCGCCGCCGCGCTGCACGCGCTCGAGCATCACCTCGGTCGTCTGGCGGACGATCACGCCACTGCGCGTTGCTTCGCCCAGCTCGTCGCGGGCGCCGCGGGCGCGCGCGTCGTGGAACCCGACACGAACATCGTCATGGTGGACCTTCCCGCAGGGATGACGAGCGCCGCCGTGGTGGCCACCGCGGCCGAGCAGGGGGTGCGGATCACGCCGTGGAGCGCCTCGCGCATCCGAGCCGTCACGCACCTGGACGTCGACGCCGCAGCAGTGACCCGCGCCGCCGAGGTCGTCCGGTCGGCGATCGAGGCCGAGGTGCTTCACCGGCACCCGACGGGCGTGTAGATTACAGGTGTCCCAGGTCCCGGAGGGCGGCAGCCTTCTAACTCCGTCAGGACCCCGAAGGTAGCAGCGGCATGAGGTGTCTGACGTCGCTTCGTCAGGCCTGGGGCACTCGGCGCGGGGGGATCACCAACGGGTGAGCCCCTCGCGCTTTGTCCTTACGGGAGTGGGGAGGGTGGCGGGTGACGGCGAACGCCGATCGGGACGCTCCTCACCCGAACTCCCCACAACGGTACTTCGCGTCCTCTCCCCGGTGATATCCGCCGGCCGCTAGCTTTCCCCTCCCATGTCCCTCGCACTCGCCCGGAAATACCGCCCCAGGACGTTCGCCGACGTCGCCGTGCAGTCGCACGTCGCGGCGACGTTGAAGGGGGCGATCGCGCTCGGGCGAGTGGCGCACGCGTACCTGCTGTGCGGGCCGCGCGGCGTGGGGAAGACGACGCTCGCGCGCGTCCTCGCGATGGCGCTCAACTGCGAGCGTCGCGGTGATCCGTCGCTCGGTGGCGAGCCGTGCGGCGAGTGCGCGAGCTGTCAGCGCATCTGGAGTGGAGCGTCGTCGCTCGACGTCGTGGAGATCGACGCCGCATCGAACCGCGGGGTCGACGACGCACGCGAGCTGCGCGAGCGGGCGATGTACGCACCGTCCGGCGACGACCGGTACAAGGTGTACATCGTCGACGAGGCGCACATGCTCACGCGCGAAGCGTGGAACGCGCTGCTCAAGATCCTCGAGGAGCCGCCGCCGCGCGTCGTGTTCGTGTTCGCGACGACGGAGCCGCAGAAGATCGCGCAGACGGCCGCGCCGGTGCTGAGCCGCGTGCAGCGCTTCGACCTGAAGCGCATCGGGCCCGCGGAGATCCGCGAGCGCCTCGCCGCGGTGCTCGAGGCGGAGGGCGTGCGCGCCGACCCCGAGGCGCTCGGCATGATCGCGCGCGCCGCGGACGGCGGCCTGCGCGACGCGCTGAGCCTCACCGACCAGGTGCTCGCGCTCGGCGACGGCGCGGTGACGGCGGAGCGCGTGCGCGAGGCGCTCGGCCTCGTGCCGGAGGACGAGTTCCTCGCGGTGCTCGACGTCGTGGCCGAGCGGCGCGCGGGCGACGTGTTCGGCGCGGTGGCGCGCCTCGCGGACCACGGCGTGGACTTCGGCGCGTTCCTCTCCGGCCTCGCCGACGTGCTCCGCGCCCAGCTCGCCGCGACGCTCGGCGGCGCCGCGCCCGACGTCTCGGAGCGCCTGCGCCACGCGCTCGAGGAGCGGAAGGGGCGACTCGTCGCGGGCGACGTGCTGCGCATGCTGCACCTCGTCACGGAGCTCGAGCCGCGCTTCCGCAAGAGCGGGCAGCAGCAGCTCCTGCTCGAGACGCTGCTCGTGCGCTTCGCGCTGCTCGACCGCTCGGTCGCGATCGAGGACGTGCTGCGCGGTCTCGGCGGGTCCGAGGGCGGCGCGCCGCGCGCGGGCGGCGGCGGCTCGGGCGGCGGCACCCGGCGCGGCGCGCCGGCCATGGGCTTCGCCCCGCC
>JBJMNJ010000102.1:0-9923 GCA_045804325.1 Gemmatimonadaceae bacterium
GTGTGCACGCACCTCTACTGCGTCGTGAACTGGAACCCACTCGAGAAGACGTGGGACTGTCCCTGTCACGGATCGCGGTTCGACCCGTTCGGGAAGGTGCTGAACGGACCGGCGATCGCGCCGCTGAAGAATCCGGAGTGAAGCGGGAAAGGAGAAAGGAGAGTCCGCTCTCTCCTTTCTCCTTTCTCGTGAGCATCCGCTCCGCCCTACTGTACCGTTATCGTCCCGCTCGCGGACTTGCCGTTCGACGTCGCCGTGATCGTCGCCGTCCCGGCCTTCTTCGCGTAGCCGAGGAAGTACATGCCGGAGTAGACGCCGCGGATGCCGACGACCGACTCGTCGCTCACCGCGAACTGGAACGTCGCGCCCACGACCGGGTTGCCGCCCTCGTCGCGGCCCGACGCAGTGGCGATGATCGAGTCGCCCACGGCGTACGCGGTGCGCCCGAGGTTGAGGACCACCTCGGACACGATGCGGCGCGGCACGACCGTCACGAGCACCGACCCCGTGCCGACGCCGGCGACCGAGGCGGCGATGCTCGCGGTGCCCGGCGCGAGGCCGATGGCCTTCCCCTTGGTCCGCGCGGTGGAGACCGCCGACGCGACGTCGGGCGCGGACGAGCTCCACGCGACGTCGTAGTTCTGCGTCGCGCTGTCGGGCCCCGAGGCCGTCACGTACGCCGTGAAGACGAGGCTGTCCCCCACCTGGATGGTCGCCGGCCCGTTCGACGAGATGAGCACCGCCCCGACCGTCGAGGCTTTCGTGAGACGGAAGTCGATCGACCCGGTCTCGCTCGCGGCCGTCACCTCCACGGTATCGCGCCGCTCCGCGCCGAGGCCCGAGCCGCGCGGCGCGTCCACGCGCACCTTGTAGCGGCCCGGCCGCAGGAACGGAACCTTGTAGCCCCCCTGCGCGTCGGTCGCGCCCGTGGCCACGACGTAGTCGCTGCCGTAGATGTCGTTGCTCGCGAGGACGCTCACCGTGGCGTTGACGACGGGGCGTCCGAGGTCGTCCGCGGAGTCGCGCACCACCCGGCCCGCGATGGAGCCGGTGGCCGCGGTGTTCACGGCGCGGAACCACGGGATGAAGATCAGGCTGTGCGAGCACGCGTCGTAGGGGCAGACGAAGCTGCGGCCGACGTCGAGGTCGATCACGATGGACCCGCCGGTCGCGGCGTCCACCGCGTCCTCCACGAGCGCGTGCAGCGCGACGCGCCCCTGGCTCGACTGCCACTGCACCTGCATCGGCTGCCCGCGCTTGTCGATCACGCTCGACTTGTCGGTGTCGAGCACGAGGCGCACGGCGCGGTACTGCCCCGCGGGGAGCGCGCCCTCGCCGAGGATCGCCGTCGTGCCCGACTGGAGGTCGAGCAGGTCGAAGGCGCGTCGCGGCTCGGCGATCGTGATCCACTGGGTGCCCGCCGGGCTCGTCGTGTCGGCGGAGGTCGCGGCCGCGACGCTCTCCACGTACAGGTTCACCGAGGCGACCGAGTCGTACGGGAAGGGCGCGTCGGTGAGCAGCACGCGCAGCACGCCGTCGCCCTCCCGCGGCGCGGGGGCCATGTCGCCGCACGCCGCGAGGCCGGCGAGCAGCGCGGCGGCGAGCGGCAGTCGGGCGAGCTGCGCGAACGGGCGGATCGCGGACGTGCGCATGGGATCTCCGGAAGGTGACCACTCGTGAAACCCACGATACGGTCCCCGCCGTCACCGGCGACGGGTAAGGGACGGACGGCCCCGGCGGGCGGCCCACTGCCGCGCACGCCAAACCGGGTCCCCCGGCGCCGCTCGCCTGAGTCTTGCTTTCTGGTACCCTTCCACGATCCAAGACGACGGGGAGGTCATCGGCCATGGCTGAGCGCGAGCAACTCGTCAGGAAGGCGCTGCGGGAGCGCGGCATCAGGGTCAGCGGGCTCAAGGTACGCGAGAGCGGCCGCGTCGTGGGGCTGTGGGGCACGGTCGAGAGCGACGGCGACGCCGAGCACGCCGAGCGCGTGGTGGCGGACACCATGCAGGTGCGCGTGGCCAACCACCTCGCGCCGCGGGGCGCCGCGCGCGCGCTCGCCGACGAGCCCCCCGCCACCGCCGCGGACGATGCCATCGAGGCGCTCGCCGAGGTCTCGGGCATGCTGGGCGGGCCGATGCAGAGCCGCCGCTACATCGCCAAGCCCGGCGACACGCTCGCGAAGGTCGCGCGCCAGTTCTACGCCGACGCCGCCGAGTGGCACCGCGTGCTCGAGGCGAACCGCGACCGCGTGCCGGACGGCGATGCGGATGGGGTGCTGAAGACGGGAACGGAGCTGATCGTACCGTAGGCGCCGTCGGTCAGATGTCCTGCCCCTCCAGCCACCCCTTCGCCTGACTCACGTCCCCCGGCGTGAGGCCGTGCCCGCCGGGGTTCCACCGCAGGGTCACGTCCGCGCCCGCGGCCGCCAGGATGTCGGCGAGGCGCTCGGTGTTCCCGGCGGGGACGATCGGGTCGGCGCGGCCGGCCGCGAGGAACACCGACGTGCCGTGCAGGTCCGGCCGCACGTCCGGATCCAGCGGCACCATCGCGCGGAAGAGCGCCGCCGCGCGCAGCACCCCCGGGCGCATCAGCAGGACGCTCGCGGCGACGTTCGCGCCGTTGGAGAAGCCCACGGCGACCACGCGGCGCGGGTGCAGCCCGTAGTGCGCCGTCGCGCGCCCGACGAACGTCGCCAGGTCCTCCGTGCGGCGCACGAGGTCGGGAATGTCGAACACCCCCTCCGCCAGCCGGCGGAAGAATCGCGGCATCCCGTTCTCGAGCACCTGCCCGCGCGGCGAGAGCAGCGCGGCGTCCGGCGCGAGCGCGCGGCCGAGCGGCACGAGGTCGTGCTCGTCGCCCCCCGTGCCGTGCAGCAGCAGCAGCGTCGGACCGTCGTCGCGCGCGCCGGGCTCGAAGCGGTGGACGAAGCCGAGGTCGGGGGCGCCGTCAGGTGCGGTCACGGGGCACGTCGGGGGTCGGAGGGGAGAGCAGCGCGTCGCGGAGGCTCGCGCCGGGAAGGTGAATCTCCGGGAGGGTGAGCTCCAGCTGCGCGCGCCGCGGCTCGAGCCACGGCGGCAGCCGGAGCGACTCGCCGAGGGCCTCGGCGGTCTCGTCGAAGGTGAACCCGGGCGCGTCGGTCGCGAGCTCGAACAGGACGCCGCCCGGCTCGCGGAAGTAGACGCTGCGGAAGTACTGGCGGTCGAGCTGCTCGGTGACGTGCAGGCCCTCCGCGGCGAGCCGCTCGCGCAGCGCGAGCTCCGTCGCGTCGTCGCGCATCCGCCAGGCGACGTGGTGCACGGCACCCGCGCCGTCCTTCCCCTTCCAGAAGCCGGCGACGGCGCGCACGTCCACCGTCGCGCCGGGACCGCCCTCGCCGGTCTCGAGGCGGCGGAACCCGCCCTCCTCGCCGACCGTGCGGAAGCCCAACGTGCCCTCGAGGAGGCGCACGGTGTCGGCGGCGTCCTCCACCCAGAGCGTGACGCCGTGGACGCCGCGCACCGAGTGCTCGCCGGGCACCGGCCCGCCCTCCCACGCGGGGCGCGCCCGTGCCCTCTCGTGCCCCACGATCTCCACCGCCATGCCGTCCGGGTCGCGGAAGGCGAGCACCTGCTCGTCGAAGCGGCGCGCGAGCGGTGCGTACGCGACGTGGTGCGCGAGGAGGCGCTGGATCCAGAACCCCATCGACGTCGGCGGCACCGAGAGCGAGAAGACGGCGACCTGCCCCGTCCCCTGCCGGCCCGCGCGGGCCTCGCGCCCCCAGGGGAAGAACGTGACGATGGTCCCCGGCCGTCCGAGCCCGTCGCCGAAGTAGAAGTGGTAGGTGCCGGGGTCGTCGAAGTTGACGGTGCGCTTCACCAGGCGCATCCCGAGCACGCCGCCCCAGAAGTCGATCGTGCGCTGGGGGTCGCCGCTGATGGCCGTGACGTGGTGGATGCCGAGCGTGCCCACGGCCTCACCCGTCGATGAGCGGGCTCAGGCCGAGCCACTTCCGCACGTAGCCCATCTGCCCGACGTGATACGCCTCGTGGAACGTGATGAGCGCGAGCGCGCCGCGCATCGTGCCGTCGTCCGAGGGGATGCGGATCTGCACGGGCGCCTCCCAGCGATCGGCCGGGAAGGCGCGCAGCCGCTGCTGGATCTCTTCGGCGAGGTCGCGCCAGAGCGTCGTCACCTCGCCGACGTCCGGGTAGTGGGCCACGTCGTGCACCTTGGAGCCCGTGGCGAAGAGCTCCGGCCACTGCGGCTCGCGCGCGCCGCCGAGCACGTTCACGACGCGGATGCGCGAGAGCGTGAGGTGCCCGGCGATCCAGAGCAGCGGGTTCGACCGCTCGCCGGGCCGCCGCAGCAGCTGCTCCCGGCTCACGCCGCCGAGCGCCTTGAGGTACAGGTTCGTCGTCACCTTGAACTGCTCGGCGACGATGCTGACGGGCGTGCTGACGACGTCGGGCACGAGGCGGCTCTCCAGTGTGGGCGCGCTCACCAATCGCGCGAGGAGGCGAGGCGTTCCCGAAAGAAATAGGGAGCAGGGAGCAGGCGACAGGGAGCAGGGGCGACCCGGACGGGGTCCGCCGCTGCTCCCTGTCTCACTACGCACCCGCCCTGCGCCCTGCTCTCTGCTCCCCGCTACTTCCTGCCCTCCGCCGCGCGTCCCGTCAGCTCCTGCGCGGCCATCCGGAAGAGCACGGTGCGCGCGGGCGTCGGGTCGTCGTCGGCGAACGCGCCCGGCATCGTCTCGCCGAGGATGGCGCGCGCGCGCCGCCACGCGGCGCGCTCGATCGCGCTCGCGTCGTTCGCGAGGAAGTACACCGTGCCGTGCACGACGACGCTGCGCCACTGGAAGGGGCCGTCCACCTCGTCCACCTCGAACGCCACCCACGGATTGTGGCGCAGCACCTCGTGCTTGTGCCCCTCCGCCGTGCGGCAGTAGATCCACTGCCCGTCGTACGCGTAGGCGATCGGGACGATGTCCACGCGGTCGCGAAACGTGAACGCGATCCGCCCGACGGCGTTCCGCGCGAGGAGCTCCTCCATCTCCGACCGGTCGAGCTCGCGCGTGACGAGCTCGCCCGGGTGCCCCGTCTCGTTCGCCACGATCATCTCCCTTCCGGCCGCCTCGCGGGCGGCGCCACGAGGACCGGACAGCGCGCGCCGCGCACGATGGCCGTGGCGACGCTTCCCACGATGAGGCGCTCGACGAAGTCGTGCCCGTGCTGCCCCACCGCGATCAGCTCGGCGTGCCGCTCCGCGGCGAGGCCGAGTGCCACGCCCGCCGCGCCGCCGCCGCGCGCCACCAGCGCCTCAAGCGTCGTGCCGTCGGGGAGCGCGAGCCGCGCGCGCACGGCCTCGAACGCATGGCGCACGCCCTCGCCGTACACCCGGCGCCACCCGTCGTATTCCCGCCCGGCGAGGCCGTAGTCCGGCTCGACGTGCGCGAGCGCCAGCGCGCCGCCGGGCGCGAGCAGCGCCGCGGCGAGCGCCGCCGCGCGGAGGCTCGAGCGCGTGAAGTCCATCGCCACCACGGCGCGCGTCGGCAGCGCGCCGTCGGCCGTCGTGGCGAGCACCGGCACGCGCGCCGTGCGCATCACGGCGACCGCCGTCTCGCCGACGAGCCGCGCCGCCGCGCCGTGCCGGCCGATCCCCATGAGCACGAGGTCGGCGCCCCACGAGCGGGCCACGTCGCCGATGGCCTCGCTCGGCGCGCCGATCACGAGCTGCACCTCTCCCAGCGCGCTGCCGTCGCGCTCGCCGCGCACCTCGAGCAGGTGCTCGCGCATGCGCGCCCGGTGCGCCGCCGCGCGCTCGCGCTCCCACGTCTCCGAGGGGACCATCGCGACCTCGACGCCGTAGAGCGGCGCGTAGGGCGCGGGCGGGAGGACGGCGATCACGCGGACCTCGGCCCCCTCCCGCTGGGCGAGCGCGTCCGCCATGCGGAGCGCGGCGGCGGACTGGGCGCGCCCGTCGGTGGCCACCAGCAGCCGGCGGAGGCGCGGACGGTCGAGGGCGTCGAATGCCGTGGGGTCGGCCTCGAGGCCGCGCAGCTCGCTGGCGAAGGTGCTGGACATGGTTCCTCCCGGGAAGAACGTCCGGCGCGGGTCGCTCGCCCGCGCGACTGCCGTAGCGTACGCCCTCCCCACGAGCACGTCTGTCCGACGCCGGGCCGAAGCGCCGTAGGGGACGCGCGCCGGGCGTGTCGGGCGAACCCCCGAGACGCGGCGCCTGCGCCGGTGGCGAGCTCGTTCGGCGGCTCGCGTAATATTCCAGGGCGATGGGCCCCGGGCCCGTCGCCATCTCGCTGCGGCCGATGTTGCCGGCGATCGCAGCCATTCGCCCACCGCCAACGAGCACACTGCCATGCGCCGCCTCCTAGTCGTCGCCGCCGCCCTGGTGCTGAATGCCTGCCGGACGCCGGACAAGGACGAGCCCCGCGTCTCGAAGAACGACTCCGGGCGCGGGACGGTATCGGGAGTGGACCGGCCAGCCGACAGCCTCACGATCCACAACCGCGACGGGAGCGTGGACCTGGGGCTCGCCAACGGCGCCGTCTGGATGGCGCTCTCCGACAGCGTGCGCGCGAAGGTGCGCGCGGACATGGTACGGGACACGGCGGACACCGCGGGCGGCGGGATCGGCGGCCTGATCGAGCGCACGGTGAAGCAGAACGTGCGGGGGCTTCTCGAGCAGCGCATCACGCGCCCGCTCGACGACATCCGCGACGTGCGCTACCAGGACGGGCGCATCGTGTTCGACTACTCCGGCTCGAGCCTCGTGAAGTTCGAGAACATCAAGGTGAACAAGGGCGAGCCCGTGCTCGCCTCGTTCCGCGAGGACGACGCGCGGCGCTTCGTGGCCGAGGTGCGCCGCGCGAAGGGGCTCTCGCCGCTCCCCTAGAACGGTTCTTGCCCAGCCCGGTTCGCGAAGGCCCACGAACCGGAGAGTACCACATGACTCGCGCACCACTGCTCATCCTCGTCGCCGCGGCGGCGCTCGCCGCCTGCGGTCGGGACGACAAGGTTCCCGAGACGGACACCTCCAAGGCCGCCGGCATCATCGACTCCGCGCCCGGCGCGGCGCTGGCCGCGGTGGCGGTGACGCTCACCGACGAGAACGTGTTCGCGCTGCTCGACACCGCGATGTGGGCGGTCCAGCAGACCGACAGCATCGGCGCCGCGAAGGCGACGGACCAGCGCGTGAAGGCGTTCGCCACGGGCGCCGTCTCCACCGACGCGACCAACCGGAGCGGCATCGCCGCGACCAGCGACCGCCTCCAGGTCCGCCGCATCCTTCCGGACCGCGACGTCATCAAGGACCACGCGGAGCGGATGAACGAGCTGCGCTCCAAGGCCGGGAAGGAGTTCGACGAGGCCTACGTGCGCCGCGCGGCCGAGGTGCGCCGCGCCCTCATCGACGAGCTCGACGACGCGCTGAAGCTCGACACGCGCACCGCGGGCGTGAAGACCTACCTCGAGCAGCTCCGCGGCGTGCTCCGGAACGAGCTGCGGCAGGTGGAAGGGCTCGGACGAGCGAACGGGTAGCTGGGGACAGGCGACAGGAAGCAGGAGACAGGAAGCCCGGGAGCACCCTGCATCCTGCTTCCTGCTCCCTGCTCCCTAGATCTCTTCGGGCACCACCACCCACAGGATCAGGTAGACCAGCGCGCCCGGGAACGCGGCCGACGCGATCGAGCCGACGACGTAGATCACCCGGGCCAGCGTCACGTCGATCCCCACCCACTCGGCCAGTCCGGCGACCACGCCGGCGATCATGCGGTTGGAGCGCGAGCGGCGCAGCGGCTTGTTGAAGTCGGCCATCGGTAGCTCTCCCTGGTCGTTCCGCGATGACGCGTTCGCCGCCGGCGGGCGCCGGCGGCGAACGTACCGTACGTGGGGCGGGGTCGCCGCGTTTCCGACTACGGGGAGCGGGGGCGACCCGGAAGGTCCTCCACTTGCTCCCCGTCTCACTTCGCACCTACTCTGCTTCCCGTCCCCTGCTCCCTGCTCAATGTCGTTCGCCAATCCCAAGTCCGACGCCGTCGCCAACGCCTCGACGTACGTCGCGTCGCTCCTCGCCGTGCTCGGCGACCGCGACCCGATGCGCGTGCTGGCCGAGCTCCCGGACGCCGTGGCGGCGCTGGTCGCGGGGATGACGGACGAGGAGCTGCGCACGCCCGAGCGCGACGGCAAGTGGTCGGTGATGCAGGTGCTCCAGCACCTCGCGGACACCGAGATCGTCTACGGCTACCGCTGGCGCGTGTCGGTCGCCGAGGAGGCGCCGCCGCTCGTCGGGTACGACCAGGACCTCTGGGCGACGCGGCTGCACTACCACGAGGGCTCGCCCGCCGAGCTGCTCGAGGAGATCCGCGTCATGCGGCGCCGCAACCTCCGGCTCCTCCGCGCCCTGAGCGACGAGGAGCTCGACCGGGTCGGCATGCACTCGGAGCGGGGGCCGGAGAGCGTGCGGCGCGGGCGCGACCTCGTCGCCGCGCACGACCTCGTGCACCGGGCGCAGATCGCGAGAATTCGTGGCATCGTCGCGGCGGCGGGAGCCGCGGCGACGGGCACTCCTCCTCGCGCCGGCGGGGCCTCCTGAGCGCCGCGCCCGACGCGGTCGTGGTGCGCGACGCGCGCCCCGAGGATGCGGACGGCATCGCGCCACTGCTCGCGCAGCTTGGCTATCCTGCCGCGGTGGACGTGGTGCGCGAGCGCCTCGCGAGCCTCGTGGCGCGCGGCGACCGGGCGCTCGTGGCCGAGCGCGGGGGGATGGTGGTGGGCGTGCTGACGCTGCACCGGACGCCCGTGCTGCACCGGCCCGCGGACGTGGGGCGGATCACGGCGCTCGTCGTGGACGCAGGGGCCCGCGCGGGGGGCGTGGGGCGCGCCCTCGTCGGCGAGGCCGAGCGGATCCTGCGCGACGCGGGGTGCGAGCGGGTGGAGGTGACGAGCGCGGCGCGGCGGCTCGACGCGCACGCCTTCTACCGCCGGCTGGGCTACGACGAGGCCGGGGTCCGGTTCGGGAAGCCACTGGCGGGCTGAGCGCGGCGCCACCTGCGTCCGGCGGCGTATGCCAGAGGCCGTCGGCACCGGGTTTGCGAGTGCCGGGTGCCCCCCGTACCTGCGCCCGTGCCCTCCAGTAAACTGATGTCTCAGACCGCACCCCCCACCCGGCTCACCCGGCTCGACCAGCGCATCGAGGAGATCCAGCGGAAGTCGGGCTCCGAGGTCATGGCGGTGGCGGTGCACGACCTGGAGACGGGGCGCGGGTACGGACGACACGCCGACCGCTGGTTCCACGCGGCGAGCACGATCAAGATCGCCATCCTGCTCGGCGTCTACCACGGCCTGCACACCGGCGAGCTGGTGCACCACTCGCGCGTTCACGTGCGCAACCGCTTCCTCAGCGCCTACGACGGGGAGCCGTTCCGCGTCTCCGCGGACCGCGACGCGAACTCCGCGGTGCACGCCGCCATCGGCAAGACGATGCGCATCGAGGAGCTGGCGAGCCACATGATCGTCACGAGCAGCAACCTCGCCACGAACCTTTTGCTCGACCTCGTCGGGCTGGAGCACGTGCAGAACGTGCTGCTCGAGCTCGGGATCGAGGGCGTGGACGTGCGGCGCGGCGTCGAGGACGAGCGCGCGTTCGAGCACGGCATCGTCAACCGCGTCACGGCGAACGGGCTCGTGGACCTCCTGCGGCTCATCGCCGAGGAGCGCGCGTTCTCGCCCGAGCTCTCGCGCGAGATGCTCGAGATCCTCTACGACCAGGAGTTCAACGGCGGCATCCCCGCGCGCCTCCCGAAGGGCGTGCGCGTCGCGCACAAGACGGGCGACATCTCGACCGTCGCGCACGACGCGGGGATCGTCTACGTGCCCGAGCGGAAGCCCTACATCCTCGCCGTGCTCAGCGAGTGGCCGCCGGAGACG
>JBJMNJ010000103.1:0-11858 GCA_045804325.1 Gemmatimonadaceae bacterium
CCCGCTAGCTAGCGAGGCGGCAGCGGTCGCCCGTCGCCGGTCGCCGACGGGTTGATGCCCGGTGGCCGCCTACGCGACGTGCTCGTGCGGGGTCGCGATCCGTTCGCGTGCTACGGCAGCCTGACGTACGGCGCCAAGAACGCCCGCGCGCTCTTCGTGTCCACCCGATAGTCCCACGACGTCGACCGGCACGGGATGTCGCCCGTGACCACCGTCGCCACGACCGTCGTCGGGTCGCCGTCGATGAACTTCGGGCCGCCGGAGTCGCCGTAGCAGTCGCCGCCCTCGCCCGTGGCGGCCGTCTGCATGAGCAGGCCGAGGAAGAACGGCTTGAGGCCCATGAACTCGGACTTCGAGGTCTTCCGCACGCCGTCGTAGCCGAACAGCGGCTCGCCGGTGATGGACGCGGAGGTGCCGTAGCCGACGTTCACGAAGAGCTGGCTCGCGAGCTGGCCCTTGGCGGCGAGCGCGTCGAGGTAGCCCTCGGGCGGGAGCTTGAGCGGCGTCATGCCGCGCGTGGCGCTCGCCGGGAGGAAGACGACCGCGATGTCGTGCGCGTCGTTGTACGTCCAGTTGTACTCCGGGTGGAACGCGTAGCCCGTCGCCGCGATCGACTTCGGGTGGTCGTAGAGGTCCGGCGAGAAGGAGACGTAGAGCTGCGAGCCCGACGCGAGGAACTCCACGCAGTGGGCGGCCGTGAGGAAGACCGTCGCCGAGACGAGCGAGCCCGTGCACAGCTGGTCGTCCCCGTCGATCTTCTGGTTCCCGTCGAAGTCGTAAAGCAGTGCGCCGACGCTGCCGTACGCCGAGCCCGTGGGCGTCCCGTTGACGATGAGCGAGGGTCGCGACGTGGGGCCGGCGGCCGGGTCGGCGCACCCGGCGGCGAGAGTGGCGAGCGCCGCGAGCGCGGCGGCGAGCGGAGCACGCGAGACGAGCCGCATCGAGCCTCCAGGGACCGTGGGTGTGCTGGGACGGGGACCCATTATCCACTACACGCGTTTCCGCCGCAAGGCCGGGAGCCGGGAGCCGGGAGCCGGGGCGACCGGGAGGGGCCTGCACTTGCTCCCTGTCTGACAACGCACCCACCCTGCTCCCTGTCCCCTGCTCCCTGCTCCCACGTAGAGACCTCCATGTCGCACTCCGTCCGACGCCGCGCCCTCGCGGCGCTCACCCTCGCCACGTTCGTCTCGCTCGCTGCAGGCCCCGCCGCGTGCGCCGGCGGCGCGCCCGCGAGCCGCGCGCCCGCGAGCCGCGCGCCCGCGAGCCGCGCGCCCGCGGCCCCGTCCGCACCCTCGTCGCCGGCGCCCGCGCCCGTCAGCGACGCCGCCCTCGAGCGCGCCGTGCTCGCGGAGCTGAACCGGATGCGCGCCGACCCGCCCGGCTACGCCGCCACGCTCGAGGCGCTGCTCCCGTACTTCGAGGGAAACGTGCTGCGGCGCCCCGGCGAGCGCGTCGGCCTCATGACGCAGGAGGGCGCGGCCGCCGTGCGCGAGGCCGTGCACGCCCTGCGCGCCACGCGCCCGGTTCCCCCGCTGCGCGCGAGCGCGGGGCTCGCGGCCGCCGCGCGGGACCACGTGCGCGACCAGGGCCCGCGCGGCCTGCTCGGCCACGTCGGCACGGACCGGAGCTCCACGGCGGACCGCGCCTCGCGCTACGGGCGCTGGCTCGGCCGCCTCACCGAGAACATCGACTACGGCGCGGGGACCGGGCGGGACGTCGTCGCGAGCCTCGTCGTGGACGACGGCGTGCCCGACCGGGGCCACCGCCGCAACGCCCTCGACCCGAGCGTGTCCGTCGCCGGCGTGGCGTGCGGCCCGCACGCGAAGTACCGGCGCATGTGCGTGATCGTGCACGCCGGCGGCTACGAGGAGCGGCGTTAGGCGGCGGGCCGGTGCCGTCGCCGGAGGACACGGCGTGGCCGCGCCAGGGGACACCGCGGGGGAGCCGCGTCTCTAAGACGTTGCGCGGCAACGCGGTGCGGGAGGCATGCCGGCTGCCTTCGTGGGAGCCGCCCCGCGCCGCGCCGGTGCGGCGGGGACGCCTCCACCCGAACCGTCGCGCCGCCCGACCGTGGCGCGAGTCGAGAGTGTGTATGAAGAACCGTGTGCGTTCCGGCCTCGCGGCCGCGGCCGCGCTCCTCGTCGCCGCGTGCGACCTCGTGGAGCCGTCGGAGAACGTGAACCAGGCCCGCATCTGGACCGACTACGAGCTGCACTACGACGCGAACGAGGACGTGACCGCGGCGCGCGCGAGCTTCCGCTTCGGCGGCGCGACGGGGACGATGCTGGAGCTCTCGGGCGACAGCTACGTCGACGCGAACGGGCAGGTGATGTCGAAGCGCACGCAGCCCATCACGAACGTCACGTACTACGAGCGCTCCTTCGCGGGGCTCGCGCCGAGCGCGAGGTTCGAGTTCGTGGACACGGAGGGCGCGTCGTACGTCAACGAGATCGGGCTGCGCTCCGTGGGCATCCCCGCCGGCGGCGTGGGACCCATCGACAACGATGCGAGCTACGAGGTGCGTTGGACGGGGCAGCCGCTCGCGCCCGGCGAGGAGGTCGGCGCGGTCCTCTACCGCATCCTCGGCGGCGGCGCGCTCGCGGTGTTCACGCAGCGCGACGTCGGCGCGACGAGCATCATCCTCGACCGCGCGCAGCTCCAGAACGTCGAGCCGGGCGACGCGACGCTGGTGCTCGAGCGGCGTACGAGCGGCGTGCTCCAGGAGCCCACGGACGTGGGCGGCCGCATCTCGGCGCGCTACACGGCGGCGCCGGTGCTGGTGGAAGTCCGGGACTAGCAGGGAAGCTCCGTCGCGGCGGGCGCGTCCAACTCCGGACCCCATCCGGAGGCCGTCGTGGTCGCGCGCCCCACCGCCGCCGTCCTCTCGTCCGCCGCGCTCACGCTCGGCGCGGCGCTCGTACGCGGCGCGCTCGCCGGCGTGCCCACGCTCGGCCTCCTCGGACGGCTCGCCATGGCGGGGTTCGCCCTGTCCACTGGCCGGCCGCTGCACTTCACCCCCGACGGGACGCTCACCGTGCTCCTCTACGGCGGCGCGGTGGGGGCCGTGATCGGGCTCGTCGTCCCGCTCGTGCGGCGGCGCCTCCCCAGCGGGCCGCTCGGCGGCGCGGCGCTCGGCGCGCTGGCGCTCGCGCTCGCCACGCCGGGCATCCGCCCGCCCTGGCCGCGCACGTTCGCGCTCTTCGCGCCGGCGTTCGTCGCGTTTGGGCTGCTGCTCGCGCGCCTGTGGAGGAATAGGAAGTAGGAAGCAGGACGCAGGAAACGGGGCGCGGCCTTCCTGTTTCCTGCTTCCTGTCCCCTATTTCCTGTCGATGACGTACACCTTCCGCATCGTCCCCGCGCCGGCCATGGCCCGCTCGGTCCTCCTGATCCTGCTCCCGCGGTTCGAGGCGGCCGGCTGATGCGCGTCGTCGCGCTGGCCGCGCTCGCCGCGTCGATCGCCCTCGCGCCCGTCGCCGCGGCGCAGTCGCTGCGCTTCGAGGTGCCGCAGCGCCCGCCCGGGCGCTGGTACAAGGGGAACACGCACACCCACACGCTCGAGAGCGACGGCGACTCGCCGCCGGACACCGTGGCGATGTGGTACAAGCGGCACGGCTACCGATGGCTCGTGCTCTCGGACCACAACGTGTTCGTGGACCCGCGCCGCTTCGCCGCGCTCCAGGACACGAGCTTCCTCCTCGTGCCGGGCGAGGAGCTGACGACGCGCCACGGGCGCACGCCCGTGCACGTGAACGGGCTGAACCTCCCCGGCGTCGTGCAGCCGCGCACGGACTCCACGCTGCTCGGCACCGTGCAGAAGAACGTGGACGCGGTGCGCGAGGTGCGCGGCGTGCCGCACGTCAACCACCCGAACTTCGGCTGGGCGCTGAGCGCGGGCGTGCTGCGCCAGCTCCAGAACGACCGTCTGATCGAGATCTTCAACGGCCACCCCCTCGTGCACAACCACGGCGGCGGCGGCGTGCCGAGCGTCGAGGAGGCGTGGGACACGCTCCTCACGGCGGGCAAGCGGATGTACGGCATCGCCGTGGACGACGCGCACCACTTCAAGGAGGAGTTCGCGCCGGACCGCGCGAACCCCGGCAAGGGCTGGGTCGTCGTGAGGGCCCCCGCGCTGCGCGCGGGGGATCTCATGGACGCGCTGGAGGCCGGCGACTTCTACGCGAGCACCGGCGTCGAGCTCGAGGACGTGGTCGTGACGCCCACGACGCTGACCGTACGCATCCTCCAGCAGCGCGACTACAAGTACACCACGCAGTTCATCGGCACGGGCGGGCGCGTGCTGTACGAGACCGCCGCCAACCCCGCGGTCTTCACGCTCCCCGCCGCCGACGCGTTCGCGCCGGGAGCGCGGTACGTGCGCGCGCGCGTCGTCGACTCGGGCGGGCGCACGGCGTGGGTGCAGCCGGCGTTCGTGCGGGAATGACCTGGTCGCGCACCTCGCTGCTCCTCGAGCTCCTCCCGCTCCGCCTCGCCGTCTGCCGCCTCGCGCCCGACGCGGCCACGCCGCCGTGGGCCGCGGGCAGCGCGCTCTCGTGCGTGACGCGCACGCGCAGCGAGCTCTCCGTGCTCGCCGAGGAGCGGCTCGTCCCCGGCGACGTGCGCGCCGAGCGGGAGTACCGCGCGTTCGTGGTGAACGGCCCGCTCCCGTTCGACCTCGTCGGCGTGCTCGCGTCGATGACCGCGCCGCTGGCGGACGCGGGGGTCAGCGTCTTCGCGCTCTCGACGTACGACACGGACTACGTGCTCGTCAAGGAGCACGACGTCGCGCGTGCCGCCGACGTGCTGCGCGCCGAGGGCCACGTCATCGCGGGCGGCGAATGAGCCCTGGTGACGCGCGGACGCCGCGCAGGGTCCACGCATGCGAACGGCGCGTGCACCAGCGCGCCGCGACCGACCACGACATCGCACGAGACGAGGCAGCGATGCATACGCCTTTCCAGCTCTTCGGCTCCCGCTCCCGGCTCGCCGCATTCGCCACCGCGTCACTCCTCGTCGCCGCGGCCGCGTGCCGCACGGCGACCTCGGTGAACGAGGGCGCGCCGATTCACGCCGTCATCGACGAGCCGTTCCAGCTACGCGTGGGCCAGCGCGCCGAGCTCGCCACCGACGTCGCGGGGCGCCCTTTCCGCGTGACGTTCATCGAGGTGACCGGTGACTCGCGCTGCCCGGATGACGTCCGCTGCGTGTGGGAGGGCGACGCCCGCGTGGCATTGCGCCTCGAGCTCGACTCCGAAGCGGCCGACACGGCGGCGCACACGTCCGGCCGCTTCACCCCGCCGCCCGAGCTGGCGGGCCACCGCGTCGTCGTCGAGGCCCTCGACCCGGCGACGCATAGCGGACGCACGATCCCGCAGAGCGACTACGTGGCGACGCTCCGCATCACGGAGAGCCGCTGACGGCCGACCGCCGCTCATCGCAGGAGGCCGCCGTCAGCCGTCAGCGGTCAGCCTTCTGACCTCCGCCGCGCCGCGCGTCGCGTCGCGCAGGCGCGCGGTGAACTCCTCGGCGTTCGGCGACGGGAGGCGCACGCGATAGCGCACGCGCTCGAGGTACTCCTGCGCGAGCACCTCCCCCTCGTACGCCGGCAGGAGCTGCTGTACCGCGGCGACGTGCGGGTACTCCACGCCGACGTCCAGCTCCGCGTACTCCACGCGCTCGGCGCGCGGCAGCCCGAGCAGCGCCTCCTGCACCGCGCCGCCGTACGCCCGTACGAGGCCGCCCGTGCCCAGCTTCGTGCCGCCGTAGAAGCGCGTCACCACCGCGGCGACGTCCCCCAGCCCGCCATGCAGGAGCGCCGTGAGCATGGGTCGGCCCGCCGTGCCGTGCGGCTCACCCGCGTCGCTCATCCCGATCCGGGCCGTGCTCCCCGGCGGCCCCACGACGTATGCCCAGCAGTTGTGCGTCGCACCGGCGAACTCGGCCGCCACCCGCCGCACGAACGCCTGCGCCTCCTCCACCGTGGCCGCCGGCCCGAGCGTCGCGACGAACCGGCTCCGCTGGACGACGGTCTCGACGCGGTGCTCCGCGGCGGGGATGGGGTACCTGGCCTCCGTGGGCATATGGGGAAGTTACAGGGGCCCCTCGGTCCTCGGCCCTCGGCCGCGGAGCGGCGTACGCGGCTCGGCGGCCTTGTACGGCGCGTATAGTACGAGGCGTCTCGGGAGCAGGCCGAGGGCCGAGGGCATTATCTTTCGTCCAGTCCCCCACCCGACCCGCGTCCCGTGCCCTTCTCCCCCCGCCGCGCCACCCCCACCTGCCTCGTCGGCGACGTCCCCGTCGGCGGCGACTTCCCGGTCGTCGTCCAGTCGATGACGAACACCGACACCGCCGACGCCGCCGCGACGGCGGAGCAGGTGGCCGCGCTCGCCCGGGCCGGCTCGCAGATCGTGCGCGTGACGGTGAACAACGAGGAGGCGGCCGCGGCCGTCCCCGAGATCGCGCGCCGGCTCTCGGACATGGGCGTGGACGTCCCCATCGTCGGCGACTTCCACTACAACGGGCACCTGCTGCTCGCGAGGTATCCCGAGGCCGCGCGCACGCTCGCCAAGTACCGGATCAACCCCGGCAACGTCGGCGGCAAGCGGCGCGACGAGAACTTCCGCAGCATCGTCCAGGTCGCCGTGGACAACGGCAAGCCCGTGCGCATCGGCGTGAACTGGGGCTCGCTCGACCAGGACCTGCTGACGCAGCGCATGGACGAGAACGCGCGCCGCCCCGAGCCGCTCGACGCGCGCGACGTCTACTTCGAGGCGATGATCGAGAGCGCGCTCCGCAGCGCCGCCCTCGCCGAGGAGACGGGCCTGCCCCACGACCGCATCATCATCTCGGCGAAGATCTCCCAGGTGCAGGACGTCGTGGAGGTCTACCGCCGCCTCGCCGCGCGCTGCGACTTCCCGCTGCACGTGGGGCTCACGGAGGCGGGGCTCGGGAGCAAGGGCATCATCGCCAGCACCGCCGCGCTCTCGATCCTCCTCGCCGAGGGGATCGGCGACACCATCCGCGTGTCGCTGACGCCGAAGCCGGGCGGCGACCGCACCGAGGAGGTGTACGTCGCGCAGCAGGTCCTCCAGTCGCTCGGCCTGCGCAGCTTCGCGCCGCAGGTGACCGCGTGCCCCGGCTGCGGGCGCACGACGAGCACCTTCTTCCAGAAGATGGCGGAGGACATCCAGACGTACCTGCGCGAGCAGATGCCCGTCTGGCGCTCGCGCCACCCCGGCGTGGAGGAGCTCAAGGTCGCGGTGATGGGGTGCGTCGTGAACGGCCCGGGCGAGAGCAAGCACGCGAACATCGGCATCTCGCTGCCGGGAACGTTCGAGGAGCCCAAGGCGCCCGTGTACGTGGACGGGCGGCTGATGACGACGCTCAAGGGCGAGGGGATCGTCCCCGAGTTCCTGCGCATCCTCGAGGAGTACGTCGCGCGCACCTACCCGGCGCGGGAGGCGGCCGGGGTGTGACGGGCCCGCGGGCGGGCGACGTCGCGGGCCGCCCCCCGCTCGAGCCGCTCGTCAGGCGCGCGTTCTGGACCGCGATCGTCGGCGTCGCGGCCGTCGGCGCACTGGCCGGCGCACTCGCGCTCGTGCACCGCGGCGCCGAGCGCTGGGTGCACCACAGCCGCGAGGTGTCGCGCGTCGCCAGGCAGGCCCTCACGCTCGGCGTGGACCGCGAGTCGGCGCTGCGCGGCTACCTGCTCACGCGCGACGAGTCGCTCCTCGCGCCCGAGCGGGTCGCGCGGGGGCTGCTCCCGCTCAAGCTCGACACGCTCGTGCGGCTCACGGCGGACAACCCCGCGCAGCAGGCGCGGGCGCGCGCCATCGCCGCCGCGCTGCGCGAGTGGGAGGAGCGGTTCGCCACGCCGGCGCTGTCCGGGGGTGCGGTGCCCGAGCGCGCGGGCAAGCCGCTCTTCGATCGCGTGCGCGCGCGGGCGGACGAGCTCCTCGACGTGGAGGACGCGCTGTACCGCACGCGCCGACGGCGCGCCGGCCTCGTGGAGTCGCTCCTGCTCGTCACCATCGTCGGTGGGCTCGGGCTCGTCGGGCTGATGCTCCACCGACTGCGCGGCGGCCTCGTCGCGCAGGCCCACTCCCTCGACCACCAGCAGTACGTGCTCGAGGAGCAGGCGTCGGAGCTCGAGGTGCAGACGACGGAGCTCGACGCCACGAACGACGAGCTGCGCGACACCAACGAGCGGCTCCTCGGCGCCCTGGCCGAGACGTCGCGCGTGAACGAGGAGCTCGAGGCGCTCAGCTACACGATGGCGCACGACCTCCGCGCCCCGCTCCGCGCGCTGGACGGCTACGGATACATGCTCGAGCAGGACTACGGCGCCAGCCTGGACGAGCGGGGGCGTGAGCATCTCGCGAAGCTCCGCGCGGCGAGCGGGCGGATGGCGCGCCTCATCGACGACCTGCTGGCGCTGGCGAGAGTGGGCCGCGGCGAGCTGCGCCGCGAGCACGTGGACCTGAGCCGGATGGCCCGCGCGGCGCTGGACGACCTGCGGCGCGCGGACCCCGGGCGGCGCGTCGACGCACGTGTCACGGACGGCCTCGTCGCCGAGGGAGACCCGACGCTGCTGGGGCTGGTAGTGCAGAACCTCCTGGAGAACGCGTGGAAGTTCAGCGCGCAGAACGAGGTCGCTCACCTCGAGGTGGGATTTGCGCGCCGGGGTGCCGAGGCGGCGTACTTCGTGCGAGACGACGGCGCCGGCTTCGATCCGGCGTATGCCGAGCAGATCTTCGGCGCGTTCCAGCGCCTCCACGGCGCCGAAGTCGAGGGGACCGGAATAGGGCTGGCGATCGTCCACCGGATCGTCGCCCGCCACGGCGGCCGCGTGTGGGCGGAGTCCTCGCCCGGTCGCGGCGCGACGTTCTACTTCACCATCCCGCAGCCGGGGACCACGGGACGTTGAGCGCGAAGACCATTCTCCTGGTCGAGGACAACGAGGACGACATCGCGCTCGCGCTTCGCGCGATCGAGAGCAACCGGGTCGCGAACCCCGTGGTCGTCGTGCGCGACGGAGAGGCGGCGCGAGACTGGCTGTTCGGGATCGGCGCGTACGCGGGGCGCGACGCCGGCGACATCCCGGCGCTCATCCTCCTCGACCTCAAGCTGCCCAAGATCGACGGGCTCGACGTGCTCCGACGCATCCGCGCCGACGAGCGCACGCGCCTCGCGCCGGTGGTGATCCTCACCTCGTCGGTGCACGAGGAGGACCTCGTGCGCGGCTACGGCCTCGGCGCGAACAGCTACGTGCGGAAGCCGGTGAGCTTCGAGCAGTTCCTCGAGGCGGTGCGGCAGCTCAGCATGTACTGGCTGCTGCTCAACCAGCCTCCGCCGAACCCGGAGCTGCCGTCGCCCGGCGGTACGCGGCGGGGCGAGCGGGCGGCCTGACAGCCGAGCATCGAGGAGCGGGACGCGGGGATCGTACGGGTCTCGCGCTCGTGCCCCGGCTATCGTACCCGCGCCGGCGTCTCCTCCACCTCCCGCCACCGCTCGAGCTCGTCGACCACCGCGTGCAGCTCGTCCATGATCGGCGCGCGGAAGCCGATCTCCTGCAGGCGGTCGAAGACGCGGCGGTACCACTGGACGGTGTGCTCGCGGCCGCGGGAGAAGCGCGACCACACGGTCTCGGGATCCACGGTGCGGCGCAGGTCGGCGAGGATGGTGCCGCCGTTGTGGATCTTGTCGGCCGCGCAGACCCAGCGCGCGCGCTCGCCGGCCCGCGCGAGGCGCTCGACGTAGTCCTCCTTGCGCTCCTCCCACGAGAGGTCGAGCCCGTCGTCGTCGGTCTTGCGCTCGGTGACCCCGAGGACGGTGTCGAGCACCTCCGCGCCGAACTTCCGGCCGATGCGCTCCATGAGGTCGTCGCGCGTGTATCCGTCACGCACGCAGTCCTCGACGACGTCGTGCAGGATCCCCCCGACGATCGTCTCCTCGTCCTGGTCGTAGCGCGCCAGGATCACCGCGACGTTGGCAGGGTGCGTGAGGTACGGGACGCCCGTGCCCTTGCGCACCTGCTGGTCGTGATGCTTCGCCGCGAAGGCGAACGCGTGGTTGATGCGGTCGGAGTAACCTGTCATTTCCGGGGGCTGGGAGCAGAATCTTAGTACGCGCGCAGGCTTCCCGCACGCGGCATCGGAGTCCGTACCCCGGAGGGCGCCCCAGTTGCCGTCGCCGAGCAGGCCGACGGGCTACCTCGTGAGCGCGTACCAGATCACGTACAGCCAGCTCAGGAAGCCGTGGATGATGGCCCAGGCGATGGACTTGTGCAGGCTCCACGAGATGGCGATCGCCAGCGCGCTGCCGAAGCTGATGCCGGCGCGGGACACCTGCGTGACGCGCTCGCGGCGGCGCGGCGCCGCGGCGCCGGGGCCCTGGACGGGACCGGCGTATATGGCCATGGGTCAGCCCCGCGCGAACCACCCGATGAGCCGCTCCAGCCCGTCGCGATCCTCGTCGGCGAACGCGCCCGGGTGCTCGGAGTCCACGTCGAACACGGCGATCAGCTGCCCCGCGGCGTCGACGACCGGGACGACGATCTCGGAGCGCGAGCGCGCGTCACAGGTGATGTGGCCGGGGAACGCATGCACGTCCTCCACGACCACCGTGCGCCGTTCCTCGGCGGCGACGCCGCAGACGCCCCGGCCGAACGTGATCTCGAGGCAGCCGAGGGTTCCCTGGTACGGGCCGACGCGCAGCAGGCGTCCGGGCTCGACGACGCGGTAGAAGCCCGTCCAGAGGTGTCCGAAGGCGTGGTGGACGAGGCAGCTCATCGTCGCCATCGCGGCGATCGGGTCGGTCACGCCGGCGAGGACGCTCTCGACGTGCTGCTGGAGCTGCGTGTACGCCTCCGCCTTGTCCGCGGCACGGAGGTCGAGGGTGAGTTCCGCCATGCAGCGGAAGCTAACGAGGCGCTAGGCCCTCGCGTCCCCCTGCTCGAGCACCTTCGGGATGCGTATGCCGTTCTCGGGCGTGCGGCGCGCCGGACTGGCGACGCGGCAGAGGAGCTCGAGGCGCTCCGCGGGCAGGGTCTCCCAGTTCTCGGGGACGGGGGCGAGGCGGCGCCGTTCGCCCGTGGAGAGGGACTCGAAGCAGAGCCAGCCCTGGCGGAACTCCCCCTCCATCCAGCCGCTTCGCTCCAGCACCGACGAGGCCGGCGTCACCCGCCACACCTGCCAGCCCTCTCCATTCCGGTCATCGAAGCTTCGCAGCGCCATCCTGCCTCCGTCGTCGGGACACCGGCTGACGGACTAGGCAGGGGGCGTGCCGAACTGCCACCATCGCCCTGAGCGAGGGTGATTTTGGGCACACGTTAGGCGTGCGCAGCGAGCGACCGCGGGCCGACTAGCCCTGGAGCTCGCGCGTGACGGACGAGCCCGCTGCGGAGGGGTCGGGTAGTAAGCCCACGACCCGGGCCTGACGACACCAGTTTCTCAGCTCCGCATCGGACGAAGCATGCCAGTCCTCGGGAAACGGGGCGAGTCTTCGGCGGCGCCCGTCGTCCGTGGTGAACAGGAGCCACCCTTTCGCGAACTCCGGGTACCGGAGCTGCCGCAGCGGAATGATGGAGAGCGTGGGGTCGCTGATCTCTCGAACCTCCCAGCGCACCCCATCGTCGTCGAGAAAGCTTCGCATGTCTCGCAGCGCTTAGCGTCGGCGTCCGGAATGTCCACCTCGAATGCACGAAGCGTGCTTGGTGTGACCTAAGTCACAAAACTTCCTCAGATGTCGTCGCCGCGCCACGCCCCCCTCGGGAACCGACTCGGGACGGAGGCCGCCTCAGGAAGCGATCGCCGCGAGCGTCGCGAGGAGGCGGGCATCGAGCAGCAGGAGCGCGAGTCCCT
>JBJMNJ010000104.1:0-5153 GCA_045804325.1 Gemmatimonadaceae bacterium
AGCCCCGACACGACCACGATGGGGCGGCCGCCGCGAAGCCGGCGCGCCCAGGCCCCGAGCACGCTCACGCCTCCGCTCCTTTCATCCACGAGACGATGGCGTCGATCACGGGGCGGGGCACGAACGTCTTGCCGGGGTCGCGCCAGAACGGCGGCGTGTCGAATGCGCGCCGCTCCACGGCGGTGCCCATCGCCTGCAGACGCGCGACCAGGGCGTCGATCTCGCCGGCGACGCTGCCGGTCGTCTGCACGACGAGCACGCGGCGCACGGCGGGGCGCGCCGCGGTGCGAAGGTCGATGGCTTCGAGCTGCCGGCCGAGCGTGGGCCCCAACGGAAAGCCGAGCACTTCGCCCCCGGTCTCGCCGAATCGCTCGCGCTGCAGCGCCAGCAGCTCCTCCACCCACGTCTTGCCGCTCACGACCGGGTCCCACAAGACGAGGGCCGGCGCGGGCGACGCGTCCGGCCCGCACTGGCGCAGCAGGGCCAGCGACGCGCCAAGGCGCAGGCCCGCAATCGACGGATGCCCCTGCCCGGCGTGCCGCGCGAGCTCGGCGGCTGCGGTGGTCACGTCCACCTGCCAGTCGGCGGGGCCGGCGTCCTCGCCGTCGCCGGCGGAGTCTCCCATTCCTCGGCAATCGAAGCGAAGCGCGCTGATGCCGGCGGCCGCCAGACGCGCGGCGAGCTGCACGAGCGTGCGATGGCTGCCCATGCCCTCGTGGAGCACCGGCGGGACGACGAGCGCCGACGCCACCGGGTCCGCGGCGGTGTGAAGGCAGCCAAACAGCTCCGCCGCGGAATCGCCGAAGAACATCGGCCGGACGGTGCTCGATCCTGCCGCCGCGATGGTCATGCGCCGACGCCGTCCTTCGGTGCGCCGTCTTTCCCGAGCGGCTGGGCCACTGCGGCCAGCGCTTCCACCGTCTGATGCTCGAACACCTGCTTGCTGGTCAGCTTCAGCCCGGCCTTCTTGGCCTGTGCCACGAACTGCAGGCTGATCACGGAATCGCCGCCGAGATCGAAGAAGTTGTCCTGCATGCCCACCCGTGCCACTCCGAGCACGTCGCTCCAGATTGCGGCAATCACGCGCTCGACCTCGTTGACCGCCGCCGCGGGCTCCAGCGGCGGGGGCGTCGCACGCGCCGCGGCGGCTGCCGCGGCCGGCATCGTTTCCGACCCGCCCGCGCGCCGCCGGTCGCGAATGCCGTCGAGCCGCTCGGGCGACACGACGACCTGTGGCGCGCCGGTCGCGAGCGCGCGGCCCAGCGCGTCGAGCCCTTCGGCCACCGTCATTCCGTTGGGCACGGCCACGTCGGGCGACGCGCCGCGTTCGACCGCGGACCGGTAGGCCTTGCCCACGTCGCGCCAGCCCGCCCAGTCGATCGCCACGACGCGGCGCGCAAGCCGTCCCTGCTCGGCCAGCGCGAAGGCGTCTTGAAATGCGCTGGCCGCGCAGTAATCCACCTGTCCCACGGCACTGATCGTGGAGACGAGCGACGAAAACAGCACGAAGAGGTCGAGCGGTCGCCCGTCGAGCGCCTGCTGCAGCGCGAGCGTCCCGTCGATCTTCGGCCGGAAGACGACCTTGGCGGCGTCGAGAGTCTTGGCGCGGATGGTGCCGTCGTTCAACACGAGCGCGCCGTGCACCACGCCATCGAGGCGGCCCCAGCGTTCCTCGGCGCGGGCCATCGCCTCGCGCATCGCGGCGGCATCGGCGACGTCGGCGGTCACCACCTCCACCTCGCCGCCCGCCTGTTCGATCCGCCGTAGCGCCGCCAGCGTCGCCGCCACCGAACCGTCGGCGCTGCCCGCGGCAATGCCCGGCTGGATCCCGGCAATCACGCCGGTGTCGGTGCGGGCGCGATCGGCGGCGGCACGCGGAAACGCGGTCGGGTGGTCGAAGCCGGCCTCGGCCAGCGCGCGCTCCCAGGCCTCGAGCCCGAGCAGCGGCGAGGTGGTGCGGCGGGTCGTGTCCTCGAACGACCACCACCCGTCGGTGAGCCCCCAGATCAGGTCGATCCAGTGTGCCGGGCGCGTGCTTTCCTGCAGCAGCAGCAGGCCGCCGGGCGCCAGCAGCCGGCGCGCGTGCCGCAGGCTGCTGACGACATCCGGCGTCGCATGCAGCACGTTGAACGCGAGCACGACGTCGTAGGCGCCCGCCTCGAACCCCTGCTCGTCGGGTAACCGGGTGATGTCGAGCACGTCGGCCCGCACGAAGCGCTGCCCGGCCGCGTCGGCGCGGCGGCGTGCCGCCGCCACGAAGGCACGTCCGACGTCGGTGAAGTGATACTCGACGTTCTGCGCGGACACGAGCGGGAGCAACACCTGCGTCAGCAGCCCTTCTCCGCCGCCGACTTCGAGGATGCGCAGCGGCCGCCCGGTGTCGCGTGGCAGCCTCGACACGAGCCCGGCAACGAGCCGCTCGCACGCCGGAACGAACGAATGGGCGCGCACCGCCTGGACGCCGCGCTGAAACGCCTCGTAGTGCCCGTCGCCGAAGAGCGGCTCCAGCGCCGGAGCGGCGCCGGTGAGCGAATCGTTCATCGCTGCCGCGCAGGTCTGGAGCAGGTCGAGCAACGGCGCCATCGACGGATGATTCGCGCGCGCCGCGGCGTCGAGCGCCTCCGCGTCGGGCGTGCGGGCGGCACCGGTGAAGGACACGGTCGCTCCGTCGATTGCCAGTGCTCCTTCCGCTTCGAGCATGCGCACGAGCGCGTCGAAGTAGCGCGCAAAGCGCGGCTGCACGCCGCAGCGCTCGCGCAGCGCCGTACGATTCCAGGTTGCGGCGCGGCCGGCGTCCACGCCCGCCCGAGCGAAGAATCGCCAGGCGTAGGCCGCACAGAGGCGGTCCACGCGTGCCGCCCACTCGGCGCCCGGATCGGCCGGTTGCGCGTCTGGCGAGGCAAACACCGCCCGATCGTCGCGAGCCGCGTCGAGCAGCAGGTCGCGGGCCCACGGGTGCGCCGCACCTTCCTCGGTGCCGGCCCACGCCGACCGCGGTGGCAGCGGCGTCCGCCCGACGAGCATCACCCGCGCGCGCAAGGTGCGGGCCAGCTGCTCGGCGAGCGCGAGGCCGACGCCCTTGAGACCGCCGGCGATGAGGTAAGCGCCACCCGGCTTGAATGCGGGCAGCCGTTCCGCGGGCGCGAGCGGGCGCGGCTGCATCACCTGCCGCCAGCGGTGCCGGCCGCGAATCGCGAGCGTCTCGCCGGGGGTGTCGAGCAGGGTGTCGATCACCAGCTTGACGATGCGCGCCCGATCGTGGGCGTCGGCCTCGGCCGGATCCACGTCGATCGACACGCAGTCGAACTGCGGATATTCGAGCGGAATCGTCCGGCACGGACCCAGCACTGTTGCCTTCTCGGGCCACAGCGCCTCACCGCCGGTCACCTCGTGCAGCTGGCTGGCGAGAACCGTGAGCCGGCACGACGACAGCCACGGCTGATCGCCGAGCGTCCGCGCAATCGCAAGCAGGCTCGAGAACCCGCGCGCGTAGACATCATCGAGCCCTGCGGGCCCGCGCCGGATGTCGCCGTCGGCATCAATCGTCCAGCCGTGGACGATCTGCAGGCGCGCCGGCCGGCGGGCGGCGAGCCGACTGGCAAGCCGGTCGTAGTGCGCGGCATCCGCCGGATCGATGGTGCACGAGTCGCCCCGCTCGTCGTAGCGTGCACCGCGCACGACGGTGATCACCTCCGCACCGGCGGCGCGAAGCTGACGGGCCAGGTCGGCGCCCACCCCGCGCGCGTCCACCAGCACCAGCCACAGGCCCGCGTCTCGCAGCCGGCTGGCGCGTGCCTCATCGGGCGCCTCCGCGAATCCGATCGCCGCGGGCGCCACGCGCTCCCACGACGGGATGGAGAGCCACTGTGCGACATCGGCCTGACGGCCGCTCGCCGAGGCCTGCGGCATGGCGTCGATCCAGTGGCGCGCGCGGGCGAAGGGGTACGACGGCAGCGGCACTCTTCGCGCGGTGGACTCGCAGTCGAACCGCTCCCACGACACCGCGCATCCCGCGCTCCAGAGCGCGCCTACGGCACGCAAGATCGCCTCGCCGGCGGTGCCCGGTTCGTCGGGATGCGGTGTGGTCGGCACGGCGGCACATGCCGTCGCCGGCGCGTGACGCCGCGCGAGCGTCGTGAGCGTCGTGCCCGGCCCCACTTCGACGAGCAGAGTGCCCGGCACCGCCAGGATTTCGGCCAGGCCCTCGGAGAACCGCACCGTGCCGCGCAAATGGCGGCCGTAATAGACCGGATCGACCGCGTCCTCGGCCGTGATCCACGTGCCGGTGACGTTCGAGATGTAGCGCGCCTGCGGCGCCCGCAGCCGCGCCGCCGAGACGCGCGCGACGAGCGGCGCGATTGCCGGCTCCATCATCTCCGAGTGGAACGCGTGCGAGGTGTGGAGCGGACGGGTGTCCACGCCGCTCGCGGCGAGCGTGGCGGTGAACGCGGCCACGGCGCGCCCGTCGCCCGAGACGACGCTGCGGCCCGGCGCGTTGACGGCAGCCAGTGCCACGCCTGGCGGCAGCAGGCGGCGGAGCTCGCCGGGCTCGAGCGCCACCGAGGCCATGACACCCGCCGGCAGCGCGCTCGTCAACCGACCGCGTTCGATCACGATGGCGAGCGCGTCTTCGAGCGTCATCACTCCGGCCAGGCAGGCGGCGACGTACTCCCCCACGCTGTGGCCGATCATCGCGGCAGGCTGCACGCGCCACTCCACGAGCTGCCGCGCAATCGCGTACGAGAGGCTGAAGATCGCCGGCTGCGCGATCCGCGTGTCGCGCAGCCGCGCATCGGCCGCCGCGTCGCCGCGAGCCGCCTCGAGCAGCGGACGCAGATCGACGCCCTCCGTACGCGCCAGCGCGACGCAGCGATCGAGCTCGGCGCAGGCGACGGTGAAGGAGGGCGGAAAGCCGGCGCCCATCCCCGCGTACTGCGAGCCTTGCCCGGGAAACATGAACACCACGCGCGGGGTGGGGTCCGCCTGGGCGGAAGCCGGACGCCCCGACACGGGAAGACCGGCCGCGGTGAGCTGGGCCACGGCCTCGGCGCCGGTGCGCGCGACCACCGCGCGGCGATTGGCGAACGCGGCTCGCCCCTGGCGCAACGTGAACGCGACGTCGCGAAGGTCCGGAGTGGGCGTGTTGCCAAGCC
>JBJMNJ010000105.1:0-3171 GCA_045804325.1 Gemmatimonadaceae bacterium
GCGGGCTGTCGGCCGGACTGCCGACCACCGACGCGCTCCGCGCCGCCAAGCTCGAGGCCATCCGCCGCGGCGCGCCGGCGAGCGACTGGGCGGCGTTCACCGTGGTCGGCGACCCGCTGGTGCGCGTAGCGCTCCGCCCGCCTCCCCGCCGGCCGTGGGTCCCGCTCGTCGCGCTGGGTGCGCTCGCTGCGGGGCTGGTCGCGCTCGGCGCGGTGCTCGTCGCGCGGAGGCGTCGCCCGGGGCGCTCCATTACAATCGCGTCATAGAGCCTTCGCGCGCTTGCGTTTCCCGTGGGGCGCTCGTATGCATGGCGCCATGGGCAAACACATGGCGTTACTGGCGGGCGCGCTCCTCGGCGCGGCCGCCCTTCCGGCGTCGCCCGGCCGCGGGGACGACCCGCGCGCGGTGGTGCTGCACGCCTACCGAGCGGTCGAGGGGGACAGCGCGAAGCGCGTCGCCGCCCGGTGGGCCGAGCGCGTGCGGCGCGACCCGCGCGACCGCGTCGCGCAGCTCGGCCTGGCGACCGTGGCTCGGCTCACCTACGACTTCGCCGCGGCGGAGCGCTGGTACGCCGGCCTGCTCGCCGCCGAGCCTAACGCCAGCGCCCCCCGGCCCGACCGCATCGGCATCTACGCGCGCCTGGGCCAGGCCCAGGTGTTCGAGGCACGCCGGCAGCTCCCGCAGGCCGACTCGCTGTACGCGCGCGCCGCGGCCGACGCCCGCGTGGTTGGCGACTCGGCGGCGGCCTCGTACGCACTGCTCAACACCTTCGCGCTCCGCGTGAGCACCGTCGGCCTCACCAAGGCGCAGCCGGTGCTCGACAGCGCCGCGCGACTCATCCCGCCCGGAGCGCTGGACCTCGCGGCGCAGTACCACTGCGCGCGCGCCGCGGCGCTCGTGCCCGCCGGTCAGCTCGACACCGCGATGGCGGAGATCTCCGCCGGCATCACTGCGGCCGACCGGGCGAACGTGCCGGCGACCCGCGCGCGGTGCATGAGCAACGCGGGGCGCGTCGCCCGCGCGCGCGGCCAGCTCGACACCGCGGCCGCCACGCTGCGCCAGGCGGCGGCACTGCAGGAGCGGCTGCACGACTTCCACGGACTCGACCGTACCCTGCTGTACGAGGCGCAGGTGTTCATGCTCCAGGGGCGGTATGGCGACGCGAAAGCGACGCTCGACCGCGCGCTGCGCACGGCGACGCAGTACGCCGACTCATCGTCGGTGGGGAGCGCGCACCTCGGACTCGCCGACGTCGCCCTGAGCATGGGCGATTACCCCGAGGCCGCCGACCACCTCGCACAGGCGGTGCCCCGCTTCGAGGCGCAGGGCGACCGCGACCGCGCCAACGTCGCCCGCGTGTGGCAGGCACAGCTCGCCGCCTCACTCGGCGACTTCACCGAGGCGCGCCGGCGCACGCTCGAGGTGCTCGATTGGTACACGCGCGCCGGGAATACCGAGGGGCAGGGCGTGCAGTTCCGGGCGCTCGCCCGCTACGCCACCCGCGCGGGAGACTGGCACGCGGCCGACGAGGCGCTGCGTACGGCGCACGAGTTGGCCCGCCAGCACGACCTGCGCCTGCTCGAGCAGAAGCTGGTCTACGACGAGGGACAACTCGCCCGCGCCCGCGGCGACCTGGCCGGCGCCGAGCGGGCGTTCGTGGCGTACCTGCAGACTCTCCCCCCGAATGCGAGCGTGCAGCGGTTCGAAGTGCAGACGCGGCTGGCGGAGCTGCACGCGCTCGGCGGCCAGTACGGCCGGGCCGAGGACGAGCTGCGGTCGGCGGCGGACGCGCTGGACCACTGGCGCGCCTCGCTCGGCGACGCGGAGCTGCGCGTGCTCGCCTTCCAGGCGACGTCCAGCGAGGCGAGCGATGTAACGAGCAGCATGACCACCGCGCTGTCCCTGCTCGCGCGCAACGGGCGCGCGCAGGCGGCCTTCGCGCTCGCCGAGCGGCGGCGCGCGCGCGAGCTGGCCGACCGCCTCATTCAGGCCGAGGCGCTCACTGCCGGCGGCGACGACGCCGGGCGGCGAGCGCGCTGGCAGTCGTACCGCGCGCCGGCCGCCGAGATTGCGTCGCTCATCCCCGACGACTCCACCGCCCTCCTCGAGTACGTCGCGGGCGCGAACGGCGTGCCCACGACCGTGTTCGTCCTGACCCGCGTCGGCAACGAGGCGTCGGCGCAGACGCTCCTGAGTGCGCGCGCCCTCCCGCCGCTCGACTCGCTCGCGCCGGCCGTCGGCCGCTTCGCCGCGTTGGTCGAGAGCGGCGCCGACCCGCGTCCGCTGGCGCGCGCTCTGGGTGCCGCGCTGCTCGACTCGGCCATCGCGGAGCTCGGCCCTCAGGTCACGCGACTCGTCGTCGTGCCCGACGGCGTGCTCCACCGCCTGCCCTTCGACGCCCTGCGGCTGGCCGACGGGCGCTACGCCGTCGAGCGGTTCGCCGTGAGCGCCGCGCCTTCCGCCTCCGTGGTGACGGAGCTCTGGCGCCACAGGGAGGGCGACTCGCGGGCGCGCGGGCCGGCGCGCCTTCTCGCGTTGGGCGACCCGGCGTTCCATGAGACCGCAGAGACGACGGGTGCGCCGGCGACGCGCGGGCCGACGTCAGGCGCCGTTTACCGTTCGGCATTCGCGGCGAACGCCGGGCTGCCACGGCTCGTCGCCTCGGGGGACGAGGCGCGCGACGTCGCGCGCTACTCGCCCCGGTCCGAAGTGCGGCTGCGCGGCGACGCGAGCGAGGCGTTCCTCAAGCACGCGGCGCTCGCCTCATTCGACGTCATCCACTTCGCCACGCACGCGTTGGTCGACGAGCGGAGCGTCGCACACACCGCCATCGCGCTCGCGCCCGGGGGCGGCGAGGACGGCTTCCTCACTCCGGGCGAGCTGGCGGCGCTGCCCCTCCGCGCGGATCTCGTCGTCCTGTCGGCGTGCCGCACCGCCGGGGGCGTAGTCGTCGCGGGCGAGGGCGTGCAGGGGCTCACCGGACCGCTACTCGGCGCCGGTGCGCGCTCGGTGGTGGCGACGCAGTGGCGGATCGACGACCGCGCGGCGGTGGGTCTGGTGGATGCGTTCTACCAGGGACTCGCCGCCGGCCTGCCCGCCGCCGAGGCGCTGCGCGCGGCGAAGCTGGAGGCGCTGCGCCGCGGCGCGCCGGCCAGCGAGTGGGCCGCCTTC
>JBJMNJ010000106.1:0-2919 GCA_045804325.1 Gemmatimonadaceae bacterium
GCTTCAACCCCGCCGCGCGCGTCGTCCTCGCCCTCATGGACAAGCAGGCCGCCGGGGACCCGGGCTACCGCATCGTCTGGGTCGACGAGCAGGGCGCCCGCGTCGACGAGGCCGCCCAGGACACCTCGGTCGCCACCCACCTCGCCACCAGCGGCTACCTCAACCGCCGCGTCAAACACTTCAGCGGCTACACCGTCAGCACCGGCCGCCTCGACGCCAGCGCTGAGCTCTGGCTGGGCAGGGGCACCTCCCCGATCGCGGTGCCGGAGCCCCTGCAGTCCGGCCACGTGGTCGCCACGGGGCGCACCGAGCAGGATCCGCAGTAGCAGCTCCCGCCACCTCACGCGCGAACCGCGCGGGCCCCGGAACACTCGGGGCCCGCGCGGTTCGCGTTCCAGGGCGCGCCCCCGCGGCGGACTCCGCTCGTCCGACGCGTTAGGCCCCCGGTCCGAGATGCGGCTCGCAACCCGAGCCGCACGCGCCGTTTCCAGGTCACGCGGCACCTTCGGCTAATGGCGTCGAACCCCCGCCGGCGCGAGCGTGCGTCCGAGAGGGGCGGACACTTCGCCGCCCGGAGAGCAGGCGGGACTCTTCGCGTCCGAGCTCCGCGCGGCGTTCAGGCCGCTGCGCAAGCGGTTGGTGGGCGGAGGGCGTCCTGATTCTTCCATGATGCGGCGCGTCCTCGCCACGAGTGGACGATGCGCACGACGGGGTGCCGAATGCGGTCGCCCGTGCTTTCGTCACGAGACCGGACATGCGCACCGCCCGCGTAGGCCGGGCGCTGTGCCTCGCGGGAGCGGCCCTCGGAGCGCTCGGACTGCTCGGCTGGGCCGGGCGCCTGCCGCTCCTCTTCACGGTCGTGCCGGGCCTGCCCGCGATGATGCCCAATGCCGCGGTCGCGCTGCTCCTGGTGGGCGTCGTCGGGGCGGTCCTCCAGGGCAGGAGCGTGACGCCGGCTCGGCGCGTGCTCTCGAGCTTCGCAGTGCTTCCCGTGCTCGTGATCGGTGTCGGCTCACTGGCGGAGTACACGCTCGGCACGGGGCCGTTGATCGACCAGGTCATCTTTCGCGGCGAGCTGCTTCCCTACCCCACGCGAACGTCGCCGCTCACCGCGCTGGCTCTCACGCTCATCGGCCTCGGCATCCTGCTCATCGACGCCCGAGCCGGCGCTCGCGCCCGCCCGTCGGAGTGGCTGCTGATCTTCGCGGCGCTCACGGCGCTCGCCGGGCTGGCGACACTCGTCCTCGGCACCGGCGCCGTCTACCACCTCGCGCCCGCTCCCGTCCCGGCGATGGCGGCACTGACCGCGGTGGGCCTGCTTCTGACGTCGGTCGGCCTGCTCATGCACCGGCCCGACGTCGGCATCATGGCCGTCGTGACGTCGATGGCTCCCGGCGGCGTGATGTTCAGGCGGCTCGCCGCGCCGGCCGTCGTGCTTCCCACCGCTCTCGCGTTCATCCTCACCCGGCTCTTCTTCGCGCTGCGCATCGAGGAGCTTCCGCTCGTCATCGCCACGGTCGGCGTCGCGTTGACGCTCCTGAGCCTGGTCATCGTCGGGATCACCGCCCGACTGCTCAACGACACGCAGGCGGCGCTGGATGCGAGCCAGGCGCGCACGCACCAGCTCATCGCGCACGCGTCCGACGGGATCCTGATCGCGGATCGTGCCGGGCGCTTCACGGAAGTCAACGACACCATCTGTCGACTGCTCGGCCTGTCGGAGCGCGAGCTCCTCGGCAGGACGGCCGACGACTTCGTTGCACCGGAGGAAACGAATCGCCTCGCGGCCTGGCGGCGCGAGCTCCGCGAGGGTCGCACGCCGATCGCGGAGTGGCATCTCCGTCACGAGAACGGCACCTACGTGCCCGTCGAGGTCAGCGCGACCGTCCTCCCCGACGGCCGTCTGGAGGCGTTCGTACGCGACATCAGCAAGCGGAGGGCTGCCGAGGACGAGTCGCAGCGCGCGCAGGCGAGGATCGAGGGCATCATCTCGATCGCCACTGACGCGATCATCTCGATCGACGACCAGCAGCGGATCATCATCTTCAACCAGGGCGCGGAGCACACCTTCGGGTGGACCAAGGACGAGGCCGTCGGCCGGACGATCGACTTCCTGATTCCGGAACGCTTTCGCGAGCGACACCACCTGCACGTCCAGGCGTTCGCCGCCGAGGACGCGACCGCGCGCCGGGCGGGCGAGCGCGGCGTACCGATCTACGGGCTGCGCAAGGATGGAACGGAGTTTCCGGCCGAGGCAGCGATCTCGCGGCTGCGGATCGCCGACGAGCTCACGTTCACGGTCGTCCTCCGCGACCTCACGGAGCGGGCGCGCCTCGAGCTCGAGCTCCGCGAGGCGCGCGGCTTTCTCGAGAACGTGCTCGAGAGCTCCACCGACTACAGTCTCGTGGCGCTGGACCTCGACCGGCGCGTGCTGCTCTGGAACGAGGGCGCACGCCGCATCTTCGGATACACGGCGCAGGAGATGACGGGCGCGAGCGCCGACGTCCTCCACGCGACGGCCGATCTCGCGTCCGGCGTCGCGCTGTCGCTGTACGCCCGCGCCCTCGACCAGGGTAGCGCCGAAGCGCTGATGCGCCGCCGGCGAAAGGACGGCTCGACCTTTCTCGCCCGATTGGTGGTCTCGCGGCGGACGGGTCCCGGCGGAAAGGCGGCCGGCTACCTGCTCATCAGCAAGGACGTCACGCGCGAGCACCGCCGCGTGGAGCAGGACCAGCTGCTGGCGGCCATCGGGCTGCTGCTGACGTCGTCGCTCGAGCGGGCGCACGTCATGGACGGCGCCGCGGAGCTGCTCGTCCACGACTTCGCCGACCTCTGCATCGTCGATCTGGTGGACGACGTCGGCTCGGGGCTCTCGATATCGCGCTCGCGCGTCGTCCATCACGACGCGCGAAAGAAGAC
>JBJMNJ010000107.1:0-2716 GCA_045804325.1 Gemmatimonadaceae bacterium
GCGGCGCCCTCGACGACGTCGCGCGCCGCGCGCGCGCCGGCGACGTGCCCGGCCCCGCGCGGCCGGCGCCGCGCCGCGGCCCAGCGGCCGTTCCCGTCCATGATGATGGCGACGTGCAGAGAGCTTTGCATGATACAGTTGGGGCTCAAAAAAAAGCGCGCGGGCGGGGGAGCGCCGTCACTTCCCCTTCGCCATCTGGATGAGCGCCTCCATGTGGTCCACGTAGCGCCGCAGCGCCGCGCGGCCCTCGCTCGTCAGGCGGAACTCGGTGCGCGGCACGCGCCCCTCGAAGGACTTCGTGCACGCGACGTAGCCGGCGTCCTCGAGCTTGCGCGCGTGGACGCTGAGGTTGCCGTCGGTGGTGCCGAGGAGCTCCTTGAGCTCGTTGAACGTGAGCGACTCGCTGCCGGCGAGGGCGCTCACGATCCCGAGGCGCAGCCGCTCGTGGATGACGCGATCGAGATCGAGGGCCACCGGCTCGGCGCGGCCCTGCACGCCGTGCAGCTTCTGCCCGCCCTGCGCGGACTCGGCGGGGCGTCCGCCCTTCGCGGCGCCGCCGTCCTTGGGGAGTGCGCCGTGCTTAGCCACCGTACCTCCGCGCGATCTGGACGCCGAACGCGACGTGGAGCGCCCCGAAGCCGATGCCCATGAGCCAGTCGGCCCAGGCGGGGGGCGCGAAGAGCGCGAGCGCGCCGACGAGGATGAAGCAGATGCCCATCACCGGGACGACGCGCACCGAGAAGGCTCCGCCGGCGACCACCGCAGTGCCGTAGAGCGTGAGCCAGAGGCCGGGGAGCACCCAGTACAGCTCGGCGCGCGCCAGCACGAGCGTGAGCAGCGCGCCGACGATCATCGGGGGCGCGAACGCCAGCACGAGCTTGCGCGCCGGGCCGGAGTCCAGGGCGACGTTCGAGGCGGCCGCCTTGCGCGAGATGGCCCACGCCGAGGCGAGGAGCGAGACGATCGCGGCGCTGAGCCACACGGCCACCCAGCCGGCGGGGGTGCCCTGGAGCGGCGCGACGAGCGCCGCCACGAACGCCACGCCGCCGACCGCGACCATGCCCCACCCGGACACGGCCGTGAACGACCCGGCCCGCTCCATCGTCTCGCGGATGAAGCGCAGGTTGTCCATCGCCCGCGCGTCGAGCGCGGGGTGGCCGTCGGAGTCGCGGCGGAGGGGCTGGACCTTGGACATGGAGGGAGGATAGGGCCGAAGCAGGCCGCCGTCAAGTGCTTTGCCGTACAAAGTGACCGGGACACTCCAGCCCCGGAGGGCACTCCCCTCCGGGGCTTCCCACCGCTCTGGAGCGGCGGGGCGGCGCGCTCACCGCCCCGCCGCGCCGGGATCAGGCGGCGCCGAACACCCGCAGCTGCGGGAACGACTCGCGCGGGACCTCGAGCACCTCGCCGCACTCGCTGCACGCGCGCACCAGCACGTGCGGCACGCGGATGCGCGTGCGGCTGAGCTGAACGGTATGGAGCTCCACCTTCGTGCGCACGACCTGCTGACAGTGCTCGCAGAAGGCGGACGTGGATTCGCGGGACGCTTGCATGGTGACCTCATCGACGGGAACTTCCGCGGAGGCGAGGCGCCTCCGCAGTACATATACGATCCAGCGCGCCGCCCGTTTCGACGCGGCAAATCCTTTACACGCGTCGTCAGGCATTTTGACGGAGGGGTCGCCGTGGGCGACGAGATTCGCTGCCAGGCCACGATCGACGGCGCGACCGACGAGGGCCGCGCGCTCCTCGAGACGTCCGAGCTCGTCTTCCGCGGCGGCGCACGCATCGCGATCCCGTTCTCCGACGTGCGCACCGTCACCGCCGCCGACGGCACGCTCACCGTGGTGCACGCCGGCGGCACCGCGTCGTTCGCGCTGGGCGCCCGCGCCGACGCGTGGGCGCGGAAGATCCGCGCGCCGAAAAGCGTCATCGACAAGCTCGGCGTGAAGGCGGGCCAGCGCGTGGGCGTCGTCGGCGTGGACGACGCCGACTTCCTCGCGGCGCTGCGCGAGCGCGCGGGCGCGGTGTCGGAGGGCCGGCCAGCCGCGCGGAGCGACGCGATCTTCTACGGCGCGTCGAGCGAGAAGGACCTCGCGCGCCTCGCGACGCTGGCGCGCTCCCTCGCGCCGGACGGCGCGCTCTGGGTCGTGCGCCCCAAGGGCAAGGGGGGCCTGAGCGAGAGCGCCGTCATGGCCGCGGGCAAGGCGGCCGGCCTCGTCGACGTGAAGGTCGTCGCGTTCTCGGCGACGCACACGGCCGAGAAGTTCGTGATCCCCGTGGCGAAGCGGCCGCGCGCTCGTTAGGGCGAAGCGGCGCGGCCGCGGGTCAGCGCGCGGGCGCCACGTCCACGTCGAAGGCGCCCGTCATCACGTTGTCGTGGCGCTTCACCTGCACCCACACCCGGTAGCGACCCGGCTGCGGGAAGACGAACGGGAACGAGATGTCGCCGGAGAACGCGCGCGGCTCGTGCATCGCGCGAGTCGAGTCGACGCCGGCGAGGGCCGACGTGTCGCCCCGCTCGCGCGCGGCGAGTCGGCTCACGGCGACCACGGGGACGGTCCCCATCGGGTGCAGGTGCACGAACACGGACCCGTCGGCCCGCGTGACGACGGCGTGCCCCGCCATGCCCATGTACGACGCCACCATCGCCGGCTCGCCGTCGGCCTCGAGCACGCGCACGTCGATCGAGGACTCCCGACCGGCGACGAACGGG
>JBJMNJ010000108.1:0-12364 GCA_045804325.1 Gemmatimonadaceae bacterium
ACGGCTCACGACCACGGACTATCCGGCCACCTCACCCGCCCGCCCTTCCCCCGCTCGGCCGCGTGCAGGTGCAGGAAGAACGCGCCGATGCCCGCGGCGCCCTGCATGAAGCCCGTCTGCGGGACGACCCACTCCGGCTGCGTGCGGTTCTCGGCCTGCGGCCACGCGGTGCCGCCGCTCGCCGGGTCCGGGGTCGCGCGCTCGGCGAGCGACATCGCCACGCGCGCCGCCATCGCGCGCGCCTCGCGGCGGCCCTCGCGCGGGCCCTCGCGGGCGAGCGCGAGGAAGAGCTCGCCGACGCCCGCGTCGCCGCAGCACTGGCTCACGTTGTTCCAGTAGCCGGGCGAGCGACGCTCCGGCGCGCCGCTCTCGACGATGCCGCGCGCGGCGCACGTCACCTTGTCGCTCCACTTCGGGTCGTGCGTGACGCGCGCGAGGCGGCGGTAGAGCCGCGCCGTGCCCGCGGGGCCGTGGCACCACGAGAGGTAGTACAGGTCCTCGCCGCCCGGCCGGTGGTGGAAGACGCGGCAGCCCGCCGCGTGGTCCTCCACCGCCTCGAGGTAGCGCGCGCCGGCGAGCGCCGCTTCGAGAAAGGCCTGTTCGCCCGTGGTCTCGTGCAGCGTGGCGAGCGCGTACGCGACGCCCGCGGTGCCGTGCGAGAAGTTCGGGTAGCGGTTCTTCACCGTCGGCGAGAGGGCCCACTCCAGCCCGCCGTGCGACGGCTCGCCGAGCTCCACGAGGCGGCGGCCGGCGCGCGCGGCCAGCGGCACGAGCGACGGGTCGTGCAGCGCGCGCGAGAGATACAGCAGTGCGAGCGCGATCCCCGCGCCGCCGCTCACGATGTCGGCCGAGTCGTTCCACTCCACGCCGGCGCCGACGTTGCGTGCGCCGAGCGTGACGAGCCGCGCGGCGCGGCGCGCGTCGTCGCGGGGCGCACCCGCGGAGCGCCCGCTCGCCCGCGCCACCTCCGCGAGCACGAACGCGACGCCGGCCGCACCCGAGTACAGGCCCAGGTCCGCACCGTCGGGCGCCGCGGGGAGGCGCGCCGCGAGCTCCGCGGCGCCCTGCCGCGCTTCGGTGAGCGCCTCGCCGGCGCCCGTCTCGTCGAAGCGCTCCACCTGGAAGAGCACGACGCCGGGCGCGCCGGTGTAGAGCGAGTCGTCCACGACGCCGGGCTTCTCGGTCGGGTTCCACGCCCAGGTGACGCCGTGCTCGGTGGGAACGCGCGCCGTGCGGATCCAGCGCGCCGCGCCGCGCGCGAGCTCGAGCGCGTCCGGCGTCGGCGACATCCCGTGGACGGCGCGCGTGACCGCCGCCACGCCCGCGGCGCCGCCGAGGAGGGCGACCGCCTCGGCGAGGAGGTCGCGGCGCGATATGCGAGGGCGATCGACCATGCGCTAGCATCGGTCCGCCGAGCGCAGCGCGCAAGTGGACTACGGGCCCACCAGACGTCTCGCGAAGGTCCAGCCCGTCGAACGCAGTTGCCGCTCTACACGATCTCGAGCGTGTAGACCTGCACGGCGCCGGGAGGTCGCCGCTCCGGGAGCGTCACCGTGAGCCCGCGCTCGTCCTGCCGGTGCTCCAGCCGCGACGCGCCGCCGAGGAGCGAGACGCGGCGCACGGGGTGGCTCGCGAGCGACGCGATCGTCACGCGCCCGTCCTCCGGCCAGCCGAGCACGAGGGCGTAGAGCGCGTCGCGACGCGTGGTGAAGCGCACGTCGCGCGCGGTGAACGGCTTCGCCTGCCCCTCGTTCTGCATCCCCGCCGCCACCTGCGTCGGGCCCTCGCCGAACGTCCGCCAGGTCCTCGTGGAATGAATGGCCTCGCCGTTCACCGCCATCCACGCGGCCATGTCCTCGAGGATGCGCACCTCGTCCTCGTCGATCGTGCCGTCGCCGCGTATCGGGACGCTGAGGAGCAGGTTGCCGTTCTTGCTCACGACGTCGGCGAGGCGCTTGATCACCGCGTCCGCGCTCTTGTAGCGGTGCTGGAGGAAGATGTCGCGATCGTAGTGCCAGTCCCCGAGGCAGGTGTCGGTCTGCCAGGGGAGCGCCTGGAGGGTGTCGCTGCCGCCGCGCTCGTACGTCTCCACGACGGCGCGCCTGTGCTCCGGCGTCAGGCGCTTCGCCGTCACCACCGCCTCGAGCGCGCCGCCGTGCCAGCGCATGCTCTGGTTGTAGAAGTGCGCCGTCGCCTCGAGCCCCGCGCGGCCGAGGGGGAGCTCGTAGTCGTCGAAGTAGAGGAAGTCGGGGCGGTAGCGGTCCACGAGGTCGTTGCAGCGGAGCAGCCAGCGGCGCGCGAGCTCCGGGTCGTGCGGCGGCGGCGTCTCGATCCACTCGCCGTCGTGCCTCCAGTGCCATTCCTGCGCGGCCTTCGCGCTCGTGAACCCGTCGGGGAGCACCATGCCCGGCTGCGGCCCGCCGTAGAGCTCGCGCGGGTCGAGCCCCTCCCACCACGTGCCCGCGCCGTCCGCCCTCGTCAGGCGCGCGGCGTCGTAGCGCACGCCGGCCATGGGGCCCTCGGGGTCGTAGCCGTACGCCGTCTGGAACCAGTGCCACGCGTGCGCCGAGTGGTTGCTCACGCCGAAGCGGATGCCGCGCTCGCGCGCGATGCGCGCCCAGCGCCCGACGATGTCCTGCTTCGGGCCGACGCGCACGCTGTTCCACGCGTGGTGGCGCGAGTCGAAGAGGTCGAGGTTGTCGTGGTGGTTGGCCATCGCGACCATGTACCGCGCGCCGGCGCGCTGGAACAGCGTCATGAGCCGCTCGGGGTCCCAGCGCTCGGCCTTCCACCGCCCGATGATCTCGATGAACCCCGCGCGCGACGGGTGGCCGTACGTCTCGACGTGATGCGCGTGCTGCGGCTCGCCCTGGATGTACATCCGCCGCGCGTACCAGTCGCCGCGCTCGGGCTGGCACTGCGGCCCCCAGTGCGCCCAGAGCCCGAGCTTCGCGTCGCGGAACCACGCCGGCGCCCGGTAGCGCGAGAGCGACTCCCACGTGGGCTCGAACGCCTGCTCCGTACGCTCCCGGGAGTGGAGCATCGGCAGCGCCGCCGCCGCGGCAGCCTGGCGGATGAACTCGCGGCGCGACTGGGTCATGGCGCGTAAGATATCAGCATGCAGATGACATTCAGGTGGTTCGGACCGACCGACCCGGTCCCGCTCGAGCACATCCGGCAGATCCCCGGCGTCGAGGGGGTCGTGAGCGCGCTGCACGAGCTGCCGCCCGGCGTGGCGTGGACCGCCGACGCGGTGGAGCGGCACGCCGAGCGCATACATTCCGCCGGCCTCCGATTCTCGGTCGTGGAAAGCATCCCCGTGCACGAGGACGTGAAGCTCGGCCGGCCCACGCGCGATCGCTTGATCGACGCCTGGTGCGACAGCGTCGCGGCGGTGGGGCGCGCCGGCGTGCCCGTGGTGTGCTACAACTTCATGCCGGTCTTCGACTGGACGCGCACCGACCTCGCGATGCCGCTCGCGGACGGCTCGACGGCGCTCGCGTACGATCACGAGGCGCTCTCGCGCATCAACCTCGCGCGCGGCACCGGCGACCTCCCCGGCTGGGGCGCGGCGTACGACGCCGCCGAGCTCGGCGCGCTGCTCGCCGCGTACCGCGACGTGGACGGCGAGCGCCTGTGGGACAACCTCGGCTACTTCCTCGAGCGCGTCGTGCCGGCGGCGGAGGCCGCGGGCGTGCGCCTCGCCCTCCACCCGGACGACCCGCCGTGGAGCATCTTCGGCCTCCCGCGCATCGTGACGGACGGGCCGGCGCTCGAGCGCGTGCTCGGGCTCGTGGACCGTCCCGCGAACGGGCTCACCTTCTGCACCGGCTCGCTCGGCGTCAGCCCCGCGAACGACCTCCCGTCGATGGCGCGGCGCGTCGGCGCGCGCGTGCACTTCGCGCACTGCCGCAACGTGCTCGTCACCGGCGAGCGGCGCTTCCACGAGGCGCCGCACCCGTCGCGCTTCGGGAGCGTGGACATGCGCGCGGTGCTGCTGGCGCTGCACGACGCGGGGTTCGCCGGGCCCGTGCGCCCCGACCACGGGCGCATGATCTGGGGGGAGACCGGCCGACCGGGCTACGGCCTCCACGACCGAGCGCTCGGCGCCGCCTACCTCCAGGGGCTCTGGGAGGGACTCATCGCCGGGATGTAGGGTTTCGCCGGCCTGGAGGTAAGGTTCGTCCCCAGGCTCTTGCGGCGGGCGCGCCCCCGTTCGAACGTGGACCCATGCGGTACCTCTGGATCGGCCGGCGAGCGGCCGGACCGGCGGCGCTCGCCGTCGCCGCCCTGCTCGCCTCGCCGGCGGCCGCGCAGCCGGGGCGCGGGGAGCAGCGGGCGGACACGGGCTCCATCGTGGGCCGCGTGCACAACGCCGAATCGCGTCCGGTGGAGAGCGCACGCGTGCGCGACGTGCGGTCGGGCCGCCTGTCGCTCACGGACGCGGAGGGGCGCTTCAACCTCGCCGGGCTCCCCGCCGGCCCGCGCTCGCTCGAGATCACCGCCATCGGCTACACGCCCGCCCTCGGGGACGTGGAGGTGCGCCACGGGCTGCGCGCGGAGCTCGCGGTGGTGCTCGCGCCCGTCGCCACGCGACTCGACTCCGTGCTGGTCGTCGCGGACGCGGAGAGGTCGGGCGCGCCGCGCGAGTTCCTCGAGCGCGTGAAGCTCGGGCACGCGACCCGGACCTTCACCGTCGAGGAGATCGAGCGCCGGCATCCGTTCTTCACGTCGAGCCTGCTCCAGCTCGTCCCCGGCGTGCGCGTCGCCGGGAGCGGGCCGCGGGCCGCCATCGTGCCGGGGCGCAGCGCCTGCGCGCGCGTCTACATCGACGGGTACCCGGTCCGCAGCGACGAGATGAACACGGTGTCGCCGCAGATGCTCGCGGGGCTCGAGTACTACGAGGGGGCCAACGCCCCGTCGCAGTACGCGCGGGGCACCCCCTGCGCCGTGCTCCTCCTCTGGACCAAGCACCCGGGCGACGACAAGCGTTAGGCCCGGCCCCGCCCCGCCGCGTCGGTCGTCTCCCCATGGCGGGGCGCCGTGCGGGCCTTACCTTCGGGACATGAGATCCCGCCGTCCCCTGGGGCCGCGCCTGCCGCGCCCCCTCGCCGTCGCCGTCGTCGCCGCCGTCGCCCTGCTCGCCGCGTGCGCCTCGGACGGCGTCGCGCCGGTCTACGAGAACGGCGACCCCGCGGCCGCGGAGATCGTGACGTCGGATCTCGTGAACTTCTGGCAGGCGATCGACGCGAGGATCGGCACTGCCTCCACCCTCGCGTTCCAGCGGCAGTACCTCGACAGGGGCTCGCCGGGGCTGGAGGAGTTCGCCGGGAGGCGCGGGGTCACGGCCGACAGGCTCGCGGCGATGGTCGACGCTCGCCCGCGCTACGTCGCCGGGCTCCGCGCGAGCATGCTCGAGATCGCGACCGGTACCGCGATGAAGGCGCGCCTCCACCGCGACTTCGCGCGCTTCGAGCAGCTCTATCCCGAGGCCGTGTTCCCGCCGGTCACGCTGCTCGTCGGGCGCTTCTCCTCCGGCGGCACGATCGGGAGGACGGGCGTGATGATCGGCAGCGAGTTCTACACGGCCGACGCGACGACCCCGCTCGACGAGCTGGGATACTTCGAGCGCACGAACGTGCGGCTGGTGGACTCGCTGCCGTTCATCGTCGCCCACGAGCTCGTGCACATCCAGCAGGCGCAGGCCGGCAGCCGCGCGAGCCAGGGGACGCTGCTGGAGCAGGCGCTCATGGAGGGGAGCGCGGACTTCGTCGGCGAGCTCGTCTCCGGGGGGTTCGTCAACGGCCACATCCACGAGTGGGCGCTGCTGCACGAGGCGGAGGTCTGGGCCGACTTCAGGTCCGCGATGAACGGCACGGACGTGAGCCTCTGGCTCTACAACCAGGGCAGCGGCAGAACCGTCCGGCCCGGGGACCTCGGCTACTTCGTAGGCTACCGGATCGCGAAGTCGTACTACGATCGGCAGGCCAACAAGCGCGCCGCGCTGCGCGCGATCATCCGCACGCGCGACGCCGCCGCCTTCCTGGCGGCGAGCGGGTACGACCCCCACTGATGGCCACGCGCGCGCAACGGGCCGCGTGAGACCGGTCCTCGCCGTCGTCGGCGTGCTCGTCGGGCTCGTCACGCTCGTCGTGATCGTCGCGCTGCTCGTGGGGCGCGCGCTCCCGGTGCGCCACCGCGTCTCGCGCGAGGCGCGCTTCGCCGCACCGCCGGCGGCGGTGTTCGCGGCCATCACGGACGTCGAGCGCTTCCCGGAGTGGCGCACCGGCGTGACGCGGGTCGAGCGCGTCGAGGACGAGGGAGGGCGGCGGCGCTGGCGCGAGACGTCGGGCGGCGACGCCATCCTCTACGAGGTGGCGAGCGAGGTGCCCGACGAGCGCCTGGTGACGCGCATCGCCGATCCGTCGCTCCCCTTCGGCGGGACGTGGACGTTCGAGCTGCGGCCGGACGGGCGGGGCACGAGGCTCACCATCACGGAGGACGGCGAGGTCTACAGCCCGCTGTTCCGCTTCGCGTCGCGCTACGTGATGGGGCACGACCGGACCATCGCGACATACTTGAAGGACCTGGAGGCGAGGCTGGCCGGCCGCGGGTCATGAGTCGTAGGCCGTGAGGCCCGCCCTCACGACCCACGACCCGCGACGCGCGACGTGGCTGGTCCGCCCCTTGCCCGCCGCGCGCCCATGACCGCGAGAGAGAAGTCAGCCGCCACCGCCGCGCCCGTGCGCGTCGCCGTCGTCGGCGCCGGACACGTCGGCGCCACGTTCGCGTACTCGCTGCTCCTCAGCGGGCTCGCCGCCGAGGTGGTGCTCATCGACGTGGACGCGAAGCGCGCGGAGGGCGAGGCGATGGACCTCGCCCACGCGGTGCCCTTCAGCCGGCCGGCGCGCGTGTGGGCCGGCCCGCTCTCCGACTGCGCCGGCGCCGCGCTCACCGTGATCACCGCGGGCGCCGGGCAGAAGCCGGGCGAGACGCGGCTCCAGCTCGCGGGGCGCAACGCGAAGGTCGTGCGCGGCGTCGCGCCGGAGATCGCGCGCCACAACCCGGACGGGCTCATCCTCGTCGCGACGAACCCCGTGGACGTGCTCGCGCAGCTGGCGCAGGAGGGGAGCGGTCTGCCGGCCGGGCGCGTGCTCGGCTCCGGCACCATCCTCGACACGGCGCGCTTCCGCTGGCTGCTCGGGCAGCACGTCGGCGTGGACCCGCGCAGCGTGCACGCGTACGTCGTCGGCGAGCACGGGGACAGCGGCGTGCCGGTGTGGTCGTCCGCGAGCGTGGGCGGCGTGCCGGTGGCGGAGTTCGCCGAGCAGGCCGGCAAGCCGGTGGACCAGGCGGCGCGCGAGCGCATCGCGAAGGAGACGCGCCAGGCGGCCTACGACATCATCCAGCGCAAGGGCGCGACGTACTACGCCATCGCCTCGGGCCTCGTGCGCCTGGTGGAGGCCGTGGTGCGCGACCAGCGCACGGTGCTCTCGGTCTCCACGCTCGTCGAGCGCCGGCACGGCTACCCCGAGGCGGACGGCGTCTACCTCAGCGTGCCGTGCGTGGTGGATCGCTCCGGCGTGAGCGGCGTGCTGCGCCTCGGGCTGGACGACGCGGAGCGCGCGGCGCTCGCGAAGTCGGCGGACGTGCTGCGCGAGGTGCGGGCCGGGGTGGAACGGGGCGGGTGACGGAGCGCCCGGCCGGCGGATCTGTCATGCTTCGCTGCGCAGGTGCCCACGAAGTGGGCGGATGACATGGTCACCGCCCTCGTTCCTCACCAGTCACCTCGTTCCCTGGTCACCTGCTCCATGAAGATCACCGACATTCGCGCGACGCCCGTGACCGTGCCGCTCGAGGCGCCGCTGCGCCACGCGAACGGCTGTCACTGGGGCCGCTTCGTGCGCACCATCGTCGAGGTCGAGACCGACGAGGGGCTCGTGGGGCTCGGCGAGATGGGCGGCGGCGGCGAGGGAGCGGTCGCGGCATTTCAGGGACTCAAGCGCTACCTCGTCGGCCGCGACCCGGCGCGCCTCGAGGAGATGCGCTTCCTCCTCGCGAACCCCACGGCCTCGCTCTACAACAACCGAACGCAGCTTCTCGCCGCGCTCGAGTTCGCGTGCCTCGACCTGCTCGGCCAGAAGTGGGGCGTGCCGGTCTGCGACATCCTCGGCGGCCGCCTGCGCGACCGCGTGCCGTTCGCGTCGTACCTCTTCTTCCGCTACCCGAGCCCGCGCGACGGGACGGGGGAGGTGCGCACCGTCGAGCAGCTCGTGGCCCACGCGCGGGCGCTCAAGGCGCGATACGGCTTCACCGCGCACAAGCTCAAGGGCGGCGTGTTCGCGCCCGAGTACGAGCTCGAGTGCTACCGGGCGATCGCGGCCGCGCTGCCGGGCGACTCCTTCCGCTTCGACCCGAACGCCGTGTGGTCCGCCGAGCAGGCGATCTGGTTCGGGCAGCGGATCGAGGACATCCGGAACGACTACCTCGAGGACCCGGTGTTCGGGCTGCACGGGATGCGGCGCACGCGCGAGAAGGTGCGCATGCCGCTCGCGACGAACACCGTGGTGGTGGGCTTCGAGCAGCTCGCGGCCAACGTGCTCGACACGGCGGTGGACGTGATCCTCCTCGACACGACGTTCTGGGGCGGCGTCCGCGCGTGCGTGAAGGCGGCGGGCGTCTGCGAGACGTTCCAGCTCGGCGTCGCCGTGCACTCGTCGGGCGAGCTCGGCATCCAGCTCGCCACGATGCTCCACCTCGGCGCCGTGCTCCCCAACCTCTCGTTCGCCGCGGACGCGCACTACCACCATCTCGTGGACGACGTGATCGTCGGCGGGAAGATGGCGTACGAGGGGGGCGCGATCGCGGTGCCCACGGCGCCGGGGCTCGGCGTGACGCTCGACCGGGACAAGCTCGGCGAGTACCACGAGCTGTTCAGGCGGCTCGGGACCTACCCGTACGATCAGGACCCACTGCGGCCGGGGTGGACGCCGCTGGTGCCGAACCAGCGGTGGGCGGATCCGCGCGACGACCGGAGGCCGGAGATTCCGTGGTGAGCGACCGAGTGGCGTGAGGTTGGACGTGTTCGTGACGCGGGACGTCCGGAGCGGTGGTGGACGCGCTCGCCGCGTTCAGCCCGTGGACGGGCGCAACCCGCAGTCAGATTAGGCGGCATGGCTCGCGGCCTAAATCACTGGCGGGGTGCGTTTAGGCCGCGTAGACTGCGGCGCTTGCAGGAAACGGCCGGAGGTTTGAGCCGTCTAAATGGCGTTAGGCGGCACACATCGGGACGCCACGCATGAGACTCCCCGGCGGCGAGCGCGCCGTCGTCGACGCGGCCAAGGTCCGCGATTATCTGCTGTCCCTCGAACACCCGGTGGGGCGCACGAAGGCGCGCTTCTTCGCGGCCCTCGGCTTCACGCGGGCGGAGTGGCCGGCGCTCCGGCGGGCGCTCCTCGAGCTGGCAGCCAGCGGCGAGGCGACGCCTACGACGCCTACGGAGTCAACCCGCTTTGGACAGAAGTACGTCGTCCGTGGTACCATTCGGGGGCCGGCGGGGCGCGCGGCCGGCGTGCTGAGCGCCTGGATCGTCCTCGCCGGGGAGGACTTCCCGCGCCTCGTCACCGCCTACCCCGATCCGGGGTCCACGCCGGGGGCCGCCGCATGACGCCTGCGTTCCGCGAACTCGACACCGTGGTCCTCGTCCGCGACCTGCCGGACGCCGGCCTGCGCGCCGGCGACCTGGGGGCGGTCGTCCATGTCTACGCCCCCGACGCCGTCGAGGTGGAGTTCGCGACCGCCTCCGGCCGCGCGCAGGCGCTGCTCACGCTCGACGTCCGGGACGTACGCGCGGTGGCCGACGACGACCTCCTGGCCGTCCGGCCGTCCGCGCCCAAGAGGGGTGCCGCCTAACGTGGCGTTGAAGCTGCCGAGCAACAGGGGAGCTGCCGTCCTCCGCCGAGCGCAGCGTAGGCCCAAGCGCCCTACCGCTTGGCTGGCGCTCGCAGCTTAACTTGGGCGTTAGATGGCGCCACACTTGGTCGCCCGGGTAGGTTTCGGCGATGACCGGCCACGCCAAGCTCCTGCGCCGGCTGCTGAGCGGCGCGTCGGACCAGACGATCCGGTTCGAGGAGCTGTGCGCGCTGCTGGAGCGACTGGGCTTCGGGGTGCGGCGGCGCGGCGGCAGCCACCGCGTCTTCTTCCGCGAGGGCGTGGCGGAGATCCTGAACCTGCAGCCGCGGCCGGACGGGACCGCGAAGCCGTACCAGGTGCGGCAGGTGCGCGAGGTGGTCGTCCGCCACGGCCTGGCGGCCGGCGCGGAGTTCGGGGGCGAGACGAGCGAGGGGGCCGATGAGCGCGATGACGCCTGAGTACCGCTACGAGATCATCATCTACTGGAGCGAGGCGGACCGCGCCTTCGTGGCGGAGGTCCCCGAGCTGCCCGGCTGCGCGGCGGACGGGCCGACGTACCGCGAGGCGCTCGCCGCCGCCGAGGCGGTCGTCGCCGAGTGGATCGAGACCGCCCGCGAGCTCGGGCGCGAGATCCCGAAGCCGCGCGGCCGCCTGCTCTACGCCTGAGGCCCGGCGGGCCCCGCGACCGCGCCATCTAACGTGGCGTTGAAGCTGACGAGCAACAGGGAAGCAATAGTCCTCTGGACAGCACCTGGGGCACCGCGGCATCTCTGAGCTCTGCCGGCGCTCGCAGCTTAACTGGGGCGTTAGGTGGCGCCCATACAATGCGTCCTGCGGCCGAGTGGCGCGCTGAGCACGGCGCTATCTCATTCATTCGTGACTATGCCTTCCAAGCACGCCCGTACGAGCCATCACGTGCTTCGCGCCCTGGCGTGCATCGCCGCCATCGGCTGCGGCTCGGCGACCGACCCCTCGCTGCCAGAGTGGCCTGCCGACGGGCAGCGCCCAGCACTCGGGCTGTACGACGAGAAGCTTACCTGGCCCGCTTGGGGCGAAGTGTCCGCCGGCCAGGCTCACCGAAAGTTCCGCCTGTTCGCGGGAGCCGCTGACACGATTTGGGTTACCTACTTGGACGGGCCAATGGCTAGCAACACTGTCCCTTTGTATCACCGTGACCCGGCGAATCCGTGGCTTTACGAATTGCCGGTCGAGCAGACTTCGACGCCGGGGCGACTGCTCTTTGTCTACCGTCCGAGCGGTGCCGAGCGACTCGACTGCACCAACGTTTTAGGCGACCCTCCTTCGTATCCCTTCCCCACGATTACGTGCGTCCTTCGCCTCATCGGGCGCTAGCCTTGAGCCCGACACGCGGCGGGCGTCACGACCGCGCCACCTTGTATGATCGCGATGGAGCGAAGTAGTAGTTCCTCGCGCGTGGCAGACCGTCCCACCTTCGGGCGCTGAGCCCGCACGTTAGCTCGGGTCGCCACGCGCTCCTCTCGCGAGAGCCCGGACGGTTGCGAGGGCCCGTTAGGCAGGTACGTGCCGGCGGAGCCCGCATTCACAAGGTCGGGCGCGGGGGAGGTCACCCCTGTCGGGAGGGACCCATGGACGTCACCTCGCCCGCCCCCATCTACGTCGGGATCGACGTCGCGCGGGATACGCTCGCGGTGGCGCTCGCGCCGGGCGGCGAGACGTGGGCCGGCGCGAACGACGAGGCGGGCCGCGTCGCGCTCGTCGCGCGGCTCCGCGACGCGGCGCCCGCGCTGGTGGTGCTCGAGGCCACCGGCGGGCTCGAGGCCGCGCTCGTCGCCGGGCTCGCGGAGGCCGGGCTGCCCGTGGTGGTGGCGAACCCGCGCCGCGGCGGTCGCCGTGCGATGCAGGGCAGCCGCCGCGGTGCGCGACTTCGCCCGCGCGCTCGGCCGCCTCGCGAAGACCGACGCCATCGACGCGGCCGTGCTGGCGCTCTTCGCCGAGCGCGTGCGCCCCGCCGCGCGGCCGCTGCCCGACGCGGGCACGCGCGCCCTGGGGGCGCTGCTCGCGCGGCGGCGCCAGCTCGTCGAGATGCTCGCCGCCGAGCAGCAGCGCCTCGCCCGGGCCGCGCCGGAGGTCGCCCCGGGCGTGCGCGCGCACGTGGCGTGGCTGAAGAAGCGCCTCGCGGGGCTCGACGCCGCGCTGCGGCGCGCGGTGGAAGCGAGTCCGGCGTGGCGCGCCCGCGACGACCTGCTCCGCGGCGTGCCGGGCGTCGGCCCGGTGCTCTCGCTCACGCTCCTGGCCGAGCTGCCCGAGCTCGGGGCCCTGAGTCGCAAGCAGATCGCCGCGCTCGTCGGCGTCGCGCCGCTCAACCGCGACTCGGGGACGCTGCGCGGACGGCGGCTGATCTGGGGCGGCCGCGCGCGCGGGCGCCCCACCCGCTACCACGCCCCGCTGTGCGCCCCGCGCGTCAACCCGC
>JBJMNJ010000109.1:0-3118 GCA_045804325.1 Gemmatimonadaceae bacterium
GAGCGCATGTGGGCGCTGCGCGCGCGCATCGCCGAGCTCGTCGCCGACCCAGCGGTGACCGGCGTCGTCGTCACGCACGGCACCGACACGCTCGAGGAGTCCGCCTACCTCTGCGCGCGGTCGCTCCCGTGGTCCAAGCCGATCGTGTTCACCGGCGCGATGCGCGCGGCGAGCGATCTCGGCTGGGACGGTCCGGCGAACCTGCTCGAGGCCACGCGGGTCGCGGCCAGCCCCGACGCGCGCGGCTACGGCGCGCTCGTCACGCTCGGCGGCCGCATCTTCAGCGCCGTGGACGAGACGAAGGCGCACACGCACCTGCTCGACGCGTTCGAGAGCCCGGGCCTCGGGCCCGTGGGCGTCGTGGACGAGGAGGACGTGATCTTCCGCAGCGCCCTGGGGCCCGAGCCGCCGATCATCCAGCCGCCGGCGCCGGCCACGCCGGTGGACATCGTGAGTGCGTGGGCCGGCGCCGACTCGCGCCTGCTCGACGCCTCGCGCGAGGCGGGAAAGGGCGTCGTCGTCGCCGCGCTCGGCCGAGGCAACGTCCCGCCGGACATGGTGCCGGGAATCTCGCGGTGGATCGGCGACGGGAAGCCGGTGATCGTGAGCTCGCGGGCGCAGCGCGGCCGGGTCGGCGACACCTACGCGTATCCCGGCGGCGGACGGCGGCTCCAGGAGATGGGCGCCATCTTCGCGGGGTCACGCCGTCCGCAGCAGGCGCGCATCGACCTCATGCTCGCGCTCGGGGCCGGCATGTCGGCGCACGCGATCCGCGAGATGTTCGAGGTCTGAGCGTCGCGCTCGCTTCGGCTCAGCCCGGCTCAGGCCAGCTGGCCCGACGTCGTTCCGAGGTCGTCCGTCAGGGCCGGCAGGAGACCAGCCGGGACGCCAGTGCCCGCCTCCTCCCACGCCGCGAAGCAGCGCCAGCCGAACTCGCGGGCGGCGCGGATCTGGTCGGGGAAGCCGAAGTAGTCGGTCCACCCCTCCTCACGCGCCCGCCACTGGCAGTCCCAGACGAAATTGAAGACCTTGCTCTCGCTTCGGGTCTCCACCCGGACCGAGCCGCGGAAGTCGGCGCAGCCGGACGTGGCCTCGACGACGACCGACTCGATGGCGAGCTGGGGCTCGGCGCTCAGAAGCTGGCTCAGCAGTCGCTGGACCTTCACGCGCGGCGAGTGGCGCACCACCTGGATGGTCGGGGCATCTCTGTGCTCCCAGTAAGCGCGAACGGCGACCTTGAATGCATCGGTGGCCGAGCTCGCTGCGAGAAGGTCCTCGATCTCCATCCAGTGCGCCCGCGTCTGAGGTGATACGGATGTTTCGACCCCTGAATATGACGAAGGTTGCAGGCAATTGGAAGCGTCGTGGCAGACACTGACTTAGCCCCACCGCCGGCCGTGCGCGAGATCGCGGCGCGGCTGGAGGAGGCCGGTCACGAGACCTGGTGCGTCGGCGGCGCCGTCCGGGACGCGCTCCTCGGCATCACCAACCTCGACTGGGACCTCGCGACGGCCGCCCGCCCCGAGCAGGTCCGCAAGCTCTTCCGGAGGACCGTTCCGGTCGGCATCGAGTTCGGGACCGTCGGCGTTCTCGACGATGACGGGCTCATGCACGAGGTCACGACGTTCCGCCGGGACGTCCGAACGGACGGCCGACACGCTGTGGTCGAGTTCGGTGCCTCGCTCGACGACGACCTCGCGCGGCGGGATTTCACGATCAACGCGATCGCCTGGTCGCCGAGCCGCCGCCTGCTGCACGACCCGTACGGCGGTCGGGGCGATCTCGCCGCCGGCGTGGTCCGCGCGGTGGGGTCCGCGGCCGAGCGGATGCGGGAGGACCGGCTGCGGGCGCTCCGCGCGATCCGGTTCGCCGCGCGCTTCGGCTTCGAGATCGAGCGCGACACCTGGCAGGCGATCGTCGAGAGCGCGCCGCACATGGGGCGCCTCTCGGCCGAGCGGGTGAAGCAGGAGCTGGAGAAGACCATGGACCAGGTGCCCCGGCCCTCCTTGGCGCTCCGGCGCTGGCGCGACGGCGGGGCGCTCGCGGTGCTCGTCCCGGCGCTCGCCCGGGTGGCGGACGACGTCCTGGAAGCGCTCGACTTCCTCCCGCCGCCGGTGCTGCCGCGGCGCCCGCAGCGCCGCATAAACCGGCTCGCGATGCTGTTCGCGTGGCTTCCGGCGCGCGACGCGGTCGCGGCGCTCAAGTCACTGCGCTTCTCGAACCAGGACACGGCGTGGATCGCGGCGCTGGCCGAGCGGTGGCGTCCGTTCCTCGCGCGCGTGGAGGCGCCGCTCGTCCGCGGCGAGCGCCTCGACGACGTGACGCTCCGGCGCGCGGCGAGCGAGGCGGGGCGCATGCGCGTGGCACCACTCTTCCGATTGGTCGCGGCGCGGTGGGCGGCGAGGCGCGCGCGCGGCGACGACGCGCCCTCGCGTGCGCAGGCCGCGGCGCACTATCGGCGTCTCGTGCGGATCGCCTTCCGCGACCCGATCGAGATCGGCGACCTCGCCGTCGACGGCGAGGACCTCAAGGGGCTCGGGATACCGCCGGGCCCGGAACTGCGTAAGATTCTTGTCGCGCTGCTCGACTGGGTCCTCGAGGACCCGGCACGCAACACGCGCGACGCACTGCTCGCGCGTGCCCGGCAGCTCTGGGACGCCGCCAGCGGCGGCGCGGCCGCCGAACCCGACTCCTGAGCCGACATGCTTTTTCGAGGACGACAGCCCGAGGCGTCGATCTGGCGGCGGTTCCGCACGACCACCGACGGCTTCACGTTCGGCCGCGAGGGCGAGCACTACGCGACGCACATCGTCGCCAACGCCGAGCGCGTGGTGGACCTCTTCTACGCGCTGACCGAGCACCTCCCGCCGGCGGTGGACGTGTACGTCGAGGACCTCCGGAGCGACACGCGCTGGACGGGCGAGGCGCTCGCGCTGCCGGACGTGCGCGAGGCGATCGCGCGGCTCAAAGTGCCGCTCGCGGCGTACGGCGGGGTGGAGATCGCAGTGTACACCTCCGAGGACCAGATCACGCTCAATCCACACCTCGAGCTGTTCATCTACGCGCGCACGGACCAGTGGCTCTACATCCTCCAGGGGAAGGGGCTGCAGGAGCAGCG
>JBJMNJ010000110.1:0-5886 GCA_045804325.1 Gemmatimonadaceae bacterium
CGCTCAGGCCGTGCGCGCGAGTCCCTCGCGCGCGAGCCAGGCACCGACGTCGAACGACGGGCACCACTTCGAGACGCCCGGGTACTCGCGGTGGCCGCGGACGGTCTGCGGGCCGGGGAGCAGCTCGCGGAGCAGCACCACGACGGACGCGAGCGTGCGCCACTGCGCGGGCGTGAAGTTGTCCGCCTCGCGCGCGCGCCCGCCGCCCGCCATGCACACGTGGACGGTGGTCGCGTTGTGGCCCTCGACGCCGGCGCCCACGGCCCACACCGGGCGCAGGAGTTCGAGCGACCCGTCGCGGCGGATGAAGCAGTGGTAGCCGCCGTCGATCCAGCCGCGCTCTTGGACGTGCCAGCGGCGCACGTCGGCCGCGGTGACCTCCTCCGCGTCGGTCGCCGCGCAGTGCACGACGATCTCGCTCGTGGCCTCGCGCCGACGGTACGCGGCTGCGGGGAGCGCGTAGGTCACGGCGCCTCCTCCGCGGCGACCGCGGGCGCGTCGCGCTCGATCGCGTCGAGCGCCGCGTCGACGTCGTGCAGCCGGCGCACGAACGCCGAGATCATCCCGGTGACGGCGATGACCGGCAGCGCCTTCTCGGGCGAGATCACCTTGGCCACGGCGGCGACCGTCGTCGCGGCGGTGCCGACGAAGGCGGCGACGGCGACGCCCTGCTCCCAGCGGCGGCGCAGGGTGGCGAGGGAGGGGAGGGGGAAGCGCATCGGTGACTCCGGGCGGAGGGGAGAGGAGGGGAGGGGCGTCGCGGCGCCGGCGCGCGTCAGCGGGGGTCGCGCCGCGCGCGCGCGCCCACCGGGAGTCCGGTCGGCGCGAGGACCTCGACGCACGGCAGCGCGAGCTTCGCCGCGTCCACGGGGTCGATCCGGATGCACACGTCGCGGAGGAGGAGCTCCGTGCGGTGCTCGACCCGGTCGCTCCGCGCCTCGAGCGCGGCGACGCGCGGGCGGAGGGAGTCGGCCGCCGCGTGCGCCTCGGCGATCTGCGCCGCGGGCGTCGCGAAGCTGCCGTCGGGGCGGCGGAAGCCGGTCGCGAGCAGGAAGCCGCCGACGAGCCACGCGACCACGCGGTACTTCGCGGCGTACAGGTTCACGCGCTCGAAGACGCCGACGGGCGGCACCTCGAGCGGCGGGAGCCGGTCGTGCGCCGGCGTGTAGCTCCCCGCGTGGGGGAGGGTGGTGCGGGGGGCCGACATCGTCGGGTGCTCCGAGAGGGGTGCGTGAGGGTCCGGGAAAACGGAACGCGGCCCGCCTCCCCGGGTGGGGAGGGGGCCGCGTGTCGCGCAGCGTCGTCTTGTCGTGCGGTTCTGCGGGTCGAGCTGGTGCTGCCTATCGTCTCACGAATCTAGGGCCGCGAGCGGGCCGGTGCCACGCGAACGTCAGGGCGACGGGAGCGTCACCCGCTCCTCGAGGACCGTCGAGTCGGGCTGCAGCATCGGCCCCCACCAGCCGGCGTCCGTGAAGATGACGCGGCAGAGCGCCGGCCCGACGTAGCGGAGCGGCGGCGCCTGCAGCGTCCCGCCGCGCCGGACGAAGCCGCGGCTCGCGGAGCTGTGCGCCCCGGTCGGGTAGGTCACGTCCATCCAGAGCGTGTCGACGCGCTGCCGCCCGAGCTCCAGGGTGTCGGCGTACGCCACGGTGTCGGTCGTGCCGTCGGAGAGCGCGCGCACCGCCCGGCCCGAGAGCGCGACGCGTGCCGTCACGCCGGAGAAGAAGTAGGCCGAGTCGCCGGGGTAGTTGGCCGTGTCGACGACCGCCTCGTAGCGCGCCGAGGTGACGGACACGCCCGCGCGCCCCGACGGAACCACAACGCCGCCCGTCGGCGAGCAGCGCCACGCGAGCGACCACTGGTGCAGCCGAAGGTCCACGCTGGCGACGACCGTCGTCGAGTCGAGGACGCTGCCGTCGACGCCCGGCGGCGGCGCCGCGACGCTGAGGCCCGCGCCGGCGCCGGCGACCGCGAAGCGCACGACCCCCTCGAACTCGAAGTTCGGCGCCACGAGGTCGTCGCCCTCGCGCGTCCAACCCGCGGGCAGGGCGACGGCGAGCTCGGACGCGGGCGGGCTCGCGATCACGCGGCCGGCGCCGTCGTAGGCGGTGACCAGCGCGGCGAGCGGGACGCGGTGGCCGGTGAAGGTCTGCACGGTGGCGGACCTCACCTCGACGCGCGCGACGCGCGCGGTGTCGGGCTCGCCGCCGCCGCCCGCGCAGGCGCCGAGAATCGCCAGGGACAGCAGGGCGGTGAGTGCAGGGAAGCGGTGACGCATGGGGGCAGGGAGCAGGAAGTCAGGAGCGGAATCGCCGGCGGCCACTCTCGAACGACGGCCGTGACGCGGGGGTTGCAACATCGGGTGCGTGCGGACGCTCAAGAAGGGTCGATTCGGCCGAGGGGAGACGAGCTTTCGCCGCCCTGGTCCTCGCCCGCGGGCTCGGGGGCGGGAATCAGTACGGGGTCCGGCACGGTCTCCAGCGCAGCGTCCGTGGTGGCCAGCGCCAGGGACTCGGGCGCGAGCCCTGCCGGCCGGATCGGGTCGAGCTTCCCGTCGGCGAGCCACTCGAGGAGCGCGGGCGCGAGGCAGGCCATGCACCACTCGCGGCGCGCGGCCGTCGGCTCCGCCAGGAGCTCGCGCGCGACGCGCGGCGCGCCGGTCCAGTCCACCTCGCCCGCCCCGCCGCCGCCGTCCAGGAGGCCGAACTGCAGGCGCGCGAAGACGGCGCACGGCGCGCCGTCCTCGCCGAGCGCGTAATTGATCGGCCGCTCGCAGCGGTCGCACAGCTTGAGCGTGAGGTCAGCCACGGGCCACCTCCGCCGCCGCCAGCGGCAGCTGCGCCAGCACGGCGTCCACGAGCGTGCGGTTGCGCGCGTGCGCCAGCATCTTCGCCCGGCCCTCGGCGCGCATCGCCTCGAGCAGCGCCGGCCCCTGCTCCTCCAGCTGCGCGAAGTGGATCGCTACGCTCGTCGCCGCGAGCGGCGCGCGGACGGCGAGCGTGGCGGGGTCCACGACCTCGCCGGCGATGTGCACCGTCAGCCAGTCGGCCACGGCCTCCGGCGCCACGCTCTCGCGCACGCGGACGGCGGCGCCGCCGCGCAGCTGCCAGAGGGACTCCCCGCGCGCGAGCGCCGGGTGCTCGCGGGGCTCGGCGCCGAGCGCGGCGAGCGCGCTCGCCGCGTCCTCCGCGCGGATCTCGTGCGGCGCGCGCTCGGGCGCAGGGGTGTCGGTGGTGGCCATGGTCGTCGTCGTTAGGAGGAGCGGCGCGTGCCGCCGCCGCTGGTGCCGCCCGCGCCGATCGTCTGGCCGGGGATGCGCACCCAGCCGAGGTAGCGGCGGCCGGCGAGGTCGGCGAGGGAGTCGGGGGGCGTCGTGTCGTCGACGGCGCCCGTGTTCTTGACGATCACGCCGTACGTGCTGCCACCGGCGAGGTAGGTGTCCTCGTAGACGTGGCACGTCCGGTAGGCCGCGCCGCCGCCGCCGAGGTTCGACGGGTCGTTGCGGAAGGACTGCGTGTCGGCGTTGAGGGTGGCGCTGCCGTAGCCCACGTCGGCGTATCCGCCCTCGGAGGGCACGCGGACGTTGTGCGCGGCCACGTTGATGTTCGCCGTGTTGTACCCGCTGGTGGAGTAGGAGAGCGGGTTGCTCTGCTCGCGCGCCCGCATCCCCGCGGCCAGCGCCGCCTGCGCCACCTTCAGGTCGGTGAGGCGGCCGGCGTCCACGAGCGCCAGCGCGCCGCGGTAGCCGCCGACGGGCGTCGTCGGGTCGAGGCGCCGCAGCACGATGCCGTCGAAGAAGCCCGAGCCGGTGAAGTTGCCCGTGTAGCCGATCTGCGCGTAGAGGCGTAGCGTGCCGGTCCCGTTCACCCGGAAGACGCTCCGGAGCGGCACCCACACCTGATCGCCGATGACGTTCGTGTACTCTTGATGCGTGAGGCCCACGTCGGGCTCGGCCGAGTTGCCCCAGCCCGCGGGCGCGTTACCCCACTGGCGCTTGCCCAGCACCGTGAGGCTCGTGATGCCGCTCACGATGTCGATGTTGAGCCCGATGCCCGCGTTCGTCGCCGGCGGCCCCGGCACCGCCACCACCGAGGCCATCATCACCCAGCCGGAGAGCTCGAACACGTCGCCGTCGCGCGCGGCGAAGTCCTGGTAGGCGTACCCGCTGTTGGCCACCACGTCGATGCGCAGCGAGCGGTCGCCGAACTTGGCGAAGTTCGTGTCGACGTAGAGCACCCCCACCCCCGCCGTCCACCCCGGGGCGGCGACCGTGGGCGCGCCCTCCTGCCCGCCGCCGTTGGCGACGAGGTTGTCCGGCGTCGCGGCGAGGCTCGCGCCGAGCACCTCCGCCGCAACGTCGCCGGCGGTCCCGCGGTACATCTTGATCGGCCGCCCCGAGCCGTCCGTGTGGGTCGTCGCGGCGGTGCGGCGCGTCGAGCCGTCGGGCACGGCGTCGGCGTTGTCGGCGAGCCCGTCGCCCGCCTTCACGAAGGCGCGGCGCACCAGCCGGCCGCCGTACTCCTTCGCGCCCTCGGGCAGCGTGACGTTGGTCGTGCTCTCGCACACCACCTCGATACCGTCCCACCACACCGTCCCCGTCCCCGCGGCCCCGTAGCCGAGGCAGAGCAAGAGGTTCGCGTTGACCGAGACGGTGCAGAGCTCGATCACCTCGAAGTACGTCCAGTCCTGGGTGAGCGGCGTGCCGGTGAGCTGCACGCCGACGGCGGGGTACGTCGCGCCGCTCGGCATGAAGCCGATGGCGTCGAGCACCGTGAGGCCCGAGCCGTTCGGATCGAACTGGATGATGGCGCCGGAGCCCGCCGTGCTCGCGCCCGACACCTTGATCCAGCCACGCACGCGATAGACGCGCCCGGCCACGACGGCTATCTGCTGATAGGACGTGTTGTCGGTGCCGCCCGCGCTCACCGTCTTCAGCGAGCGGTCGCCGTACTTCGCCGCGTCCGTCGCTGGTACGGTCCCGTTACCCGTGAGGAGCGACCACCCGGTCGCCTGCGTGGCGAGCGCGCCCTCTTGCCCGCCGCCGTTGGCGACGAGGTTGCCGGGCGCGAGGCCGATGCCGCCGCCGAGCACGTCGGCGTCGAGATCGTGATTGCCGGTCGCGCGGCGGAGCTTCACGGGCCGCCCGCTGCCGTCCGTGTGCGTGGTCGCGGCGGTGCGCCGCGTCGTGCCGTCCGGCACGCTGTCCGCGGTGTCCGGGTCGCTCGCGCCCCCCTTCGCGAAGCCGCGGTTGATCGCGATGCCGCCCGAGTGCTTGACGCTCGCGTGCCCGGTGAGGCCGTCCGACGCGGTGGAGCGCAGGTCGTAGTCGCCGTCGTCGCGCGTCACCGCGCGGCGCACCTTCCCGGACGTGTCGTCGAGGAAGTCGCGCACGCTCTGCACGACGTACGAGAACTCCGCCGTCTGCCCGTCCGGCTGCCGGACGAAGAGCGCGACCTCCGTCTCGTAGTAGCTCGCGCGCGTGACGACGAGCGTGGTGCCGGTGAGCGTCGCCGTGCTCCACGCGGTCGGCGTGCCGTTGTTCGTCGCGTAGCACCACTCGAGCGGCGCCGCGCTCCCCTGGCCGACGCCGCCGGCGAAGTAGAGCGTCTCCTGCGTCTTCGTGCGCGTGCTGCGGCGGATCGAGCACCAGGGCGGGTTGACCTGCTGGCGCTGCACGACGACGGTGCGCGTCACCGTCTGCCCGTTGGCGGTCGCCGACAGCACGTAGATCTTGTCGGCGCCCGTGGGCAGGTCGCGCGCGACGACGAAGCCGCTCGCGGGGATCGCGCCCGGCGCTCCGTTGTCGATCACCAGCTGCGAGGTCGCCGCGGAGAGCGAGTAGTTGATCGTCACCTGCGTCGCCGTGACGACCGGCGTCACCACCAG
>JBJMNJ010000111.1:0-3608 GCA_045804325.1 Gemmatimonadaceae bacterium
GAACGCATCGAAGACGAGGCCGTCCGCCCACCCGAGGCGGTCGACTTCCTCCATTCAATGCGACGTGGACGGGTAGCGCGGGATCATCGACGTCGTTGCGAGAGAGATGCGATCACTTGAAGCGCATGCCGTTCGGCGCCACCTCGCCCGGCTTGTACCCGCGCGGAGCGGGGGCCGGCTTCGCGGGCGCCGGCTTCGCAGGCGCCTCGCGGCGCTGCCCGCGGCCTTCCGGGCGGCGCTCCCGCGCCGCCGGACGCTCCGCGCGGCGCGGCACGCCGGCGCCGCCGCCGGTCTTCATGGTCAGCGCCACCCGCCCGCGCTCGAGGTCCACCGACAGCACCGTCACCTTCACGCGCTGCCCGACCCGCACCGCCTCGCTCGGATCGCGCACGAAGCGGTCGGAGAGCTGCGACACGTGCACGAGGCCGTCCTGGTGCACCCCGATGTCCACGAACGCGCCGAACGCGACGACGTTCGTCACGACGCCCTCGAGCTGCATCCCCTCGGTGAGGTGCTTGAGCGCCGTGACGTCGTCGCGGAAGGCGGGCAGCTCGAACGACTCGCGCGGGTCGCGCCCCGGCTTCCGCAGCTCCGTGAGGATGTCCTGCAGCGTCGGCAGGCCGACGTCGTCGCCCACGTAGCGGCGCACGTCCACCGTCGCCAGCAGCGGCTCGTTCCCCACCACCCCGGCGAGCGGCGCCCCCAGGTCCGCCGCGATGCGCTCGGCGACGGCGTAGCGCTCGGGGTGGACGGCCGACGCGTCGAGAGGGTGCGCGCCGCCCCGCACGCGGAGGAAGCCGGCCGCCTGCTCGAAGGCCTTGGCGCCGAGGCGCGGCACCTCGGCCAGCTCGGCGCGCGAGCGGAAGCCGCCGCGCTGGTCGCGCGTGCGCACGATCCCCTGCGCGAGCGAGGGCCCGATGCCGGCGACGTACGAGAGCAGTGACGGCGAGGCCGTGTTCACCTCGACGCCGACGCGGTTCACGCAGCTCTCGACGACCTCGTCGAGCCGCTTCTTCAGTCGCGTCTGGTTGACGTCGTGCTGGTACTGCCCCACCCCGATCGACTTCGGGTCGATCTTCACGAGCTCCGCGAGCGGGTCCTGCAGCCGCCGCGCGATGGAGACCGCGCCGCGGAGCGACACGTCGAGCTCGGGGAGCTCGTCGCGCGCCACGTCCGACGCCGAGTACACCGACGCGCCCGCCTCGCTCACCACGACGACCTCCGGGCGCGGCCCCTCGGCCGGCAGCAGCCGCACGACGTCGCGCGCCGCCGCCTCGGTCTCGCGCGAGGCGGTGCCGTTGCCGATGGCGACGAGCTCCGCGCGGTGGCGCGCGACGATGCGCGCGAGCCCGCGCGCCAGCGCCTCCGGCTGGTGGAGGTAGAGCGTGTCCGTCTCGAGCACCGCGCCCGTGCGGGACACCGCCGCGACCTTCACGCCGGTGCGGAAGCCGGGGTCGAGCCCGATGACGACGCGCTCGCCGGCGGGCGACGCGAGCAGCAGCTGCTCGAGGTTCGTCCCGAAGATCGCGATGGCCTCCTCGTCGGCGCGGTTCTTCAGCTCGACGCGGAGCTCCACCTCGATGCTCGGCGCGAGGAGGCGCTTGTAGGCGTCCTGCGCGACGAGCGCGAGCTGGCGCTTCGCCCGGCGCCCCGTCGTGACGCGGCGCTCGAGCTCGCCCACGATCTCCGTGGCGGGCGCCGCCACCGTCCACGTCAGGACCTCCTCCGCCTCGCCGCGGCGGATGGCGAGGATGCGGTGCGACGGCAGCTCGGTGAGCTTCTGCGCGAAGTCGTAGTAGTCCTGGAACTTCGAGACCTCCGTCTCCTTCCCGGGCCGTACGCCGCACCGCACCTGGCCTGCGGTGCGCGTGCGCTCGCGGACCCAGCCGCGCACGGCGGCGTCCTCCGCCACGCGCTCGGCGAGGATGTCGCGCGCGCCCTGGAGGGCATCGCCCGCGGCGGGGACTTCCTTCGCCGCGTCGACGTACGCCGCCGCGGACGCTTCGGCCGCCGCGTCGTCCGCGTCGCCGGCCCAGAGCAGCTCGGCGAGCGGCTCGAGCCCGCGCTCGCGCGCGATCATGGCGCGCGTGCGGCGCTTCGGCTTGAACGGGAGGTAGAGGTCCTCCAGCGCCTGCTTCGTGTCCGCGGCGAGGAAGCGGGCGCGGAGCTCGTCGGTGAGCTTGCCCTGCTCCTCGACGCTCCGCACCACCGCCGCGCGGCGCTCCTCGAGCTCGCCGAGGTACTCGGCGCGGTCGCGCACGTCGCGGAGCTGGACCTCGTCGAGGCCGCCGGTGGCTTCCTTTCGGTAACGAGCGATGAAGGGGAGCGTGTTGCCTTCGTCGAAGAGCTCCAGCGCGCGCAAGACCTGCGCGGGCGCGACGGAGAGCTCCTGGGCGATCCGCTCGGACAGTCTCGGTGACGGCATCGAGTCCGGGTGCATCGGGTCGTGAGGGGGTCGGCGCGGCCGACGGGCGGGGCGCGAAGCCTAGCCGAACGGTTTCGGCGGATCAACCCTGGCGCGCACGACGCGCGCGGCGGCTCGCCCGCTGTTACAGCGCTCTCGTGTGAGGCGTCTAACTATGACGGAACCGCCGAGCGATGACATTGCCGAGCACTCAGAGCTGGGAGCAGTTGAACGAGGCTGGCCGGCGCTCCTTCGGCCAGGGCGATCTCGCGCGCGCGGAGGCCTCCTTCGCGTCGGCGATCGCGGCGGCCGAGCAGCTGGGCGCCGAGTCCCCGCAGCTCGCGTCCAGCCTCAGCAACCTCGGACAGCTCAAGTACCAGCAGCGCGACTACGACGCGGCGGAGGAGCTCTTCCGCCGCGCGCTCGCCATTCGCGAGCGCCTGCCCGCGCAGGACGCGCAAGGACTCGTCCACAGCATCAACAACCTCGCGGCGCTACGCGTCGCGAAGGGCGACCTCGTCGGCGCCGAGCCCCTGCTGCAGCGCGCGCTGTCGCTGAGCGAGCGGCGGCTGGACGCGGCGCAGGCGGACCTGGCGGTCAACCTCAACAACCTCGCGAAGCTCTGCTTCAAGCGGAACGACTTCGCGCAGGCGGAGCCGCTCCTCGAGCGCGTGCTGCTCATCAAGCAGAAGCTCGGACGCGAGCACCCCGAGGTCGCGACGGTCCTGACGAGCCTCGCGAAGGTGCGCATGACGCTCGGCCGCTTCCACGCCGCCGAGCGGCTCTGGAACCGCGTGCTCCAGATCCGCCGCAAGACGCTGCCGCCGCAGGACCCGGCGATCGCGACCGCGCTCGAAAACCTCGCCGACGCCTGCGCGGCGCTGAACAAGCAGCACGAGGCGCTCGTGCTGCGCGAGTCCGCGCTCGGCATCCGCGAGTCGGCGCTGGGCGCGAGCCATCCGTCGCTCGCGGCGGTGCGCGCGCGCCTGGAGAGCCTGCGCGCGCAGCTCGCGGAGCACCCGGACAACACGTTCGTCTCGATGCCGCGCGTGTCCGGGCAGCTCCGCGCGATGGACCTCGAGCTGCCGCCCGAGCAGCCTCCGGCGCCGGCCGCGCCCGTCGCGCGGCCCGCGCCGCCCACCCCCACGCCGGCGGCCGCGCGGCGCGTGCAGCCGCCTCCCGCGGTGCGCGCCGTGCCGATGCG
>JBJMNJ010000112.1:0-8120 GCA_045804325.1 Gemmatimonadaceae bacterium
CAAGAATGGACAGCTCGTGGACCAGGTCGTGGGCGCGGTGCCGAAGCCTCGCCTCGAAGAGGTCTTCAAGAAGCACGCGGCCTAGCTGTCAGCCGGGCGCCACGAGCGCTGGCGACAGGCGACTGGCAACTGCTGCCTTCCCGCTACCGAGCGAGTGAGCAGCGTCCCACGGTCGCCAGTCGCCAGCGCTCGTGGCTTTCGCCCGCGACGGGTCGTCAATACTGGCGACCTCGTGGGGGGGGGCGCATCTTCCGAGACCAGGGACCGCACCCACCCGACGTACCGCAGCTCTTCGAGAGAATGCCCCTCAGCGCGGCCGGCCTCCGCTTCCCGTACGAGCGCACCCTCCTCCCGCGCACCAAGCTCGCCTACGTCCACCTGCGGAACCTCCTCACGGACGCGAAGCGCGACCGCGCCGCGCGCGTCTTCGGGTACGTCGCGATCTGGCTGCCCGAGGAGTTCCTCATGCTCTACATGCAGCGCGGCGAGGTCGTGAACGCCACGACATACGACGGGCGGGTCTTCCAAGCCGTCGCCATCGCCGAGGCGCTGGAGCGCGTGCCGACCGAGCCCGAGTTCGGCGAGATCTGCTTTCACGAGGCGCCCGACGAGCAGCTCGCGTGCATGTACGCGGCGCAGACCACTCCGCCCGACGAGTGGCCCGACGAGATGAATGCCGCCGACGCGCGGCGCCTCTTCCCGTACCTGATGGCCACGACGTACGACGGGCTGCTCGAGGTCGCGGTGCAGGGGTCGATGAACTACCTGCTCATGAAGGACGGCGTCGTCAATCGCGCGTTCCTGAGCGACCCGTCCAGCGAGCCCGCGCCGCGCCGCGTCGAGCGACTCTTCTCCGCGTCCCAGGGGGCGCTCGCGCCGAACGTCCGCCGCTGGCCGGTGCCCACCGGGCTCCCGGCGCAGGCGCCGCACGGTCTCATCCAGGCCTACCGCACGCTCATCCACGACCTCGTGCTGCGCCTCGTCGCGTCGGGGAGCGAGGGCGCGCCCTCGGTGGCCGAGCAGGCGCGGCGGCAGCTCCTCGAGCGGTTCCCGGCGCTGGAGACGTTCAACCTGTCGGGGCGCGGGCTGCACGATCCCGTGTGCAACACCGGCACGCTGAGCCTCGCGGTGGCGACGTGGATCGCCGAGGTGCTCTGGTCGAGCGGCGGCGCCGAGGAGGTGGTGCCGGAGCAGCTCCTGGCCGAGCTCACGAAGGAGCGCCGGCACATGTACCAGTCGGCGGGCTTCTACGACGCGCTGCCGTGGAAGGTGACGTGGTAGCGGACGCGGCGCCCCGCGCGGACGGGGCGCTGTACGTCGTCAGCACCCCCATCGGCAACATGGGGGATTTTTCTTTTCGGGCGGTCGAAGTGCTGCGCGCCGTGTCCGTGATCCTCGCGGAGGACACCCGGCACTCGCGCCCGCTGCTCGACCGCTTCGAGATCCGCACTCCCGTGCACGCGTACCACGAGCACAACGAGGCACGCGCCACGCCCGGCATCGTCGCGCGGCTGCTCGCGGGGGACGACGTCGCGCTGATCTCGGATGCGGGGACGCCGCTCGTCTCCGACCCCGGCGCGCGGCTCGTGCGCGCCGCCGTGGACGCCGGGGTGCGCGTCGTGCCGGTGCCCGGTGCGTCCGCCGTGCTCGCCGCGCTCGTCGCCGCGGGACTGCCGGCCGAGATCTTTACATTTCTCGGATTCCTGCCGCGCAAGGGGCGCGAACGCCGCGACATAGTTTCGGAGCTCGCGACGCTGCGGCACACGAGCGTGCTCTACGAGGCGCCCGGCCGAGTGCCGGACACGCTGGCCGAGCTCGCCGAGACGTGCGGCGCCGAGCGCCGGGCGGCGGTGGCGCGGGAGTTGACCAAGCAGTTCGAGGAGGTCCGGCGGGGAACGCTTGCCGAGCTCGCGGCGTATTACGAGGGCGCCCCGCCGCGGGGCGAGGTCGTCGTCGTCGTCGAGGGGGCCGCGATCACGGGGCCCACCGAGGATTCGCTGCGCGAGCGGGCCGACGTGTTGCGTGCGCGGGGACTCTCCGCGCGGGACATCGCGGCGGAGCTGCAGGCGGCGGGCGCGGCGCGCAACGTGGCGTACAGGCTGGCGCACGAGAGGTCCGGATGAACTCAGGGCAAGGCGGACGGTCACTCCGCCGCGGGCTCGCCGTGCTCGGCGGGCTCGCGGCGGTCGCGCTGGGAACGCGCGTCGCGTCGCGCGCGGAGGCGGCGCCCCGCCTCGCCGCGGCCTCGGCCGCGCCGCGCCTCACCATCGCGCGCCTCCAGTACGACGGCGGCGGCGACTGGTACGCGAACCCCTCGAGCCTGCCGAACCTCCTCCGCGCCATCGCCGAGCGCACGACGCTCCCCGTCGAGCGCACGGAGGCCCGCGTGACGCTGACGGACGAGCGCCTCTGGGACTTCCCGTTCCTGCACATGACCGGGCACGACCGCGTGCGGTTCAGCGACGCCGAGGCGGCGCGGCTCCGCGAGTACGTGCTGCGCGGCGGCTTTCTCCACGCGAGCGACAACTACGGCCTCGACGAGAGCTTCCGCGCGGAGATGAAGCACGTCTTCCCGGACCGCGAGCTCGTGGACGTGCCGCTGTCGCACCCGATCTACCATCTGGTGTACGACTTCCCGAAGGGCCTGCCGAAGATCCACGAGCACGACGGCAAGCCGGCGCGCGGGCTCGGCATCTTCGTCGGCGACCGCCTCGCCGTGTACTACGACTACCAGTCGGACCTGGGCAACGGGTGGGAGGATGCCGAGGTGCACAAGGACCCGCCCGAGCTGCACGAGGCCGCGCTGCGCATGGGCGTGAACCTCTTCGTCTACGCGGTGACGAGCCGCCCCGCGCCGTGAGGACTCCGTGACCGTCGTCCAGCTGGTCGACCGCGAGCGCTCGCGCGTACGCGCCGCGCTCCTCGTGTGGGGCGCGGCGCTGGCGCTCGCGGCGCTGGCCGTCGTGCTCGGCGCCGGCGTCGCCGCGCTCGGGCGCGCGCGCTGGATCGCGCTGCCGGCCGCCGCGCCGTTCGCCGTGTGGGCGCTCGCGCTCGGCGCCGCCGCGGTGGTGGGGTGGCTGGCGCGCCGCCGCTGGCACCGCGACGCGTCGCCCGCGACCGTGGCGGCCGCGATCGAGCGCGAGCGCGCGCTCCGCACGGGGGCGCTCCGGGGCGCCATCGAAGTCGGGCAGGGCGGCGCACTCGGGCGCCGCGCCGCAGAGCAGCTCGGCGCGCGCCTCGCGGGCGAGGGGCCGGTGCTCGCGCCCGCGCACCGGCGGCGCGCACGGGTCGCCGCCGGACAGACGGCTGCGGGCGCGCTCGTCGCGCTCGCGCTCCTCGGCGCGGCCACAGTGCACGCGCCGGACGGCTGGGCCGCCGTCTCGCATCCCGTGCGCGCCTGGCGCGGTGCGCTGCTCCCGGCGCTCGCCATCGACGCGCCGCCGGCCGTGCTCCGCGGCACGAGCGCGAAGGCGACGGTGTACGCGCCCGGCCGGCGCGACGTCGAGGTGCGCATGCGCGCGACGGGCTCGGCGTGGCGCACCTCCCGCCACGCGGTGAGCGCAGCGGGCGCCGCGACCGTCGATCTCGGCATCGTCGACGCGGACCTCACGGTCGTGGTCGCGGACGGCCGCGCGGAGAGCGCTCCGGTGGTCGTGCGCGTGACGGACCGTCCGTTCGTGGGAGACGTGTCGCTGCACGCGACCTACCCCGCGTACCTCGAGCGGGCGGCGGAGACGCTGCCGGCGGGCGAGCCGCTGCGCGTGCCGCGCGGGACGGTGCTCGCCGTCGCCGGGCGGGCGTCCACGGCGCTCTCGTCGGTGGTGCTCGCGGCGGGCGCCGACACGCTGCGGCTGCGCGCCGACGGGCATCGCTTCGCGGGCCGCTTCGTGGCCGAGCGCGGCGGACGCTGGAGCTGGGTCGCGCGCTCGACCACCGGCCCGGTCGCCGACGTCCCCCCGGCGCTCGAGCTCGAGGTGGTGCCCGACACGGCGCCGCGCGTCGAGATCCTCGCGCCGACCCGCGACTCGCTGATCGCCCCGGGCGACCGCGTGCGGCTGTCGGTGGCCGCGGCGGACGACCACGGCCTCGCGAGCGTCGTGCTGCGGAGCTGGCGCGTGCGCGGCGGCGCGGACGCGCGCGCCGCAGAGGCCACTGCGTCGCTCGCCGGCGCGGTCGGCACACAGTGGCTCGGCGACGGCGCGGTGGACGCGGCCGCGCAGCAGCTCCAGCCCGGCGACGCGCTGCACGTGGTCGCCGTCGCGACCGACGCCTCGCCGTGGCGGCAGCAGGGGACGAGCCGCGAGCTCGTGCTCCGCGTGCCGAGCCTCTCCGAGCAGCGCGAGACCGCGCGGGCGGCGGCGGATTCCGCCGTGCAGGCCGCGGCCGCCGCGGCGCGCGCGCAGAAGGCGCTGCAGCAGCGCACCGCCGAGTCCTCTCGCGCCCGCGACCGCGGGTCGCGCCAGGGGGCGGAGGCGGGCGCGCAGGCGCGCAGCGAGCAGTCGATGTCGTACCAGTCGGCGGAGCAGGCGCGGCAGCTCGCGCAGGAGCAGCGCCGGCTCGCCGAGCAGGTGCGGCAGCTCGAGCAGTCCGCCAAGGCGCTGGAGAAGCAGCTGCGGCAGGCGGGTGCGCTGGACAGCGCGCTCTCGGCGCGCCTCAAGGAGGTGCAGCAGCTCCTCGCGCAGGCGCTGACGCCGGAGCTCGCCGAGCAGCTCCGCAAGCTCGAGGAGAGCGCGAAGAACCTCGATGGCGACCAGTCGCGCCAGGCGATGAGCGACCTGGCGGCGCAGCAGCAGCGCCTGCGCGAGCAGCTCGAGAAGAGCGTGGAGATGCTGAAGCGCGCCGCGCTCGAGGGGGCGATGCAGACGCTCCGCGACGAGGCGCGCGACCTGGCGAAGGAGCAGCGCTCGCTCGCCGACTCGATGGGCGGGAAGGAGGCGCGCGGCGACTCCGCGGGCGCGGGCGAGTCCGCGCGCGACCTCGCGCGGCGCAGCGAGGCGCTCGAGAAGGACGTCGATCAGCTGGCCGAGCGGCTGGACAAGGAGCGCGCGAAGTCGGGCGCGTCGCAGGTGCGCGAGGCCGGCGAGCACGTCGAGAAGAGTGCGGAGGCGATGGAGCGCGCGGCGCGCCAGCAGAGCCAGCAGGGCGAGCAGAAGGGCGCGGAGCAGCGCGCGCAGCAGGGTGCCAAGCAGAACGGCCAGCAGCAACCCGGCCAGCAGCAAGCCGGCCAGCAGCAAGCCGGCCAGCAACAGAGTGGGCAGCAGCAGAGCGGGCAGCAGCAGGGTGGGCAGCAGTCCGCCCGGCAGGGCCAGCAGAAGGCGGCGCAGGACGCCGCGCAGGAGATGCAGCAGGCCGCCGACCAGCTCGCGCAGGCGCGCGAGCAGCAGATCGGCGAGTGGAAGCAGGAGCTCACGCAGGAGCTCGACCGCGCCGTGCAGGAGATGCTCCAGCTGGCCCGCGAGCAGGACCAGCTCGCCCAGCAGGCGCAGCAGGGCGCCGAGCAGTCCCAGCTCCAGGCGCGGCAGAACGCGCTCCAGCAGGGCGTCGAGAAGGCCGGCGAGCGACTGCAGCAGGCCGGGCAGAAGTCCTCGCTCCTCTCGCAGCGGTCGCAGCGCTCGGTGGGCGACGCGCGCCGCAAGGTGCAGGACGCCACGAAGGAGCTCTCCGAGAGCCCCGGGCGCGGGCAGCAGGCCGCGAGCTCGATGCGCGACGCCGCCTCGGCGCTGAACCAGGCGGCGGCCTCACTCGTGCGCGACCGCGAGCGCGCGAACTCCGCGCAGTCCGCCTCTGGCTTCGCCGAGATGCTCCAGCAGATGCAGGATCTCGCGAAGCAGCAGGGCTCCCTCAACGCGCAGTCGCAGGGCATCCAGCTCGGGCCGAGCGGACAGCCGAGCGACCAGGCGCGAGCCGCGGCGCGCGCCGTCGGACGCCAGCAGCGCCGCGTGGCCGACAAGCTCGACGACGTCTCCGGCGGGGACGAGACCGGCCGCGCCGAGGAGCTCGCGAAGGAGGCGCGGCAGCTCGCGCAGCAGCTCGAGCGCGGGGCGCTCGACCAGAGCGTCCTCGACCGCCAGCAGCGCCTCTACCGCCGGCTGCTCGACGCGGGCATGGCGCTCGAGCAGGACGAGCGCGACGACGACGGCAAGCGCGAGTCGCGCGCGGGGCGCAACGACGACCCGTTCGCTCCGGCGAACGCCGACGCCGCCGGGAAGGACGCGGCGCGCTTCCGTCCGCCGACGTGGGAGGAGCTCCGCGGCCTCAGCGCGGAGGAGCGCCGCCTCGTGCTCGAGTACTTCCGCCGGATCAATGAGCGCCAGCCGTAACGGCCGGCGTCCGGCGACGGGCGACCGCCGACTGCGGCTCGCCGCCGGCGCGCTCGCGTGCGCGCTCGCGTGCGCGCTCGCCGCCGCGCCCCTCCGCGCGCAGGAGATCACCGACCTGCGCGTGATCAAGGCGCTCGACCTCGAGGGGCAGGGGAAGGCGCGCGAGGCCGCGGCGATGTACCGCCAGCTCCTCGGGTCGTCGCCGAACCTCTCGCCCGTCCTGCTCGGGCTCGAGCGCGCGTACGTGGAGCTCGGCTGGGCCGACACGCTGTTCGTCGTCGTGGACTCCGTCATCCGCGTGCGCGCGCGCGACCCGCTGCCGCGCACGGTGCAGCTCCGCGCGCTCCGGATGGCGGGCCGCCCGAACGAGGCGCGTCAGGCGTTCGAGCGCTGGACGCGCGACGTCCCGCGCGACCCGACGCCGTATCGCGAGTACGCCCGCGCGATGCTCGAAGAGGGTCGCACCGCACTCGCCGACTCGATCCTGCGCCGGGCGCAGGACGCGCTCGGCAGCGGGCGCGAGGTGGCGGGCGAGGTTGCCCAGCTCCGCGCCGCGATGGGCATGTGGGAGCCGTCCGCGGCCGCGTGGCGCGAGGCGGTCGCGAAGCAGGCCTTCCTCTCGCAGGCGGCGGCGTTCGCGCTGCAGCCCGCGCCGGCGACCTCGCGCGACGCGGTGCGCAACGTCCTGCGCGCGGCGCCCGTGGAGCCGGGCGCGCGCCGCGTGCTCGCGGCGCTGGAGCTCGCCTGGGGACGCCCGGGGGAAGCGTGGGCCGCGCTGCGCGACCTGCCTCGCGCCGACGCGACGCTCGAGGCGTGGCGCGACTTCGCCGAGCAGGCGGAGCTCGCCGAGGCGTGGGCGCCGGCGCGCGACGCGTTCGCGGCGCTGTTCGCCGCGAGGCCCGACGCCGACGTCGCCGAGCACGCCGCGCGCGCCGCCCTCGGCGCGCACGACCCGGCGACGGCGCTCGCCATCGCCGACCGCGCGGCCACGCTGGTGGAGCCCGCCCGCGCCGCGAGCACCCTGCTCCCGGTCGCGATACGCGCGCTGGGCGAGCTCGGGCGCGTGTCCGAGGCCGAGCAGCGACTCCAGCGCGCCGCCCCACAGCTCGATGCGGTGCAGCGCGCGCAGCTCGCCCGGCAGGTCGCGTGGGGCTGGGTGCGCGCGGGGGACGTGGCCCGCGCGCGACAGTCGCTCGCGACCGCCGGCCCGTCCGCCGACTCCAACGACGTGGAGGACGCCGAGGCCGCGGGGCTGATGGCGCTCTACGAGGGGGACCTCGCCACGGCGCGCGCGCGGCTGCGCCGCTCCGCCGAGACCACCCCCGAGCACGTGCTCGCCATGGCGCTCCTCGGCCGCTCGCGCGGCGACCGCTCGCCGGCCGCCGGCGCGGCGTTCCTCGCGCTCGCACGCGGCGACAGCGCCGCCGCCGCCGCTCGCTTCATCGAGGCGGCCCGCGAGCTCGCGGACGCGGCGCCGCTGCTGCTCGCGACGGCCGCGCGGCTCGGCGCCGGGCGCTCGCCCGCCGACGCCACGGCGCTCTGGCGGCGCGTGCTGGCCGAGCACCCGGGGGCGCCCGAGGCCGCGGAGGCGGACCTCGAGATCGCGCGAGCGCTGCGCGCGCGCGGCCGGCGCCGCGACGGCAGCGAGCGAGAGCACCGCCGCGAGGCGGGCGAGCGAGGGGATGCGCATCGAGTCGTCTAGATCGGCGGCACGGTCTGCCGCGCGACGTCCAGCTCGCGCCGCGCCTGGGGCACGAGCGCGCTCTGCGGGTAGGTGAGGATGAGGTGCTCCAGGCGCTC
>JBJMNJ010000113.1:0-13323 GCA_045804325.1 Gemmatimonadaceae bacterium
CGCGTCCATCGTGCTTCCGCCGCCGTCGCCCGGATCGCGGCCAGTGCCGACCGTCGCACCCGCGTGCGGCTGCGCGAGCTGTGCGACGAGGTGCTCGCGTCCTATCGCGTGGCACGTGGCCGCGACCCGATCAGCGACGCGGACCGTGCGGCGGCGCAGGCGATGCTGGCCGGACTGATGCCGGGGCGGTAACCGCAGTCGCTGGTCGATCGTTGCTGGTTGCTGGTGAAAAAACGGAAAGGCGCCGTCCGTGACGGCGCCTTTCCCATTCATACGAGCAACCAGCGACGAGCGACGGCAGTAATCAGCCGCGGCTCGGTCGCCGGCGGCGCGAGGCCTTCGCCTTGATGACGCGCGCCTCGCTCGGCTTGACGTAGTGGCGCCGCTTGCGGAGCTCCTTGAGGACTCCCGCCTTCAGCACCCGCTTCTTGAAGGCCTTGAGGGCCCACTCGATGCGATCGGCGTCTTCGAGCTTGATCTCGATCATCTCACATCACCCCCTCGGGGCGTCTGCACGACGCGAGCTGGGGGTGAACATGGGCCGGGCGTTCAGCTGCCGAGCTTGGTGACGTTCTCGGCGGCCGGGCCCTTCTGGCCCTGCACGATGTCGAACTCCACGCGCTCGCCCTCGGCGAGCGACTTGAAGCCGCTGCCCTGGATGGCCGAGTGGTGGACGAAGCAGTCCTTCTGCCCGCCCTCGGGCGTGATGAAGCCGAAGCCCTTGGCGTCGTTGAACCACTTCACGGTGCCGGTCGTACGCATGTGTGTTGCTCCTGATGTAAGTGTGCCGGAGCGCCGCGAGACGGACCGAACACAGAAAGGCTCGTGACCACTGCCCTCACGATGGGCCGCGACGGAACGAAAAAAGGGCCCGCTCGCATTGGCAGGCCCCTGATCGATCGGAACTTGTCCGCGCGCCGAAGCGCACGTGTCGCTGAGGTAATATACGCCGCCGACCACCCCCGCACAATGCGCGGGGGTGCGAATCGTGCGTATTTGGTGCGGTCCGGTACGTTACGAACCGCATCGCCGCCACACGTGGCGCTGCGGCCCCCGTCGCGGAGGCCATGTTTCCCAGTGTCGCAGACGATTCCCGCGGAGGCGAGCGCTCGAGCCCGAGCAGCCCGCTCCGTCCCGCTCGCCCGAACGGGCATCGCCGGACTCGACGAGATCCTGGGCGGCGGCCTGCCCGCCGGCCGGCTCTACCTGCTCGATGGGTCGCCGGGCACCGGCAAGACGACCCTCGCCCTCCAGTTCCTCCTCGCCGGCGCCGCCCGCGGCGAGCGCGGCCTGTACGTCACGCTCTCCGAGAGCCGCCTGGAGCTCGAGGAGGTCGCGGCGTCGCACGGCTGGACGCTCGGCGGCGGGCTCGACGTCTTCGAGCTGCCGGCGGAGATGGGCGCGGAGGGTGACGAGCCGTACACCATCTTCCGCCCCGCCGAGGTCGAGCTCCAGCAGGCGATGGACGCGCTGTTCGCCGCCGTGGACCGGAGCGACGCCCGCCTCATCGTCATCGACTCGCTCTCCGAGCTGCGCCTCCTCGCGCGCGACGCCCTCCGCTTCCGGCGGCAGATCCTCGCCCTCAAGCGCTACTTCGGGGAACGCCTCGCCACCGTCCTCGTCCTCGACGACAAGACCGCGCCCGAGGGGGACCTCCAGCTCCACAGCCTCGCCCACGGCGTCGTGCAGCTCGAGCACGTCGCGCTCGAGTACGGCGCGGAGCGGCGGCGCCTGCAGGTGCTGAAGCTCCGCGGGCGGCGCTTCCAGGGCGGCTACCACGACTTCCGCATCAAGACGGGCGGACTCGCCGTGTTCCCGCGCGTCCAGCGCCGGCCGACGCAGCACGGGGAGCCCAGCCGCCTGCTCTCGAGCGGCTCCCCGGAGATGGACGCACTCCTCGGCGGCGGTCTCCCGAGCGGCACGAACATGCTCATCACGGGCCCCGCCGGGACCGGCAAGTCGGTGCTCGCCACGCAGTACGCCTGCGAGGCGGCGACGCGCGGCGAGAAGGTCCAGCTCTACCTGTTCGACGAGCGCATCAGCACCTTCTCGCTCCGCGCCCAGGGGCTCGGCATGGACGTGGGCGAGATGGTGGCGGACGGGCGCCTGACGCTGTGCCAGATCGAGCCCACGGAGCGATCGCCCGGCGAGTTCGCGCACGACGTCGTGCGCGCCGTGCAGGAGGGCGCGCGCCTCATCGTGATCGACTCGATCAACGGCTACCTCCAGTCCATGCCGGAGGAGCGGCTGCTCGTGACCCAGGTGCACGAGCTCCTGAGCTACCTCGCGAGCTGCGGCGTGACCTGCCTCATGACCCTCGTGCAGCGGGGCATCTTCGGCAACCCGGTGGACGAGGCGGCGGACGTGAGCTACCTCGCCGACACGGTCGTGCTGCTCCGGTACTTCGAGGTGAGCGGCGCGGTGCGGCAGGCGGTCTCGGTGGTGAAGAAGCGCAGCGGCGACCACGAGCGCACCATCCGCGAGTGCCGCGTCGCCTCGGGCGGGCTGCGCGTGGGCCCGCCGCTGCACGAGTTCCAGGGCGTGCTCACCGGCGTCCCGGAGTACGTCGGCGAGAACGCGCCGCTGCTCCACTGGCGGCCGCCGTGACCGCCGCGGTGGGAAACGGCGCCCCCGAGGGTACGCACCGCATCGCGGTGCTCACCCCGACCGGCCGCGACGGCGTGATGGCCGAGCGGGTCCTCGGCAACGCCGGCCTCGCCACGTCGGCGTGCCGGGACATGCCCTCGCTGTGCGCGATGCTCGGCACGGGCGTCGGCGCCGTCATCGTCGCGGAGGAGGCGCTCGGGCCCCGCGCGCTCGGCAGCCTGGTGGGCGTCCTCGACGAACAGCCGCCGTGGTCCGACGTGCCCGTGGTGATCCTCACGGGCGAGGGGGAGCTGTCGCGGGCGATCCCCTCGGCGCTCCAGGCCATCGCGTCGCGCGCGAACGTCACGCTGCTCGAGCGCCCGGTGCGCCTCGCCACCTTCGTGACGGTGCTCCGCTCGGCGCTGCGGGCGCGACAGCGGCAGTACGACGTGCGCGACCACCTGGAGGAGCGGCAGCAGCTCCTCGCGCGCGAGCGCGAGGCGCGCCAGCAGGCGGAGGCCGCGAACCGCGCGAAGAGCGAGTTCCTCGCGATGATGAGCCACGAGCTGCGCACGCCGCTCAACGCCATCGGCGGGTACGCGCAGCTCCTCGAGCTCGGGATCCGCGGCCCGGTGACGCCCGAGCAGCGCGAGGACCTCGAGCGCATCGAGCGCAGCCAGCGCCACCTGCTCTCGCTCATCAACGACGTGCTGAACTTCGCGAAGCTCGAGGCGGGGCGCGTCGACTTCTCGATCACGACCGTCGCCATGCGCGAGGTGCTGCTCGGCGTGGAGGCGCTCGTGCTCCCGCAGCTCGCCGCCAAGGGCCTGCGCTACGCGGACGCCGGCGAGTGCCGCGACATCGCGGTGCGCGCCGACGAGGAGAAGGCGCGGCAGGTCCTGATCAACCTGCTGTCGAACGCGATCAAGTTCACGCCGCCGGGGGGCGAGATCCGCCTCGAGTGCGCGGTCGACGGCGAGTGGGTGCGCACGACGGTGACGGACACCGGCGCGGGGGTTCCGGCGGACCGGCTGGAGGCCATCTTCGAGCCGTTCGTGCAGGTGGACCGCGGCCTGACGTCGCGTCAGGAAGGCACCGGCCTAGGTCTCGCGATCAGCCGCGACCTCGCCCGCCGCATGGGCGGCGAGCTCACCGCCCGGAGCACGGTCGGCCGCGGGTCCGACTTCGTGCTGACGCTCCCGCGCGCGTAGCCGCCGCGCGGCGGCGCCCTCAGATCTCGCGCTCGCTCGACATCCGCGGCGAGACCGGAGAGGTCCCGAGCTCGACGAAGTGGCGCGAGAGGCGGTCGTCCGTGCGCAGCGCGATGCCGCGGCTCTCGCAGCGCCGCCGGAAGAGAGACTGCTCGCCCGCCATGAGCTCGTCCCACCACTCGCGGCTCACGACGATCAGCGCCACGCCCTCCAGGTCGCCTTGCTCGATCTCGTGCAGGGTCACGGCGAGCGAATCGCGTCGGCGGATCATGGTCGAATCCCTACGTGGAGGTGGCGGGGCGGCGCGCGCGCGCCGCGGTCCTCGCAAGCTAACCGCGCGCCCGCCCGGCCGCCCGGGTCAGCGGTACCCCGCCGCCTGGAGCTCGAAGAGCTCCGCGTAGCGACCGCGCTGCGCCATGAGCGCCTCGTGCGTGCCCACCGCCTCCGCGGTGCCGTCCGCGAGCACGAGGATGCGGTCGGCCATGCGCACGCTCGAGAAGCGGTGCGAGATCAGCACGGCGGTCTTGCCGGCGCTCAGCTCCTTGAAGCGCTGGAACACCTCGAACTCCGAGCGCGCGTCGAGCGCCGCGGTCGGCTCGTCGAGGATGAGGAGCTGCGCGTCGCGCATGTAGGCGCGCGCGATGGCCACCTTCTGCCACTCGCCGCCCGAGAGGTCCACGCCCCGGCGGAACCGCTTGCCGATGACCTGGTCGTAGCCGAGCGGGAGCTTCTCGACCACCTCGTCGGCGAGGCTGCGGCGGGCGGCGTCCTCGATGCGCGCGCGGTCGTGCCGCGCCTCGATGCGCCCCACGGCGATGTTCTCCGCGGCCGTGAGGTGGTAGCGCACGAAGTCCTGGAAGATGACGCCGATGTTCTCGCGCAGCTCCGCGAGGTCGTACTCGCGCAGGTCGTGGCCGTCGAGGAGGATCCGCCCCTCGTCGGGGTCGTAGAGCCGCGCGAGGAGCTTGACGAGCGTCGTCTTCCCCGCCCCGTTCTCGCCGACGAGCGCGAGGACCTCGCCCGCGCGCAGCGCGAAGCTCAGGTGCCGCACCGCCCACCGCTCGGCCCCCGGGTACCGGAAGCCCACGTCCTCGAACGTGAAGCCCTCGCGCATGGGCCGCGGGAAGGGGCGCGGGCGCTCGGGCGAGCGGATCTCCGGCTCGATCTCGAAGAACGAGAAGAGGTCGTCGAGGTAGAGCGCCTGGCCGGCGGTCTGCGAGAAGCCGATGAGCAGCCCCTCCAGCAGCGTGCGCAGGCGGCGGAACGAGCCGGCGAGGAACGTGAGGTCGCCGATGCTCAACCGGCCGGCGAGGGTGCTCCACGCGAGGTACCCGTACGCGACGTAGTAGCCCACCGTCCCCAGCGTGGCGAGCACGCCGCCCCACGCGGCGCGGCGGATCGCCAGGCGCCGGTTCGCCGCGTAGAAGCTGCCGGCGAGCACGCGGTACCGCTCGATGAGGAAGGCGTTGAGGCCGAAGATCTTCACCTCCTTCGCCGTCTCGACGCTCGCCCCGGTCTGGCGCACGTAGTCCAGCTCGCGCTGCTCCGGCGTGCGCGCGTAGGCGAGCGCGTAGCTCCGCGCGTTGAAGTGCGCCTCGCCGACGAACGCCGGCACCAGCGCCAGCACGAGCAGCGCGATGAGCCACGGCGCGTAGACGACGAGCCCCGCCGCGAAGGTCGCGATGGTGAGCATGTCCTGCGCCTGCCCGAAGAGCTGGCTGATGAGCGTCATGCGCCCCGACGCCTGCCGGCGCGCGCGGTCGAGCCGGTCCTGGAGCTCGCTGTCCTCGAAGTCCTCGAGGTCGAGGGTCGCCGCGTGCTCCATGAGGCGCACGCTCGTGGCGTTCGAGAAGCACTCCGAGAGCAGCGAGTCGAAGAGCGACACGAGCCGCCCGAGCACGTCCGACAGCACCGCGAGGCCGAACTCCACCGCGAGCAGCAGGAGCAGCCGGTCGAGGCGCCCGCTCGCGTACCAGTCGGCGAGCGACGAGGGCGTCCCGGGCTGCTGGGCGCGCGCGACCACCTCGTCGATGATCAGCTTGCCGACGAAGAGCGTCGCGACCGGCAGCACCGCCCGCAGCAGCCGCAGCACGAGCGTCCCGACCGTGAGGCCCGGACTGGTGTTCCAGACGAGGCGCAGGAACGGCGGCAGGTTGCGCAGCGCGCCGAGGCGCTCGCGGACCGTGCGCGGCTGGGCGAGGGGCGTCTGACCGGGAGGCGGCGGGGCCGCAGGCGCCCCGCGGCCGCCCGTCGTGTCCGTGCGAGGCATCGACGGCTGGCTGGTGGTCTCGGCCGGCGGAGGCCGACGCGCCGGTGCCACCTTGCAGGATCCGGGCGACGAGCGCCCGCGCCGACGCCTCGGGTGCTACGAGGCGCCGCCGAGCTGCGCCGCCCCCTCGGCCGCCGGCGCCGCGGCGGGGCGGAGCACCAGGCCACGCGCGCCGGGCGCGGCGCGTCAGCGGCCCCGGCGGCAGGGACGCCGTCAGCCGAGCCGCCGGTCCGCCTCCACCACGGCATTCAGCAGCACGTCCACTCCCGCCGCGACGTCCTCCGGCTTCGTGTACTCGCGCGGCGAGTGGCTGATCCCGCCGACGCTCGGCACGAAGATCATGCCCATCGGCGCGATGCGCGCGATCTCCTGCGCGTCGTGCCCCGCGCCGCTCGGCATGCGACGCGCCGAGAGCCCGAGGGCCCGGGCGCTCGACTCCACGACGTCCATCATGCGCGGGTCCGCGAGCGCGGGCTCCGAGTCGAACAGGGACGCGAAGGCGAACGTGGTCCCCATCTGGGCGCCGATCTCGCGCCCGAGCGTCTCGAAGCGCGCGCGGAACCGCTCGAGCGTCGCCGTCTCGATGTCGCGCAGGTCCACGGTGAGCTTCACCTCGCCGGCGATGACGTTCGTGGTGTTCGGCGTCGCGACGAGCCGGCCGACGGTCGCCACCTGCCGGCCCGGCTCGGCGCGCACGGCGTCGTTCACCGCGACGGTGAACTTCGCCGCCGCGAGCAGCGCGTCCTGCCGGCGCGTCATCTCGGTGGCGCCCGCGTGGTTCGCGAAGCCGGTGACGGTCACGTCGATCCAGCGGATGCCGACGATCCCCTGCACCACCCCGATGCGGAGTGCGGCCGCCTCGAGCTGGCCGCCCTGCTCGATGTGCAGCTCGAGGTAGCCGGCCACGTCGCCCGGACGCCGCGCGACCTCGGCGAGCCGCGCGACGTCGCCGCCGATGCGGCGGATCCCCTCGCGGATCGTGATGCCCGAGCGCGCCGTGCGGTCGAGCGCCTCCGGGGTCAGCGCCCCGACCGCCGCCTTGCTGCCGACGGTGCCGCCCTCCTCGTTCTGCCACACGACGACCTCGAGCGGGTGGCGCAGGCGGACGCGCTGCTCGCGCAGGCTCCGCGCGACCTCGATCGCGGCGAAGCTGCCGACCGGGCCGTCGTAGTTGCCGCCGTCGGTCACCGAGTCCACGTGCGACCCGATCACGAGCGGCGCGAGGCCGCGCGCGCTGCCCTCCACGCGGGCGACGATGTTCCCGGCGGCGTCGACGCGCGGCGCGAGCCCCGCCTGGCGGAAGAGGTCGAGCGTGAACGCGCGCCCCGCGAGGTCCGCCTCGGAGTACGCCACGCGGTTGATGCCGCCCGCCGTGCGTCCGACGGAGTCGAAGGCGGCGAGCGCGGCGTTCACGCGAGCGCCGTTCGCGCGGAGGGGCGCGGCGTTGCGGGGGAGGCGCGCCGCGCGCGGCACGCCCGCGAGCAGCGGGAGCGCGGCGGCGGTGCGCAGGAACTCGCGACGTTGCATGCGACGAATCGAAGTCGGCTGGGGCGGCGAGGTCCGCCCGTCGCGAATATGCCCGCCCGCCCGGCGGGGCGCCAAGGCCGGGGCGCCGGCGCGCTGGCGCGCCGGCGGCGTCGGCCGGAAACCTGGCGGCGCCGGCCTACGTATGGGTATCCCATAGAAAGGGCCCCGGCGTCCGCCCCGGCCCGCCGCGCGCCGCCCGCGCGCATTCGCTCGGCCACCGAGGGCTCGACCCATGACCGTGAAGCGCGTCCTGAAGTGGACGGCCGCCGCCATCCCGCTCGCGCTGCTCGCCGCGTTCGGCGTCGCCTACGCGAGGTCCGACAACGACTGCGGGGAGGCCGCCGCGCCGCGCACCCCGATGAAGGCCGTCGTCTACTGCGAGTACGGCTCTCCCGAGGTGGTCCGGCTGGCGGACGTGGAGAAGCCGGTGCCCGGCGACGACCAGGTGCTCATCCGGGTGCGCGCGGCCGCCGTCAACCCGCTCGACTGGCACTACATGCGCGGCAAGCCGTACGTCGGGCGCCTCGGCATGGGGCTGCGGAAGCCGAAGAACACGCACCTGGGCGTCGACTACGCGGGCGTCGTCGAGGCGGTCGGCAAGAACGTGACGGGGTTCAAGCCGGGCGACGAGGTGTTCGGCGGGAGGAACGGCGCCTTCGCGCAGTACGTCGCCGCCCGCGCCGATCGTGCGATCGTGCACAAGCCGGCCAACCTCACCTTCGAGCAGGCCGCGGCGATCCCGGTCGCGGGGATCACGGCGCTCCAGGCGCTGCGCGACCAGGGCGGCATCCGGCCCGGGCAGAAGGTCCTCGTCAACGGCGCGTCCGGGGGCGTCGGAACCTTCGCGGTGCAGATCGCGAAGTCGTACGGCGCGGAGGTCACCGGCGTCTGCAGCACGAGGAACGTCGACCTGGTCCGCTCCATCGGCGCCGACCGCGTGATCGACTACACGAAGGAGGACTTCACGAAGAGCGCCGAGCGCTACGACCTCGTGATCGACAACGTCGGCAACCACCCGCTCTCCGCGCTCCGCGACGTGCTGACGCCCAGCGGGCGGTACGTCATGGTGGGCGGTCGGTCCGGCGCGTGGATCGATCCGTTCCCGCGCGTGGCGCGTGCCGCGCTCATGTCCCGCTTCGGGAACCACGACATGCGGTTCTTCATGGCGCAGATGAACGTGAAGGACCTCGGCGTGCTGCGCGACCTCGCGGCGGCGGGCAAGCTCACGCCCGTGGTCGACCGGCGGTACCCGCTGAGCGAGGTGCGCGCCGCGATCGCCTACCTCGAGACCGGCCGAGCGCGCGGGAAGGTCGTCGTGACCATGGAGTGAGGGCCCGCGGCGATCTTTCGGCGGCGGGGTCCGCGAGGGATCTTGAGGCAGTCCAGACCCGCGACCTCGAGGAGATGTCCCCCAGCCGCCGCGAAGCCCTCGCCCGGATTGCCGCCCTCGTCGCGCTGCCGCTCCCGCGGTGGAGCCTCGCCATCAGCGACCCGCTCGACGGCAGCATCGCCGAGTACGCGGCAGGGCTCCGCCGCGGCGCGTGGAGCGCCGCGGAGGTCACCGCCCGCGCGCTCGGGCGCTGCCGCACCGAGGGCGCGGCCTGGCACGCGATCGACGCGCTCGCGCCGGAGGCCGCGCTGCGAGAGGCCCGCGCCGCCGACGCGCGCCGGCGCGCGGGGCGGCTGCGCGGGCCGCTCGACGGCGTCCCCGTGTTCGCGAAGTCCATCTACGACGTCGCGGGGCTCCCGACCACGGGCTCGAGCGCCGAGTGGGCGCGGCTGTTCCCGGAGCCGGTGGAGCGCGACGCCCTCGAGGTGGCGCGGCTCCGCGCGGCCGGCGCGATCGTCCTCGGCAAGACCGCCGCCGACGACTTCGCCTACCGCGGCAACGGGACGAGCAGCCACACCGGCCAGGTGCTCAATCCGCACGACCCGTCCGGCACGCGCACGCCCGGCGGGTCGAGCGCCGGGTCGGCCGTGGCGGTCGCGGCGGGCATGGCGTTCGCGGCGTTAGGCACGGACGACGGGGGGAGCAACCGCATCCCGGCGCAGTTCACCGGCGTCGTGGGAATGAAGCCGACGTTCGGGCTCGTGCCGCGCACGGGCGTCATTCCGACCTGGCCGTACCTCGACACGCACGGGCCGCTCGCGCGCACCGTGGCCGACGCCGCGCTCATGCTCGCCGCGCTCGCGGGGCCGGACCCGTCCGACCCGCTCGCGCTCACGGGGCCCGTCGACCCTGCGCTTCGCTCCGGGCAGGCTCCCCTGCTTCGCGACGACGCGCTCGCCGGCGTGCGGCTCGGCGTCGTCGAGGTGCATGCCCCGCGCGCGCAGATGACGCCGGAGGCGCTCGCCGTGTGGGACCGGGCGCTGGGCGACCTGCGCGCCGCGGGCGCGACCGTCGAGCCCTTCGACGCCGCCGTCACGCGCGCGAACCACCGCGACCTCTTCGCCGCCGCGGCGCGCGAGCGCGGCGACGTCGCGGTGGACGCGAACTCCCCCGCCCCCACCGCGAACGCGCTGCTCCGCTACTTCGCCGGGCGCACGCGCGACCCGCGCGCGGCCGTGCGGCGCGGATACGCGGCGTACCGCGCGTTCTACGACCGGCTTCCCGCGACCTACGAGGAGTGCGAGCCGCTCTTCGACCGGCCGATGGCGCACGACCCCGCGGGGCGCTCGTTCGCGCGCTCGCGCGCCGAGGTCGTGCGGCGGCTCGCCGAGTCGATGCGCGCGGCCGGCGTCGCCGCGATGGTCTACCCGACGATGCCGTTCGACGCGCCGCGCGCCGTGGACAAGTGGCCCGACGTGCGCACGCCGCTGGGCTACGGCAACTGGCTCGGGCTGCCCGAGGTGTCGGTGCCCGCGGGCATGGGCGCGGCCGGCATGCCCGCGCTCAACCTCTCCGTCGTCGGCCTCCCGGGCGAGGACGCGAAGGTGCTCGCGCTCGCGCACGCGTACGAGCGGCAGTCGCGCCGCTTCGTGGCGCCGCCGCGCGGGGCATGACGCGCTACGACGCCGACGTCATCGTCGTCGGCGCGGGCATCGCGGGCCTCGCCGCCGCCGCGGAGGCCGCCGACGCCGGGCGCACCGTGCTCCTCCTCGACCAGGAGGGCGAGCAGAGCCTCGGCGGGCAGGCCTTCTGGTCGCTCGGTGGACTGTTCTTCGTGAACTCCCCCGAGCAGCGCCGGCTCGGCATCCGCGACTCGCCCGACCTCGCGATGCGCGACTGGATGGCCACGGCGGGCTTCGACCGGCCGGAGGACCTGTGGCCGCGGCGGTGGGCCGAGGCGTACGTGGACTTCGCGTGCGGCGAGAAGCGGGCGTGGCTCCACGCGCTCGGCGTGCGCTGGTTTCCCGCGGTCGGGTGGGCGGAGCGCGGCGCGGCGGGCGCGAGCGGGCCCGGGAACAGCGTGCCGCGCTTCCACGTGACGTGGGGGACGGGGCCGGGCGTCGTGGAGCCGTTCGAGCGGCGCGTGCGCGCGCACGCCGCGGCGGGGCGCATTCGGCTCCACTTCCGCCACCGCGTGCGCGAGCTCGTCGTCACCGGCGGCACGGCGCACGGCGTCGCCGGCGACGTGCTCGAGCCGACGAGCGTGGAGCGCGGGCAGTCGAGCTCGCGCACGATCGTCGGCGCGTTCGCGCTGCACGCGGGGGCGGTGGTCGTCACGTCCGGCGGCATCGGCGGGAACCACGCGCTCGTCAGGCGCTACTGGCCCGCCGAGCGCCTCGGCCCCGCGCCGGCGTTCATGGTGAGCGGCGTGCCCGAGCACGTGGACGGTCTGCTCCAGGAGGCGGTGCGCGCGGCGGGCGCGCGGCTCGTCAACCCCGACCGCATGTGGCACTACACCGAGGGGCTCCGCAACTGGAGCCCCGTCTGGCCCAATCACGGCATCCGCATCCTGCCGGGACCGAGCAGCCTGTGGCTGAGCCCGACGGGGGAGCGCCTCCCGTACCCCAACATCCCCGGCGCCGACACGCTCGGCACGCTGCAGCACATCACGACGCGCGGCTGGCCGTACACGTGGTTCCTGCTCAACCGCGCGATCATCAAGCGCGAGTTCGCCCTGTCGGGGAGCGAGCAGAACCCCGACCTCACGGGAAAGAGCATCCGCATGACGCTGCGCCGCGTCGGCAAGGCGGTGCAGCCGCCGGTGCGGGCGTTCATGGACAGGGGCGCCGACTTCGTGGTGCGCTCGACGCTGCGCGAGCTCGTGGACGGCATGAACGAGCTGCACGGCGTCGGAGCCGAGTACCGGGTGGACCACGCGACGGTCGAGCAGGTCGTGCGCGACCGCGACGCGCAGGTGCGCAACGCCGCGGGGAAGGACCCGCAGCTCGCGATCGTGCGGGGCGCGCGGAAGATCCTCAGCGAGCGGCTCGTGCGCGTGGCGACGCCCGCGCCGATCCTCGACCCGAAGGACGGCCCACTCATCGCCGTGCGCCTCAACGTGCTCACGCGCAAGTCGCTCGGCGGCCTCGAGACGGACCTCGACGCCCGCGTCCTCCGCGACGACGGCCAGCCCCTGCCCGGGCTCTACGCCGCGGGCGAGGTCGCCGGCTTCGGCGGCGGCGGCCTGCACGGCTACCGCGCGCTCGAGGGGACGTTCCTGGGCGGGTGCCTCTTCGGCGGGCGAGCGGCGGGGCGCGCCGCGGCGGCCGCGGTGCGCTAGCTGTTGTTGATGAGGAGGTTGTTCACGCGGCGAGGCGGCTGAGCGGGGGTTTGAAGCCGAGCGCGGTGTGGGGCCGGGTCGTGTTGTAGTACGCGAGGTAGGGGGCGAGCGCCAGGGCGCGGTGGCGCGACGAGTGGTAGGGGCGGGCGTAGGCCCACTCGCGCAGCAGCGTCTGGATGACGCGCTCGGCCTTGCCGTTGGTGCGGGGCGTGTAGGGGCGCGTGAAGAGTTGGCGCGCCCCGAGCGCCCGGGCGGCGTCGCGGAAGGCGTGGCTGCGGTAGCAGGCGCCGTTGTCGGTCATCACCCGCTCGACGCGGGCGACGCCGCGCGCGGCGAGCCACGCCGCGGCGCGGGCGAGGAAGGCGGCCGCGCGCTCCTTGCGCTCGTCGGGCAGGAGCTCGGCGTAGGCGAGGCGCGTGTGGTCGTCGATGGCGACGTGGAGGTACTCCCAGCCGATGCCGCGCGTGCGCGTGGTGCGGTCGCCGTTCACCCGGTGCCCGGCGCGCCCGATCCGCCCGAGCTTCTTGACGTCGAGGTGGAGCAGTTCGCCGGGCCGGGCGCGCTCGTAACGCACGACGGGGACGGGCGCCCGGAGCCGCGGCAGCCGCGCGAGGCCGAGCCGCCGCTGCACCGTGACCACGGTGGCGAGCGGCAGCCCGAGGGCGCGGGCGATCACGAGCGAGCTGCGGCGCTCGGCGCGCAGCCGCGCGATCTGGCGGCGCCGCGTGCGCGGGAGTGCGGTCGGCGAGCGGCGCGGGCGGCTCGAGCGGTCGGCGAGCCCCGCGGGCCCCTCGGCGCGGAAGCGGCCCACCCACTTCCACGCCGTGCGCACGCTGACCCCCATCCCGCGGGCGACGTCGCGCGCCGGGCGCCGCTCGGTGACGATGCGCCGCACGAGCAGCGCTCGCCCCGCCGGGGTCAGTCGTGCATTCTTGTGGGGGCGGCCCGGGTGAGCCTGGTTGTTCACTGAGTCCTCTGGCGAGTGCCGGTTGGTGTGGAACCCAAGCACCCCCAGCTTGCAGCCGTTACGGCTCAGTGAACAACCTCCTCATCAATCACA
>JBJMNJ010000114.1:0-34097 GCA_045804325.1 Gemmatimonadaceae bacterium
TGGCCTGGTCGACCAGCTGCCGCAGGTGACGCTTGCGGTACAGGTCGTCCGGACGGCTGGCCGGGTCCTCGAACTGGAGCGGACGCTCCTCGTCCTGCCCCGGCTTGCGCATCGCCTGGAAGAGTACCAGCGGATTGCGCGAACGGTTCCGCAGCTCGTTCTTCGCGAGGTTCGACGCGATCGTGTAGATCCACGTCGAGAACTTCTTGCTCGCGTCGAACCGGTGGAGGTGCCGGTAGACCCGGATGAAGACCTCCTGCACCAGGTCCTCCGCCTTCTCCCGGTCGCCGATCGTCCGGTAGACGAAGTTCAGGAGCCGGGTCTGATACCGGTCCACGAGCTCCTGAAACGCGCGCTCCTCGCCATCGAGGAACGACCGCACGACCGCCGAGTCGTCGAGCGCCCGGAGCTGCTCGCGGACGGACACCCCGCCCGGCAGCGTCCCGCGCTTCATTGCGACGTCAGCCATTGTCACTCCCGCCAAAGAGAAAGGTGCACTTCACCGACGGAGTAGATCTGGTCCGCCCCTCCCGCGTGAAGCTGCCCCCCATCAAGGCACGGCGCGTGCCCGGCGAAGGCAGACGTTTGTTCCTGGCTAAATCATTGCGAAACAACGCTTTACGCTCCAGCACCACGATACTGAATATAGCGCCTTTCGGCCCGAACGTCCACTGTGTGGGACGACACGCGAGACAGGTGGACACCCCATTGCGACACGCCAGTGGCGTTAAGAAGCGCTCCGTGGATGAAGCTGCCGACTCCCGCAATCACCTCCGCAGTCACTACGGCCGAGCTCGTCAGCGCTCCCTGGTGAAAACCGTGCTCATTCGTGAGACGTCGCCGGACGCAAGCTTGTGACACGAACGCCCGCCGGCAGAGGCCGGCGGGCGTCATGGATATGTCCGAACTGCGGTCGCGGGCTATTGGACCTCGGTCGCGGAAAGCCGGCGGCGGGCCGCTATCGCCCCGTCCGGAACCCCGCCGCATACAGGAGCGCCACGATGGTCTTCCCGTCCACGATGTCGCCGTCGCGGATGAGCTCGAGCGCGCGCGTGAGCGGCATCGGCTCCACCTCGAGGAACTCGTCCTTCTCGCGCTCGTGCTCGCCGTGCGTGATCCCGGTGGCCAGGTAGAGGTGGATCCGCTCGTCCGTGAACCCGGGCGTCGTGAACATCGTCATCAGGTGCTCGACGTGCGCCGCCCGGCACCCGGTCTCCTCCTGCAGCTCGCGCTTCGCGCACTCCGCCGGGTCCTCCCCCTCGTCCAGCCGCCCCGCCGGGATCTCGTACAGGTAGCGCTCGGCCGCGTAGCGGTACTGCCGGATCATGAGCACCTGGGGGTCGTCGCCCGCCGGGTCGCTGAGGAAGGGGACGACCGCGCTCGCGCCCGGGTGCCGGACCATCTCCAGCTCCCCCTGGGAGCCGTCCGGAAAGCGCACGGTGTCGATGTCGACGTTGAGGATTCTCCCGGTGTACGCGCGGCGGCTGGCGATCTGGGCGGAGGAGCTCACTCGGTACGGGCTCGCGGCTGGGGTGAGCGGGATAATACCAGGGAGCAGGGGACAGGGAGCAGGGAGCAGGGGCGCCCCCGACGGGTCTGCCGCTGCTCCCGCTTTCACTGCGCGCCCACCCTGCTCCCTGCTCTACCGCGCTACGCTCACCCCGGCCGCCAGCTCCAGCGCCTCGCGAGGCGAGTGGTCGTCGATGACGAACAGACGCCGCGCGTCCCCGCGGATGGCGACGCCGCGCAGGAGCCGCAGGCGGAGCGCCGCGCCCGGCGCGAACGCCCCGTGCGCCGCGGTCGCGGGAGGCCGCACGCCGCGCAGCGAGACGCGCGAGACGCGCGTGGCCTCGGCGAGCGGACGGTCGAACACCACGACGGGGACGTCCGCCGTGAGGCGCGCGGGCATGCGCTCCCGGTACGCGCCCACGCTGAACGAGACCAATGGCTCCAGGCGGCCGAGCAGCGGGCGGGTGACCAGGCGCCCGTCGGCGTGCGCGCCCGCATACCACGCCTCGAGTCGCCCCGACGGCCTCGTGCGCAGCGCGAACGCGCCCACAGCGACGCGGTCGGCCAGTCTGCCGACCAGGTCGGACGGCGCGTCGGCGCGGTCGGGCCGCTCGAGCGACCAGAGGACGCGCCCGCCCATGCCCTCGGCGCTCCGGCCCACGGCGTCGCCGCGCTGCCGGCTGACGAACCCCTCGATCCACACCGGCCGCTCCGACTCCACCGCCGGCCACGGCTCGGCGCCGGGGTGCGGCGGGGGGAGCAGCGTCTCCTGACCACGCGCCTCGCCGGCGGCCGCGAACAGGACCGCGAGCGAGACGACCAAGGAACGAACAGGTCGCATAGTCGGGATCCTCCTGGCGAGAAAGGAGAAAGGAGAAGGGAGAAGGGAGAAAGGAGACCCACCCTGCCGGGATGTCCTCTCCTTTCTCCTTTCTCCTTTCTCGTTCAACCGTTGAGCTGCTTGCCGTTCTCGCCCTGCGCGGCGCCGCGGATCGTGATCCTGCGGGGGCGCGCGGCCGCCGCCTTCGGGATCGTGACCATCAGCACGCCGTTGTCGTAGGTGGCCTCGATCTTCTCCGAGTCGACGTACTCGGGCAGGCGCACCGAGCGGACGAACGAGCCGCTCACGCGCTCGGCCGAGAAGACGCGCAGCTCGCCCTTCTCCGGGGTCTTCACCGTCGGGCCGCGCGTGCCGCGGATCGTGAGCGTCCCCTGCTCGAAGCTCAGGTCGACGTTCTCCGGGTGCACGCCGGGCAGGTCCAGCTCCACGACGTAGGCCTGCTCCGTCTCGTACACGTCCAGCGCGGGGAACCACACGCCGCGGTTGTCGTAGCGGTCGCCGGCGGCGAAGGAGTCATCCATCGCGCGGGCCAGGGTGAGCATCCGGTCCAGCACGTTCTGAGTCATCTGTGAACCCTCCCTCTCGGGGTGACAAGGAAGTCGCGCATGCTGCCAACTCGGTCGCCCGAGACAGCAGTGCGCGTGCCGGCTCGAGTCGGCCAAAATGACAACGGCGCGCCGGTGGGCGCGCCGCGCGGTGGCAGACTCGCTGTCAACCTGAACGGCCAGGCTCGGCCGTAGCTAGCCCGTCGGCCGGCCCTCCGCGTCGTACACCGTCATCGGCCCGAAGCCGAGCGCCTCGAGGGGCGCGCGCACGACGGCCGGGTCGCCGACGACGAGGAGCTGCAGCCGCTCGGGCTGCACGTGGCGGCGCGCGGCCTCGAGCACGTCGGACGTCGTCACGGCGCGCACCTTCGCGCGGTACGTGTCGTAGTAGTCGGCCGGCAGGCCGTAGATCTCCATGTTCGCGAGCGCCACGGCGATCGCCGCCGTGGTCTCGAAGCGGATGGGGAACACGCCGTCGAGGTAGCTCGTCGCGAGCGTGAGCTCGTCCTCGGCCACCGCCTCCTCGCGCGTCCGGTCGATCTCCAGCAGCGTCTCCGAGGCCGCGGCGGCCGTGACGTCGGACTGCACCGCCGTGCTCACCGCCCACGGCCCCGCGCCGCGGCGCCACTCGAATCCCGAGAACGCGCCGTACGTGTAGCCGTGCCGCTCGCGCAGGTTGAGGTTGATGCGCGACGAGAACAGGCCGCCGAGGATCGCGTTCATCACGGTGGCCGGGAAGTAGTCCGGGTGCGAGCGCGGGATGCCGACGTGGCCGAGCCGGATCTCCGACTGCGCCGCGTCCCCCTTGGCGACGAGGTGCACGGCGCGGTCGAGGCGCGCGGGCCGGTCGGCCGCCGCGGCGGGCGGCGGCGCGTCGCCACTCCACGCGCCGAACACGCGCTCCGCGAGGCGCGTCGCGTCGTCCGCCGTGACGTCGCCGACGACCACGAGCGTCAGCGCGCCGGGCCGATAGCGCTCCGCGTGGAAGCGGCGGAGGTCGGCGGCCGTCAGGCGCGCCACGCTCTCGGCCGTGCCGCCCTCCGGGGCTGCATAACGAGAGCCCGGCGCGTAGAGCACGCGGTCGAAGGTCTCGTCCGCGAGCCCGCGCGGCTCGGCGCGGAGCTGGAGGATCTCCGCCTGGCGCTCGGCCTTGAGCCGCTCGACGTCACGCTCGGCGAACGCCGGCGTCATGAGCACCTCGCCGAGCAGCGCCAGCGCCGGCTCGAGGCGCGCCGCGTGGACGGTGAGGCGCGCGACCGCCGCGTCCCAGTCGGCGCTCGCGTCGAGCGAGGTGCCGAGGCGCTCGAGGCGCTCGGTGAGCTCGGTGCCTCCGGCGGCCTGCGTGCCCTCGACGAGCGCGCGCGCCGTGAGCGCGGCGAGCCCCTCCCGCCCCGCGGGGTCGTTGACGGCGCCCGCGTCGACGAGGGCGAGCGTCGTCACGAGCGGCAGCTTGTGCGCCGGCGCGACGAGGAGCCGCGCGCCGTTGGCGAGCGTGCGGCGCTCGAAGCGCGGGAAGTGGTATTCGCGCGGGGGCGCCGGGGAGGGGCGCGGAGGGGCCTTCGTGGCGGTCATGCGCGCGCCCCCGCATGGCTCTCGGCGCCTTCGGCGCTGCCGGGTGCCTGCTCCGAGCTGGCCGGGGCGCGCTCGGCGCGCTGCTCTCGGCCGTCGGCTGCGGCTCCGTCCTTCGGCACGAACACCAGGGACGCGCGGTTGTCCGGGCCCAGGCGCTCGCGGGCGAACGCGCTCACCTGCTCGGCGGTGACGGCGCGGTAGCGGTCCACCTGCTCGTTGACGAGGCGCGGGTCGCCGAAATAAGTCGCGAATTGCGATAATCTGTCGGCCCGGTCGCCGGCCTGCTGCTGGGCGGCGAGGAACTCCGTCTCGATGAGCGCGACGACGCGCGCCACCTCGTCGGCGGTGACGCCCGCCTCGCGCAGGCGGTCCACCTCGCGCACGACCTCCGCCTCGAGCCGCGCGGCGTCCACCTCGGGGCGCGCCGTCGCGTCGATGACGAGGAGGTCGCTCCCCTTGCTGAGGTCGTACGTGAACGCGGAGGCCTCCGCGGCCACCTCGCGCTCGCGCACGAGCGCCCGGTGCAGCCGGCTCCCCTTGCGCATGCCGAGCACGGCGCCGCACACGCTCGCCGCGTAGTACTGCGGCGTGCCGAAGGCGGGCGAGCGGAAGGCGAGGAAGAGCCGCGGGAGCATGACGTCGTCGGCCACGCTCTCGCGCTTCCACTCGCCGAACACGGGCGGGAGCGACATGTCGGGGAGCGGCGGGCGGCCGCGCCCGCGCGGGATCGGACCGAAGTACTCGGCGATGAGGCGGCGCGCCTCCGCCGGGTCGAAGTCGCCGGCGATGGACAGCACGGCGTTGTCGGGCGTGTAGTACGTCGAGAAGAACCCGGCCACGTCCTCGACGCTCGCGGCGTCCAGGTCCTCCATGGAGCCGATCAGCGAGTGGTGGAACGGGTGCTCGGGCGGGAAGCACAGCGCGGGGAGCCGCTCCCACCACGTGCCGTAGGGCTGGTTGTCCACCGACCAGCGCCGCTCGTTCTTCACGACGTCGCGCTGGTTGTCGAGCTTCTCCTGCGTCATCGCCGGCAGGAGCCGCCCCATGCGGTCGGCCTCGAGCCAGAGCGCGATGGCGAGCTGGTTGCTCGGCACGGTCTCGAAGTAGTTCGTGCGGTCGAGCCACGTCGAGCCGTTGAGTGCGCCGCCCGCGCGCTGCACGAGCTCGAAGTGCTCGTTGGTGCCGACGTTCTCCGAGCCCTGGAAGAGCATGTGCTCGAACAGGTGCGCGAACCCGGTGCGCCCCGGGCGCTCGTTGGCCGAGCCCACGTGGTACCAGAGGTTGACCGCGACGATGGGCGCGGTGTGGTCCTCCGACAACGTCACGAAGAGGCCGTTGTCGAGGCGGTACGTCTCGATGGGGATGTGGATGCTCATGCGCGGAAGATAGTCGCCCGCCCCGCGCGCGGTTGCCGCCGCGTCGGCCGCGGCCGAGATTGCCCTACCCGACTCCCGACGGCCCCGCATGCGCCACGCACGCCCGCCCGCCGCGCACGTCGTTCGCCGCTCCCTGTGCCTCGCCCTCGCCTTCGCCGCCGGCGCCTGCGGCGGCGACGCGGGCCCGGTCGCCACGCCGGCCACCGGGGCCGTCGCGCTGCGCTTCGGCGGCCTGCCGGAGGGTGCGTCGCCGAGCGCAGTGCTCGCGGGGCCGAACGGGTACAGTCGGACCATCGGCACGCCGACCGCGACCGTCGCGAACCTCACCCCCGGCACCTACACGCTCACCGCGTCGGCGGTCGAGGCGGGCGGCCGCACGTGGTACCCGGTTGGGGCCTCGGTCCCGATCGAGGTGCGCGCGGGGCAGACGGTGTCCCTCCGCAACCTGTACGGGCGGGTGCCCGCGTGGGGGACGTTCGTGCCGTCGCTCCTCCCGCTCGACAGCACCATGCTCGCCTTCATGGCGGCGCGCGGCATCGAGACGGGGACGCTCGCGGTCGCGCGCGCGGGCCGACCGGTGCTGAGCCGCGCGTACGGCTGGCGGGACCGGGCGCACGCGCACCCGCTCTCGCCCGACGCGCTCTTCCGGCTGGCGAGCGTCTCGAAGCCGGTGACGGCGGCCGCGATCGGGCGCCTCATCGGCGAGGGGAAGCTCTCGTCCTCGACGAAGGTCTACCCCCTGCTCGGCCTCGCGCCGCTCGGCGGCGCGGTGGCGGACGCGCGCATCTACGACGTCACGGTGCGGCAACTGCTCGACCACAAGGGCGGGTGGGACCGCGACCTGGCCGGCGACGTCGTGTTCATGGCGCGCACCTTCGCGCGGGCGCTCGGGGCGAGCGCCCCGCTCGACAAGACCGAGCTCGCCCGGTACATGATGACGCAGCCGCTCCAGTTCGCGCCGGGCGCGCGCGCGGCGTACTCCAACTTCGGCTACAGCCTCCTGGGCCTCGCGATAGAGAAGGTCACCGGCCAGCGCTACGTGGACTACGTGAGGCAGAACGTCTTCCCCGCGACGGCGGCGCCGTTCGTGGCGCAGTCGGCCACGCTGCCGGAGGACCGCGACCCGCGCGAGCCTGAGTACGTGGACCCGGCGACGGGGTGCCTCGTGTTCGTCGTCGCGAGCTGCTCGGTCGTGCCGATCGCGGACGGCTGGTGGTGGTCCGAGCAGTTCGACTCGTTCGGGGGGCTCTCGGCGTCGGCGCCGACGTTGCTCCAGTTCCTCTCGGCCTACTGGCTCGACGGGAGCCCGCGTCCGGCGCCGGGCGCGACGGGCTCCTCGTGGTGGGCCTTCGGCTCGCTGCCCGGCACCTTCACGATGGCGCGCCAGCGCCCGGACGGTACCGACGTGGTCGTGCTGTTCAACCAGCGCACCGACCCGTCGGGGCTCCCCTACGACGTCATCGGCGAGGCGATGGACGCGGCGGCGGCGCGAGTGGCCGCGTGGCCGTGAGGGGCCTCGACGCGACGGCGTTCGTCGTCGATGGGGAGCCGTACACCTGGCACGACGTGCGCGCGGCGGCCGCGGCGTGGGGGGACTGGGCGCGGCAGGAGGCGGAGACGGCGCGCGCCGCCGCGCTCGTCGCCGCGGCGCCGCCCGCCGAGGAGCGGGTGAGCGCCGCGGCGCGCGAGTTCCGCTACGCGCGCGACCTCGCCTCGGGCGACGACATGCGGAAGTGGCTCGACGCGCGCGGGCTCGTCGTGGGCGAGTGGATGGACCACGTGCGCCGGCAGGTGGCGCGGCGCGCCGCGGCGGGCGTCGGCGCGGGCGCGGCGGCGGGCGCCCCCGAGCGGGACGTCCTCGTGGACGCGATCTGCGGCGGGCTCCTGGAGCGCACGGCGCACGCGCTCGCCGGCCGGGCCGCGTTAGGCGCGGCGGCCGGCGACGCGGCGCGCGACGACGGGGCGGACGCGGCCGGCCGCGTGGCCCGCGCGGACGTCGCCTACGCCCGGGCGTGCGAGCGGCTCGCGACGCCCGAGGCGCTCGCGGCGCAGGTCGGCGCGCACCGGCTCGAGTGGCTGACGGTCGAGTGCCGCGTGGCGCGCTTCGCGAGCGAGCCCGCGGCGCGCGAGGCGGCGCTCTGCGTGCGCGCCGACGGCGACGCGCTGGCGAGCGTGGCCGCGGAGGCGCGGGCGCCCGTGGAGGTGCGCCGGCTCGTGCTCGAGGATGCGGGCGCGCTCCGGAGCGCGCTCACCGGCGCCGCGCCCGGCGAGCTGCTCGGCCCGCTCGAGCTCGACGGCGCGCCGGCGCTCGTCGAGGTGCTGGCGAAGCGGGTGCCGGACCTGGCGGACGCGGCGGTGCGGCGGCGCGCCGAGCGCGCGGTGCTCGAGGGGCGGATGGCGGCGGCAGTGGCGGAGCGGGTGCGCTGGATGTGACGACGGCGGGCTGACGCCCCGCGTGGCGCCTCGAAGGCATCGGTCCGCGGCGCGGCGCGCGCCAACGTCCGCCGCCGGCCACGAGGAGCGTCTCGGGGGTTCTGGTGCCCGGCGCGCAGTGGAAATAGGCCAGACTTCCTGTTGACATAGTATCAAAACGGGTCAACTTGGCACCTCTTCGAGTCTACGGAAGGTGCCTGATGCCGGTCACGTCGCGCGTCGGCCGATGACCACGCCACGCACGTCGGGCGAGTATTCGGCGGTCGTCCACGACCTCCCCCTCCTCAAGTTCCTCCCGCCGGACGCGCGCGACATCGTCGCGAACGCCTTCGTCGCGGCGTCGTTCCCCTTCGGCTCGACCATCGTGCGCGAGGGGGAGGCGGCGGACGCGCTCTACGTCGTAGTGGACGGGCGCGCGCGCGTGCTGAAGCGCGGCGAGAACGGCGACGAGCTCTCGCTCAACGTCCTGCGGCGCGGCGACCTGTTCGGCGAGATGGGGCTGCTCGAGCGCGCGCAGCGCACGGCCACCGTCCGCGCGAGCAGCGACGTCGAGGTGCTGCGCCTCGACCGCAGCGTGTTCGACGCGCTCGTGACGAGCCGCCCGGACCTGCGGCAGTACTTCGAGCTGCAGATCCGCCACCGGCACCTGCACAACTTCTTCCGCCAGTTCACCGCCTTCGCGGCGCTGCCCGCGGACGCGCTGCGCGAGCTGCTCGAGGCGCTCGCGCCGTGGGAGGCGAGCGCGGGCGAGCTCGTCGTGCGCGAGGGGGACCCGCCCGGCGCGATGTTCTTCGTCGAGGACGGGCGCCTGCGCGTCTTCACCGGCGGCGCGGACGGCGCGGGCGAGCGGCGCTACGTCGCGTACCTCCGCAAGGGCGACTTCTTCGGCGAGCGCGCGGTGTTCATGGGCGAGCCGCGCTCGGCGAGCGTCGAGGCGGTGACGCCGTGCCGGCTGCTCGCGCTCCCGGCCGAGGCGCTGCGCGGGCTCATCGGGCGCCACGCGGAGTTCCGCCGCGCGGTCGAGGAGCGCGTCGCGCAGTACGACTTCCAGCACACCGCGCGCATCCCGCTCGACTTCGCGCGCGAGCTCCTCCCCGCGGACGCGCAGGCGGCGGAGAAGGTGGGGCCGGGGCAGGTGGACTGGACGGAGGGCGCGACCGCCGCGACCGCCGCGACCGCCGCGAGCGCTGCGGCGGCGGCACCGAGCACGAACGGCGACGGCGCGCGCCCCGCGGCCCCGGCCGCGCCGGCGGGCCCGTTCGCCTCCGAGGACGGCCACTTCGTGAAGGCGGGGCGGCGCATCCGCCGCTTCCCGCACGTGCGGCAGGTGGACGCGATGGACTGCGGGGCGGCGAGCCTCGCGATGGTGTGCCGGCACTACGGCCGCGCCGTGAGCCTCGCGCGCATCCGCCAGCTCCTCCACACGAGCACCGACGGCACGAGCCTGCGCGCCATCGTGCGCGGCGCGCAGGAGCTCGGCCTCGCCGCGCGCAGCGTGAAGGCGAGCCCGCGCAACCTCGAGCAGATGCCCCTCCCCGCCGTGGTGCACTGGGAGGGGAACCACTGGGTCGTGCTGTACGACGTGGACGCGAAGGAGGCGCGCGTCGCCGACCCCGGCGTGGGGCTGCGCAGCATCCCGCGCGCGCAGTTCGAGAGGAGCTGGTCGGGGTACGCGGCGCTCTTCGACTACACGGACGCGTTCGAGCGGGCGCCGGTGGGCAAGCTCTCCGTCGCGTGGCTGCTCCCCTTCCTCACGCCCTTCCGCGGGCTGGCGGCGCAGGCGGCGGCGCTCGCGCTCATCGCGAGCCTCCTCCAGATGGCGCTGCCGCTGTTCACGCAGGTCATCGTGGACCGCGTGCTCGTCGAGCACGACGTGGGGCTGCTGAACACGATGATCGCGGGGATGCTCCTCGTGCTCGTGTTCTCGATGGCGTCGATCCTCGTGCAGCGCTACCTGCTGAGCTTCGCGGCGGTGCGCATCGACTCGTCGACGCTCGACTTCCTCACGCGGCGGCTGCTGTCGCTGCCGATGAGCTACTTCAGCACGCGGCGGACGGGAGACATTCAACGGAGACTGCAGGGCATACGACTCGTCCGCGAGTTCCTCGTCCAGAACGGCGTCGGGGCGCTCACGGCCGTCGCGATGCTGATCGCGTCGCTCGGGCTCATGCTGGTCTACAGCGCCACGCTGACGCTGACGTTCCTCGCGACGGCGCCGCTCTACCTCCTGCTGATGCGCTACTCCTCCCGGCGCCTCCGGCCGCTCTACGGGGAGCTGGAGGAGGCGTTCGGGCGCTACCAGAGCTTCCAGATCGACGCCATCAAGGGCATCGAGACGGTGAAGTCGCTGGGCGCGGAGTACGCGTTCCGCGAGCTGATGCTCAACCAGGTCAACGGGCTCGCGCGGAAGCGCTTCCGCGCGGACTTCACGATGATGACGTTCGACGGCGCCGTGCAGATGGTGACGGTGCTGACGACGACGCTCTTCCTCTGGGTGGGCGCGCGGCAGGTGATGGCGGGCGGGCTCTCGATCGGCGGGCTCGTCGCGTTCAACTCGCTCGTCGCGCTCGCGAACGGCCCGATCCTCACGCTGCTCTCGCTGTGGGACAACCTCCAGCAGGTGACGGTCTACCTGAACCGGCTCGACGACGTGTTCGAGCAGGAGCCCGAGCAGGGGGCGGACCGCTCGCGCCTCATCCCGGTCCGCTCGCTCGAGGGGCGCGTGAGCTTCCGCCACCTCGGCTTCCGCTACGGCGGGCCGGAGTCGCCGGCGATCCTCGAGGACGTGACGGTGGACGTGCCGCCGAACACGATGGTCGCCATCGTGGGGCGCAGCGGCTCGGGAAAGACGACGCTGATCAAGTGCCTCTCGGGCCTCCTCGAGCCGACGGAGGGGACGATCCTCTTCGACGGCGTGGACCTCAAGTCGCTCAACTACCGCGACCTGCGGCGGAAGATCGGCTTCGTGCTCCAGGAGAACCACCTCTTCGACGACACGATCGCGCACAACATCGCGTTCGGCGAGGAGGAGCCGGACATGGAGAAGGTCGTGTGGGCCGCCCGCGCCGCCGCCGCCCACGAGTTCGTCGAGCGCCTGCCGCTCGGCTACGAGACGAAGGTGGGCGAGAGCGGCCTCTCGCTCTCGGGCGGCCAGAAGCAGCGGCTCGCCATCGCCCGCGCGCTCTACAACCGCCCGCCGATCCTCGTGTTCGACGAGGCGACGAGCGCGCTGGACACGGAGAGCGAGCGCGCGGTGAAGGAGAACATCGACCGCCTGCTCGAGGGCCGCACGTCGTTCGTCATCGCGCACCGGCTGAGCACCGTGCGGGACGCGGACCTGATCCTCGTGCTGGAGCAGGGGCGGCTGGTGGAGCAGGGAACGCACGACGATCTGATGAAGCGGAAGGGGCTCTACTTCTACCTCTGCTCGCAGCAGCTCGGCTTATGAGCGGACAGCGGGCTCGCGGCCTGCGGCCGCTCGCGGGAGCGCGTTCGGCGGCCTGGCGGCCGCCTCCGCTGGGAGCGCCGTCGCGGGGCTTCGCCCCGCTCGGCTGGGAGCGGGTTCGCCGGGCTGCGCCCGGCTCCCCTGGGAGCGCGCTCGCTCGCTGCGCTCGCTCCGCTGGGAAGAAACCCTGCTGGGTCGATCCCAGCGGAGGCCGCGTCAGCGGCCGAAGGCGCTCCCAGGCGAGGCGCGCAGCGCCGACGCCGCTCCCAGGGGAGCGAGCGGCGACCGCCGCGAGCGAACCCGCTCCCAGGCGAGGCGGCGCCAGCCGCCGATGCCGCTCCCGCGCGTACAGCTGCGGAGACCTGCCATGAGTACTTTCGCCGCTCCGGAGCGCGACGACCCCTTCCTCCACAACGATCCGCCGCCGCTGATCGCTCGCGGCCTCGCATACGTGCTGATCGCGCTGTTCGGCGTGAGCGTCCTCGCGGCGGCTGTGGTGCGCGTGCCCGAGACCGTCTCCGGCCCCTTCACGCTCGTTCCCGTCCGCGGCACGGACCCCGTCCGCGCGGTGCGGCAGGGCGTGGTCAGCGACGTGCGGGTCGCCGAAGGGGAGGAGGTGCGGAAGGGGGCCGTGCTGTTCACGCTCCAGTCCGCGCCCGTCGGCGATCGCGCGGCGGCGCTGCGCGAGGCGGAGGCGCAGGTGCGCGGCGCGCGGGAGGGGCTCGCGAATGCGGAGAGCCTGTTCGCCGCGCAGGTTCGAGCCGACGTCGTCGAGCGGCGGCGGCTCGAGGCGCGCGTGGCGCGCCTCGGGCGCGCGATCGAGCTCAAGACGCGGCAGCTCGCGCTCACGCGGCAGCTCGCCGACCAGTACCGCGGCGGCGCGGCCCGCGGCGCCGTGGGCGGCGTCGAGGCCTCGCGCCTGGAGCTCGAGGCGCAGCGCCTCGACGAGGAGCTCGAGACCGCCTCCGGCGAGCGCGACGACGCGAGCGCGCAGATCGCGCGGCTGCGCAGCGCCGCGCTCGCGCGCGAGGCCGAGTACCGCGAGACGCGCCGGCGGCTCGAGGAGGCGGCGGAGACCGGCGGGATCCGCACCGCCTCGCTCAGAAAGGACCTGGAGCTCACGAGCGCGAGCGGCGCGGCGGCCGGCAGCGGCTTCGAGCTCGCCGTGTCCGCGCCCTGCGCCGGCACCGTGCTGCGCCTCCGCGTGAACGCCCCGGGCGCCGTCGTGCGCGAGGGGGAGGTGCTGAGCGAGCTCGCGTGCGCGGGGGAGAAGCTCCAGGCGGAGCTGCTCGTGCCGCAGGCCGGCGTGCCGCTCGTCGCGGCGGGCCAGGGGGTGAAGCTCCGCTACGACGCCTTCCCCTACCAGCGCTTCGGCGTGCGCTTCGGGACCGTGCGCTGGGTGGGCCCCGGCGGGAGCGGCGACGCGCCCGAGGGCGGCGCGCCTAACGCGGCGGCCGGCGCCTTCCGCGCCATCGTCGACGTGCCGGACGGGGCCATCCGCGTCCGGGGCGCGCTGCGCGCGCTCCTGCCCGGCATGGGCGGGCGCGCGGACATCGTCGTCGGGCGGCGCTCGCTCGCGAGCTTCGCGTTCGAGCCCATCCGGCAGCTCCGGGAAACCTTCGCCGAGGTGCCTGACAGTGCGACGCGACGCCGCTGACGCGAGCTCCGGCTCGAGCCTGCACGGGGGCTACGGCCCGCCGCGCCCCGCGCCCGCCGACGGGTGGCGGCACACGCTCGACGACTTCAACAGCGCCGACACGCCGATGCGCCGCTGCCTCGACCTCGCGCGGGTCGCGGCGCGCACCGACCTCCCGGTGCTCATCCTCGGCGAGAGCGGCACGGGGAAGACGGTGCTCGCGCGCGCGCTGCACAACTCGTCGCGCCGCGCGGCCGGGCCGTTCGTCTCGTTCAACGCCGCGGCGCTCTCGGAGACGCTGCTCGACAGCCAGCTCTTCGGGCACGAGCGCGGCGCGTTCACCGGCGCGGCGCGGCGGGTGAAGGGGAAGTTCGAGCTCGCCGACCGCGGCACGCTCTTCATCGACGAGATCGCCGACATGACGCCCACGGCGCAGGCGAAGATCCTGCGCGCCGTGGAGTACGGCGAGTTCGAGCGCCTCGGCAGCGAGGCGCTGCAGGTGGCGGACGTGCGCCTCGTGTCGGCCACGCACCTGCCCATTCGCAAGTACATCGAGGCCGAGCACTTCCGGAAGGACCTGTTCTACCGGATCAGCGGGATCACGGTGCAGATCCCGCCGCTCCGGGACCGGCCCGGCGACCTGCGCGCGCTCGTCGCCGCGGAGATCGAGGTGGCGGCCCGCGCGCAGGGGAAGCGCATCACGGGGCTCAGCCGCGCGGCGGCGGACGCGCTGCTCGCCTACCCGTGGCCCGGCAACCTGCGCGAGCTCAAGCGCGTCGTGCACTCGGCCGTCGCGCTCAGCGAGGGCGAGACCGTGCCGCCGGAGGCGGTGCTGCTCGAGCCCGTGGACGCGGCGACGACGCGGCGCTCGTCGGGCGCGTTCGCGGCGCTGGGGTCGGTGGCGGACGCGCCGCCCGCGCGCGGCGGAGCCTCGGCCGAGCCGGCGCGCGCCGCGGATTCCGGCGCCGACGACCTGCGCCTGCGCACGGTGGAGCTGCGCCACATCCGGCAGGTGCTCGACCGCATGGGGGGCAACAAGCGGCGCGCCGCGCGGGCCCTCGGGCTGTCGCGCTCGACGCTCGACCGGAAGCTCGCGGTCCCGACGACCGGCGACGTGCCCGCGGCGGACGCGCTCGGGTGAGGAGCAGGGCGCCCTGAACGCCACCACGACCGGCGCCACGACCAGCACCACGACCAGCACCACGACCACGTGAGGCGGGCGAGCGACCGCGGGCTCTACGGGTGCTGCTCGCCGATGCGCCGGTCGCGGATCTCCTGCGGGACGCTCGCCTCCGTACGGCGCGCCTGCTCCTCGAGGGCCGCGCGGTTCTCCCGGACCTGCTCGGTACGGCGTACGGCGTCGGAGTTGTCCTCGGTGGGCCGAGGGGCCGCGGAGGCCGAGCCGTTCTGCTCGGGGCGCGGGGCGCGCTGGGTCGCCGGCACCGACGCCTCGACGCGCCGGGCCTGCTCGGCGAGGGCATCGCGGTTCTCGTGGACGCGGCGGGTGTTCTCGCGCGCCTGCGTAGTGTCCTCACTGGCCGCTGGGGCGCGGCTCTGGTCGTCGCTGCGGTTCATGTCCACCTCCTGTGAGACCACAGGGGGCAAGCTCCATTCCCGCCGAGGCGAGCTCGGCCGGCTGGCTCGGCGGCGGGCAGCGTGGCAGCGAATCGATACCAGCGTTGGTACGAAACCGATGCCGCCCGGCGCTCGATCCGTCGGCCGCTACCACGCAAGATGGTGTACGGCAACCACTTGGAATTCGACCCACATCCGGCGCACGGCTTGCCTTGCCGCCGCCTCATCGCACCACCATGGCGACCTCCGCAGCGAAACGTGCCGCGGCCGCCGACGGTGGGCGGTCCACCATCACTACCCGAGGACCACTGAGATGAGCGACGAGATCAGGAACCCCGACGAGCAGATCGAGAGCCTCCCCGAGAAGCAGGCCGAGGAGCAGGTGGCGGCGGAGGACGCCGAGTCGGTGAAGGGCGGGATCATCGTCCAGGGCGGGCTGAGCACCACGTCGCCGTCGATCAGCTCGACGTCGATCAGCTCGATCGACCCGAGCATCACGGAGTTCAAGTTCTACTAGCGCGGTTCGAGCCGCCGGCCGTCCCCGGCGCACAGGACGTGTGCGCGGCGTCGGGGCGGCCCGAGCGGGAAGCACGACGGTCACTCACACACCTCGATCACCCAGCAGGAGGCGTAGCGCCGTGAGCGACGAGACCAAGCGCCCCGACGAGCGGGCCGACGACATCGAGAGCATCCCTGAGCGTCACCTCACCGCGGATCAGGCGGACAGCGTGAAGGGCGGCGTGGGAGAGACGACGGATTCCACGCTGTCCGACACCAGCACGGACACCGCGGATCCGAGCATCAGGCAAGCCTGGCCCAAGAAGTACTCGGGCTGACGCCGACCCCGACGACGGGGAAGCACGCGGACGCCTACACCTGCGCCGATGCACCGGCCGCCGACCGGCGGCTCGATGGATCGGCGGAGCAACGCACGGATCTTCCCACCACCGCGAGGAGCCCGACCATGGCCGACGAGAAGCGCACGAGTGACCAGCAGGCGATGGACAAGGCGCCGAACACGAAGGACGCGAACGCCGCCGGCGACCTGCCGGAGCGGACGATCGGCGAGAAGGACGCGGACGCGGTGAAGGGCGGCCTCACGACCCCGCTCTCCGAGAAGCACTAGCCGACCCCGCACGCGCGAGCGCCCCGCCGGACGAGTGTCCGGCGGGGCGCTCGGCTCTCCGTGGGCGTGCCTAACGCGCCGGCGCGGTCGGAGCGACGTCGGGCGCCGCCAGAGCGGTCGGGGCGTCCGCCGCGCCCGGCAGCGCGACGGCCGGTGCGGGGACCAGCACGCCGAAGTCGGCGAGCTTGCGCACGAGGGCCGGGTCGAGGCGGACGCGGCGCGCGCGGCGGATCTCCTCGAGCACCTCCGCGGTCGGCCGGCCGTCGAAATCGTGGAGCAGCTCCGGCACCACCTCCGGGAGGTCGAGCGCGTCGAGCCCGCTGTAGCCGACGACGCGCCGCCGCCCGCGCCGCGAAGGCATGATCTGCACGAGCCCCGCGACGAGGTGCTCTGGCACGGTGCCGTCGAGCAGCCGCGCGTGCGCGTGCCGCGTCAGGCGGGCGAACACGTCTACCTGCGCGCCGCCGATCGCGGCGACCTCGGCCCACGACAGCGCGGCCACGCGGCGCGCGCACTCCGCGTAGTACTCGCGCTCTCGGCCGAGCCAGCGCCCCCAGGCGCGCCGCAGCGCCGCGGGGTCGGGCTCGCCGTCCAGGTCGCGCCCCGTCAGGGGGCGCGGCATTTTCGCGGCGTACGGCTCGTAGAGGCTCGCGAGCGCGTCCGCGTCGAGGTCGAGCTCCAGCGCGCACCAGGCGGCGAGCGCCCGCTCGACGCCCATGAGGAGCTGGTGCAGGTGCTTGTAGAACTCCTTGCTCGTGGCCCCGCGGGTGTGCTTGCAGAACCACGTGGCGCACGTCGACTCGCGGTGGCGCCAGACCCCACAGAGGCCGCCGTCCTCCTCGAGGTAGTGCGGGCAGCGGAGCGCGCGCGCCTTCCCGAAGGTGCCGGCGAGGCCCGCGCCGTAGAGCGTCGCGTGCACCCGCGTCTTGCCGAGGCCGAGCGGCGTGACGGCGAGGCCGGCGTCGAGGCGCGCCTCGACGGACCGCCGGCCGCGATCGGCGGGGGAGCCCGGCTCGGGCTCGTCGAGCAGCACGCCGCCGACGAGGAAGCTCCAGAGCTCCGGCAGGAACGTGCAGCACTTCGTGTCGCGCCGGTACGACTCGGGGCCGCCGTGGGGGTGCTCCGGCAGCACCATCGCGCAGTCGCCGCAGGTGGCGTTGGTCTCTGCGGGAACGGGCGCGGCGAGGAGGTCGTCCATCCAGCGCGCGTAGAGCGGCGGGAGGACGTGGCCGGTGTGCGACATGGCGGCCAACATTCAAGCGTCCGGCATCGGGGGCAAGCGGGCGTTTCGGCCCGCGGAGCGCGCGGGTGGTCCGGGTTCGCGACCACGTGCCCCAGGGTGCGACCATCCGACCACTGGGCGCGCCGGCGCGCACAGGCGGCAAGTGCTGCCCCCGCAACGAGTTCGTGACTTTCCGGGACCGGTGCGGGTCTTGCCCTCGACGCGTGCAGGGCGCGCGATGAGACCAGACGACGCCACGACATGAGCGACTCCAAGAAGGCCCCGCCGACGCCGGCGGGCGACGACGTCATCCTCCTCGAGGACCTGGCGCCCCGACGCGACGTGGGCGGAGGGCGCAAGTTCACCCTCGGCGAGCGCGTGCCCGACGAGGCGCCGGCCCCGCGCGAGAGGTAGCGCGCCGATCCCGTTCACTCCGCGCTCGTTGCTGAAGCTCCTCGCCATCGCTGCGGCCTTCGCCGTCGCCGGCCTGACGCTCGTCGGGATCGCGCTCTGGGCCTGGCAGGAGCGGATCGTCTGGCAGCCGCCCCGCCCGCCCTTCCCCGCCGGGGACCGCGTCTTTCGCGGCGACTACCGCGCGGCCGACGAGCAGCCGCTCTTCGCGTACGTCGTCGCGCCGGGAGCCTCGGGCCGCGGCGCCGCGCCCGAGGCCGCGGGCCGCGACGTCCTGCTCGCCTTCCACGGGAACGCGGACCTCGCCGTGTGGCTGATCCCGTGGGGCGAGGAGGTCGCGCGGCGCACGGGCGCGCTCGTGGTGCTCGCGGAGTACCGCGCGTACGGCGGGCTGCCGGGAAGGCCCACGTACGACGGCGCGCGCCTCGACGCCCGCGCCGCGTACGACTACGCGCTCTCCCTCGGCGCCGACCCGGCGCGCCTGACGGTGTTCGGGCACTCGCTCGGCAGCGCCGTGGCCGGGGAGCTCGTGCGGCAGGTGCGGCCGCGCGCGCTCGTGCTGCAGAGCCCCTTCACGTCCGCCCGGGACATGGCACGGCTCATCGCGCCGTCCCCGGTGCTGCTCGGCTGGCGCGCCATCGCGCGCGTGCACTTCGACACGGAGGGCCGCGTGCGCGAGCTCGACGTGCCCGTGTGGGTGGCGCACGGCGACCGCGACATGATCATCCCGGTGCGCCTCGGCCGGCGCGTGTACGAGGCGGCGCGGGTGAAGGGGGAGCTGCTCGTGGTGCCGGGCGCGGGGCACAACGACGTGGCGGAGGTCGGCGGCGAGCGGTACTGGCGGTGGCTGGAAGCGGCGTTGCAGCGGCCATGAATGGTGGGTCGTGCGTGGTGGGGTACGCCACACGCTGCTCAGGACTCACGACCCGCGGCCGAAAATGGCGCCACGCCGCGCCATCGATTGGTGCCGGTGAAGTGGCGAGCTCGCCCTAGATTCTGAAGCGGGGGGGCCCCCAGCTCGTCCCCGCCACCCGCCGACACCGAGCCTCCCATGACCACCGCGCTCGCCACCCGACCGCTCGACACCGAGTACGCGCCGTACTACGGCCGCTACATCTCGCGCGTCCCCGAGGGGGACGTCGTGCGCACGCTCGAGACACAGCTCGCCGAGACGCTCGCGCTGCTCCGCGCGATTCCCGAGGAGCGCGCCGGGCACCGCTACGCCGAGGGGAAATGGACCCTCAAGGAAGTCGTCGGCCACGTGAACGACGCGGAGCGCATCTTCGCCTACCGCGCGCTCCGCATCGGGCGCGGCGACCCGACGCCGCTGCCGGGGTTCGAGCAGGACGACTACGTCCGCGGCACCGACTTCAACCGCCGCCCCCTCGCCGACCTCGCCGCCGAGCTCGAGGCCGTACGCCGCGCGACGATCCTCCTCCTGCGCAGCATGGACGACACGGCGCTCGCGCGCCGCGGCACGGCGAGCGGCTACGAGGTCACCGCGCGCGCGCTCGCCTACATCATCGCCGGCCACGAGCGCCACCACGTGGCGGTGATTCGGGAGCGGTATCTCTGACGCACCGCGCGCAGCGTACCACCTACTGCGTGCCAGCACCCCCGGGAGGCCAGCACTGGCTTCTCGAGGGTTCCCGTACGCGGTTCGAGGTACGCCGCACGCAGTATGTTTCGCGCATGCCCGCCTCCGACTACATGAAGTCCCTCCGCCGAAAGATCGGCCACGACCTCCTCCTCACCCCCGGCGCCGCGGGGCTGGTCTTCGACGAGAGCGGCCGCGTCCTCGTGCAGCAGCGCAGCGAGTCCGGCGAATGGAGCCTGCCGGGCGGGGCGATCGATCCCGGCGAGTCGCCGGCCGACGCGGTCCGGCGCGAGCTGCGGGAGGAGGCGGGGCTCGAGGTGGAGCCCGTGCGCGTCGCCGGCGTCTTCGGCGGGCGCGCGCACCGCATCACCTACCCGAGCGGCGACGTCGCGGAGTCGACCACCGTCGTCTTCGAGTGTCGCGTGGTGGGCGGCGAGCTCCGGACGCGCGACGGCGAGTCGTCGCAGCTCCGCTGGTTCGCGCCGCGCGAGATGCCGGAGCTCATCGCGCCCTACCCGGCGGAGCTGTTCGAGCGGCGCGGCGGCCCGGCGCTGTTCTGACCGCGATGACCGTCCTCCCCCGCACCCGCCGCGCCGCGCTCGGCGCGACGCTCGCACTCCTCGCCGCCACCCCGCTCCGCGCGCAGGCGCGCACCGCGCCCGCCGTGCTGCGCCTGCCGGGGAGCACGCGCGCCCTCGCCCTCGGCGACGCGCACGTCGCCGTCCCCGACGCGGACGCGGTCTTCTACAACCCGGCCAGCCTCGCCGGCGTGCGCGGGCTCGGCGCGTCGCTGCAGCGCTACGGGAGCGCGGGGGCCCTCGTCACGACCTCGGCCACCACCGCGTTCGGGCGCGGGACGGTCGGCCTCGGCGTGCGGGCGCTCGACCACGCGGCGCCGTGCGTGTCGTGCGCGGACGCCGTCGCCCCCGCCGCGGGAGCGCTCGGGCTCGCGGGCGACGAGCGCGCGTCGAGCGTCGAAGCCGTGCTGGGCTACGGCCTCACCGTGCGCGGGCTCCGCGTGGGCGCGGCGGGCAAGGTCGTGTCGTCGTGGGTCGGGAGCGAGCGCCCGACGACCGGCGCGCTGGACGTGGGCGCGTCGGCGGGGAGCAACACGATGCGCATGGCGCTCGCCGCGCAGAACCTCGCGGGCGCCGACATCGCGGCGGGCGGTGCGTCGTACCCGCTCCCGCGGCGCGTCACGCTCGGCGCCGCCACGGCGTTTCCCCGCCCCGTCGCGACGTTCGTGGATCTCGGCGCGTCCGCGGCGGTCTCGATCGCGCGCGGCGGGTCCGTCGTCCCTGCGGGAGGCGTGGAGATCGGGTTCGCGCCGCTCGAGGACATCACCTTCCAGGCGCGACTCGGCGCGCGCCGCCCCGACGACGACGGGTCGAACCCGGTGACCTGGGGGCTCGCGTTCCTCGGCGGCGGCCTCGCGGTGGAGTACGCGTGGCAGGGGTTCGCGGGCGCGCCGGATGCGCACCGCGTGGGGCTGCGCTGGCGTTAGGCATCCGCGCCGCTACCGCGCGTAGACGACGAGGCCGAGCGGCACCCGCCGCCACCCGCGCCACACGCGGCGCTCGCCGCTCGCCTCGCGAAGCAGGAGCTGCCCGGAGATGCCGCCGTCGAGCATCACCGCGTCCAGGCAGCCGAGGGCGCCCATCAGGGCCGCGGTCTCCGGCGCGGTCGGGCCGAACGGCACCGAGGAGAAGGGGTCGCCGAAGGCGTCGAAGCGGGTGAGGAGGAAGAGCACGCGGCCGTCGCGCAGCGCGCACGCGGCGAGGCGGCTGTCGCGGTGGGCGACGCTCACGCCGCGGCCGTCCGCCCGCAGCGCCTCGGGCACCTCTCCGCCCGCGAGCAGCGTCGGGTAGCTCTGGAACGCCTCGGCCACGGCGCCCGAGGCACGCGCGGCCGGCACGCCGTCGTCGCGCAACCAGCGTACGCGGCCGGCGGTGTCCACGACGAGCGCGGCGGCGAGCGGCCCGCGGCCCGGCGCGCGCCGCTCGACGCCGGCGCGCACCACCCAGCCCCAGGGAACCGAGCCGGCGAACTGCCCGGCGTTCAGCGCGAGCACGGCGCTGTCCGGCGCCTCCTCGACGCGCCACGTCGGGGCGCCGGTGACGAGCCGCAGCCGCACGCACGACGGGTCGAGGCGGACGACGACGGCGCGCATGCGCCACGCCTCGCCGGTGCCGGCGAGGGCGAGCTCCGCGGCGTCCACGCCGTCGGCGACGGAGCGCCAGGCGAGTGCACGCGCCACCGCGGGGTGCGGCGCATCCCAGCGGTCCGGGGCGCGCTCCGAGCGCCAGAACTCCACCCAGCCGCTGTCCAGGCGGACGGAGAGGTCGGAGCGCGGAAGGCTGTCCGCCGCGGCGGCGCGCCGGACGCCGGACGGAGCGGAGCCTGACGATCGCGGCGCCGGCGCGAGCAGCAGCGCCGACGCCGCGAGGAGGACCGTGCGCATCGTGGTGCGGTGTGGCGCGGCGGCCCGCCGCCGCGCCCCCTGTGCCTACTGGTTCCCTTCCATGTGCGGCTTGAGCCCCGCGATCAGCTCGGCGCTCTTCGCGTCGAGCGCTTCGAGCTCCGCCTTGGTGAAGCCGCCCTGGAGCGCCTTCCCCTGCTTCTTCGCGGCGGCCCACGGGATCACGCGCTCCTTGATGACCGCGTACTGCTCGATGCTGAAGTCCCCGGCGTCCGCGGCCGTGCCCTCGACCTCGCGCTCGGCGTTCTCGAGGCGGTTGATCCCCTCGTACGCGTCCGCCGGGCGGCGGCCGCAGGTGCTGTCGGGCTTGAAGCCGCCGAGGACGAGGGTGTCGGTGAGCGTCCTGACGGTGGCGGTGTCGCCCGACATCACGGCGCGCCAGTACTTGAGCTGGAGCTCCATCATGCGCGGGTCGCTCTGCCGCTCCTGCATGGCGGCCGCCTGCTTCTCCTGCACCTTCTGGGTGCAGCGCTCGTACTTGTCGGTCGTCGCGCGGTACCGGCCCTCGTTCTGCTTGTCTTTCGCGAGCGCCGCGCGCGCCGGGACCTCGGCGGCCAGCGCCTTGAGGAAGCGGCCGACGACGTCGGAGTTCAGCTCGAGCGTGCGCCCGTCGAACGTCGGCGCGGAGCCGGCGCTCGTGACCCGCCCCCCACCGCCGCGGCGGGCGCCGCCGGTGGCGGCTTCGGGCACGGAGGCCGTGTCCACCGCCGCGCCGTCGCCCGCCGCTTTCTCGACGACCTTCTCGGCCGCTTTCTGCTCGGCCTTCTTCTTCGCGGCGCGCTTGAGGGCGTCACCGAACTGGGCGTGGGCGGGGGCCGGGAACGTGGCGGCGACCGCCACGAGCAGCGCGGCAGCGATGGTCTTGCGGATCATGGTCGGGCTCCGGGGAACGAAAGGAGACGTGGGCCGCAAATAATGAAACGCCCACCGGCTCGCGGAAAGGACGCACGTCACATCGGAAAGGTCGCGGATCACATCCTACGTCGGCCGGTTCCGGAGAGCATGGGTCGGGCGACCCCATCTCCCATCCCGGCCGCGGTCCCCACTTGCACGCACCGCCCGCCCTCGCACTCATTTCTCCCGGCGACTCTCCGCCGCACCCCCTGCCAGCCGCCCCTCATGACCGACGCCCGGCCGTTCCCGACGCTCCCCCACGCGATGGCCGCCCTCGACGAGCTGCCGATCGCCGCCGACGCGACGGAGGGCGGGGTGCCGACGGGCGTGGACTACGACGCGCTCGTGCGCGCGCGGCGCATCCTCCCCTACCTCTGGCCCGAGGGCGCCGGCGACCCGGGGAGCCTCCTCGAGCGCGTCGTGATGACGCCGCAGGGCGGCGTGGGACTGCAGTGGGCGCGTGGCGACTCGCGCTTCGAGCTCACGATCGACCCGTTCGCGCTCTACGCGTTCCGCCTCGACACCGCCAGCACCACGCGCGAGTGGACGCGAGCGACCATCGAGCAGGCCGTGGCCGACGCGCGCTCCACGCTCGGCCTCCCCGCCCTCACCACGCCGGTGCAGGGCCCCGCGGTCGGCGCCTCGAGCGTGGTCGCGCGGACGTCGCAGGGGTCGCCGACGATACAATAGGCTCCGGGCGGCTGACGCCGCAGCGCTCGGCGGCCCTCGGCCGAGGGCCTTCAGTTCAGCTTGAGCCGTCCCTCGAGGTAGCCGAGCACCGCGCCGATCAGCGGGAGCACGACGAGGCAGAGCGCCAGCAGGAGCGGGCGCCAGCGCTCGAGCGCGCGGGCCGCGCCGGGCGCCGCGAGCTCGAGCCCCGCGAGGACAGCGGCGAGCAGCGCCACGCCGCAGAAGAGGCCGAGGACGAGGCCGGAGAGGGCGCTCCAGGCGAGGATGGACGTGCGCATACGGCGAATTTAATGGCGCGGTCGTCGCGCGGCGCGCGCGGCGCGCGGCGCCGGCGCGGCGTTAGGCATCGCGGCCGGAGCGCCCGTCGGCGCCTCGGCCAGAAACGCCGCGTTCGGCCGCGCCAGCCCCACGTCGTCCAGCACGACGGTCCCCTTCTCCGCGCGGTCGAAGACGAGCCGGATCTCGCGGAGGCGCGCCGCGTCGAACGCCGAGCCCGCCGCGGCGAAGTCCGCGAGCGGGAGCACGTACGTCTGGAGCAGCAGCTCCGAGGTACGCGCGAAGCGCAGCGCATCGCGCCCGCGGCGGCGGTAGACCCTCGCCTCGAGCGGGCGGCGCACGGGACCGTAGCGCGAGAGCGGGACGCGCGCGGCGTGGCCGTCGGCGTCCACGAGCTCCACGCTGAGGTCCACGGCGGCGGTGTCGGGCGCGGGCGTCTTGCGCCGCGCGAGTCGCGGGTGGGGGATCCGGCTCGCGAGCGAGCGCCGCTCGCCGCGCTTCTTCGTCGAGTCGGCGGCCGAGTCGGCGGCGGCTTTGCGCGGACCGGGCGCGCCAGGCATCGCGCTGAGCGCCAGCGACAGCGCGCCCGTCCTATCGATCCCCCAGGCGCGCGCGAGCGAGTCCGGGAGCGTCAGCGTGTACGACGCGGGCGTCGCCGCGACGGTGCTGTCGCCGGGCTTCTGCCCCGCGGCGCGGTTGTTCCAGCCGAGCCACGCGCCGCTGTTGCGCTGGTCGTCGTTGCGCCAGCGGAAGGGGAGCACGTCCTCCTTCCACGTGCCGAGGCTGTCGCCGGAGATGCGCACGCCCGGCGCGGTGCCGGTGGCGACGTCCACGTCCTCCTCGTACGTGGCGAGCGGGCGGTACGTGCTCTCCTCGAAGCGGGTCGTGTACATGGTCTTGGGGAGCCACTGGCCCGCGGCGCGGTGGTCGCGGAAGAGCGGGAGCCAGCGCGTCTCGTCCATGAGCGACGCCTCGAGGAACGCCGTCAGGTACACCTTCGCCATCTCGCGCTGCTGCTCGGCCGGCAGCAGCTCGTGCAGCGCGAGCCAGCGCGCGCTCGTCTTGCCGTTGTCGCGCTCGTTCCAGACGGTGTTCCACTGCCCGTGGTTCGCGCGCCACATCGAGACGGCGGCCTTGAAGTGCGGGCGGCCGTCGGTGAAACGCACGCGCTGGTACGTGCGCAGCCCGTGGAAGGTGGAGACGTCGCCGTCGTGCGAGCCGTGGATGACGAGGTAGTTCACGTTCTCGATGGGGACGAGGCGGCCGGCCGGGCGGTACTGGCCGTCCACGGGCGCGATGGCGACGATCGCCTTGATGGGGAAGCCGAAGCCGAGCTTCTGATTGGCGTCGTCGGGGTAGCGGGGCATCGCGTTGAACGCCGCCGCGTGGCCGACCGCCTCGCCGCCGCGGGAGTGGCCCATGAGCGCGATGCGCGTCATGTCGACCTTGCCGTGCAAAGGCGATTCGGCGCTGTCCGCGAACGCGCCCCACGCCTCGAGGTGCTTGAGCAGCATCCACCCGCGCGCGTCGTTCTCGTTGCGCGCGGAGCCGTTGAGGAAGTTCATGTCCACCGACGCGAGGATCATCCCGCGGCTCGCGAGGTGGTCGCCGAGGTAGGCGTAGCCGGGGTCGGACGACTCCTTCATGTCGTGGTTGCCGTGCACGACGAGCACGAGCGGGAAGGGCCCGGGGCCGTCGGGATACCAGACGCGTCCGTTGATGGGGAACGCCTTGGGCTCGAAGCCCCAGTACTTGCGGCGCTGCTTCGCCTGGGCGCCCTCGAAGCTCACGAAGGGGGAGGCGTCGACGCTCCGCGTGCGGATGGCGACGGAGTCGCGGAAGGCGGCGCGGCGGCGATCGGTGCCGCTGCCATACACGAGCGTCCGCACGACATAGGGACCACGCGCGGCGGGGCTCGGGCCGGGGATGGTCTGGTGCCCGAGGACGGTCGGCGAGTCGTCGCGCGGGGCGACGTAGCGCGGGGCACAGGCGGCGAGCGCGACAGCGAGCAACAGAAGGCGGCGCATTTCGACAATGTAGGGATGGGGCCGACTCCTCGCGCCGGTCGGCGGGCCGGGGGCGACCCCGCGGGGCACTCGGTGCGGCGGCCCCGCGGGGACGCCCCCGCCCCGCCTCCCCCGACGTACGACCCACCACCCACGACCACCGCCTAGTATGCTACTCTCTTCGCAAACGGAGCCGACGATGAAAGAACGCGCGCTGGATGACGCCGAGATCCGCGGCCGGCTGGCAGATCTGCCCGGCTGGACGCACGCCGGGAACGCGATCGAGCGGCGGTATGCGACCGAGGGGTGGCCGGCGACGCTCATGCTCGTGAACGCGATCGGCTACCTCTGCGAGGCGGCGGACCACCACCCCGACCTGCAGGTGTCGTGGGGAGGCGTCACGGTGCGCTTCAACACCCACACGGCCGGCGGCGTGAGCGAGAAGGACATCGAGATCGCGCGGAAGGTGGACGAGGTCGCGCTGTGGCGGCCGAGGGGAGGCGCGCTCGCGGGGACGACGCGGAAGTGGGTCGCGGGCGCCTGACGGCGCGCCGGGGAGTACATTTTCAGCGAGCCGCCGCACCCTCCGCCCGACACCCGTGACCGACGACGTCATGCCCGTGGACTTCCGCTACCCCGTGGGCGAGTTCGAGCGCCCCCCGCTGCCGCTCACGCGCGACCAGCGCACGAGCCACATCGCCGAGATCGCGGCGCTCCCCGTCCGCTTCGAGGCGGCGCTCGCGGGGCTCTCCGACGCGCAGCTCGACACGCCCTACCGGCCCGGCGGCTGGACGGTGCGCCAGGTGGCGCACCACGTCCCCGACAGCCACATGAACGCCTTCATCCGCTTCAAGCTCGCGCTCACCGAGAAGGTCCCGACCATCAAGCCCTACGACGAGGCGCGGTGGGCGGAGCTCGCCGACGTGCGCGAGACGCCGGTGGAGACGTCGCTGAGGCTGCTGCGCGCGCTGCACGAGCGCTGGACGGCCCTGCTGCGCCAGATGACGGAGGACGAGTTCGCGCGGACCTACCGCCACCCCGAGCTCGGTACGACGCTCTCGCTCGACCACGCGCTGGCGATGTACGCGTGGCACTGCCGGCACCACACGGCGCACATCACGGAGCTGCGGGCGCGCGAGGGCTGGTAGCGGAGGGCTCCCCCGAACGTCCGATCTGGACGGCCGGCCCGGGCGGAGTGAATACTGCGTCGTCACCAGCGGACCCGCACGATGTCGCGAAGGCACCGCTCCACCACCCCCCCTGCGTTCGGCGCCTACACGCCGGACGCCGGCGGCTCGGTCGAGCTCACCGAGACCGCGCGCCTCGAGACCTTCAGCGACGGCGTGTTCGCCATCGCGATCACGCTGCTCGTCCTCGAGATCAAGGTGCCGCCGGCCCACGCCGCGCCGGGGGAGGCGCTCGCGCCGCTCGCCCGCTCGCTCGCCGCGCTCTGGCCGTCGTACATCGGCTACGCGCTGAGCTTCGCGACCATCGGCACCATGTGGGTGAACCACCACGCGATGTTCAGGCACATCCGGCGCGCGGACCGGGCGTTCCTGCTCATCAACGTGGCGTTCCTCATGTGCATCTCCTTCGTGCCGTTCTCCACGGCGGTGCTGGCCGAGCACCTGCCGGACGCCGAGGGGCGGCGCGCGGCGACGCTGTTCTACGGGGGGACGTTCACGGCGATGGCGCTGCTCTACAACGCCGTGTGGCGCTACGGCGTGTCCCGCGGCCGCCTCCTCGGCCCGGGCGCCGACCGCGCGGCCGTGGACGCGATCACGCGCCGCTACTCGTGGGGACCGGCCTCCTACCTCGCGGCGACGCTCGTCGCCGTGGCGAGCCCCATCGCGAGCGTCGCGGTGCACGTGGCGCTGGCGGCGCTGTACTGCCTTCCGGAGCGCCGCAACGCCCGTTAGGCGGCGTACGCGGCCGGTACTTCGCCAGAGCATTCGACGGGATGGACCCCACGCACGTCGGCCTTCGAGCGGGGGATGACCGAGACGGACCCCACGAGGGGCTCCCGCGTGGCGGCCGGCGCGCCGACCGGCGGGCTCTTTACTAAGCCGGCGCGCCGCCCGACCTTTGGCGGTCCCCTTCCCCGACCGTCCATGCGCCTCGTCCTCGCCGCCCTCGCCCTCTCCGCCGCCGCGCTCGGCGCCCAGCCCCGTGCCGCCGCCCCCGACAGCGCCACGCAGGCGCGGCTCCGCGCGGAGCGGCGCGAGGACCCGCGGCCGGCGCCGAACCGGCGCGAGGGGGAGGGGCCGTTCACGCGGCTCGTCATCCGCGGCGCGATGCTCGTGGACGGCACGGGCGGGCCCGCGCGCGGCCCGGTGGACATCGTCGTCGAGAACGACCGCATCGTCGAGATCCAGAACGCCGGCACGCCCGGCGTCCCGATGGACAGCGCGGCGCAGGCGCGGCGCGCGACCGGCGCACGCGTCATCGACGCGACGGGGATGTGGGTGACGCCCGGCCTCGTCGACCTGCACGTGCACCAGGGCACGCTGCAGAAGGCGCCGGACAGCGAGTACTACAACAAGCTCTGGCTCGCCCACGGCGTCACGACCGTGCGCGGCGTGCCGTTCGCGAGCTTCGACTACTCCGTGCGGGAGAAGCAGCGCAGCGCGCGCAACGAGATCGCCGCCCCGCGCTACTACGTCTACCAGCGTCCCGGCACCGGCTGGGGCCGCGGCCCCGTGCGCACGCCGGAGCAGGCGCGCGAGTGGGTGCGGTGGGCCGCGCAGAACGGCGCCGACGGCGTCAAGCTCGGCGCCGAGCGCCCGGCGATCATGGCGGCGCTCCTCGACGAGGCGCGGAGGCTCGGCCTCGGCTCCACGGCGCACCTCCAGCAGAGCGGCGTCGCGCAGATGAACGCGCTCGACGCGGTGCGCCTCGGCCTCGGCACCGTCACGCACTTCTACGGGCTGTTCGAGAGCATGTACGAGACGGCCGACGTGCAGCCGTGGCCGGCGGACATGAACTACAACGACGAGCAGCACCGCTTCGGGCAGGTCGGCCGGCAGTGGACGCTCGTGAAGCCGCACGGCGAGAAGTGGAACGCGCTGCTGAAGGAGTTCAAGGAGCGCGACGTCACGCTCGACCCGACGATGAGCATCTACTCGGCGAGCCGCGACCTGCAGCGCAAGATGACGGCGCCCTGGCACCAGAAGTACACGCTCCCGACGCTCTGGGCGTACTACCAGCCGAGCCGCACGAACCACGGCTCGTTCTGGTACAACTGGACGAGCTGGGACGAGACGGCGTGGAAGAACTTCTATCGGACGTGGATGGAGTTCCTCGTCGACTACAAGAACATGGGCGGCCGCGTGACCACCGGCACCGACGCGGGCTTCATCTTCAGCACGCCGGGCTTCGCGATGGCCGAGGAGATGGAGATGCTGCAGGAGGCGGGCTTCCACCCGCTCGAGGTGATCCGCGCCGCGACGATGCACGGCGCCGAGACGCTCGCGAAGCCGAAGGGCGCGGAGCCGCAGTTCGGCGTCGTGGCGCCGGGGATGATCGCGGACCTCGCGATCGTCGAGGCGAACCCGGTCGAGAACCTGAAGGTCCTCTACGGCACGGGGTGGATGCGCCTCAACGACCGCACGGGCCGCGTGGACCAGATCGGCGGCGTGCGGTGGACGATCAAGGACGGCATCGTCTACGACGCGAAGGCGCTGCTCGCGGACGTCGCGCGGATGGTGGAGGAGCAGCGCAAGACGCGGACGGCGGCGGACGCGTCGAGATAGGTCACCGCGGCGGCACCGCCTCCGACACCCGCCGCATGAACTCGTTCGTCGCGCGCGTGTCGAGCCAGCGGGTCACCACGACGAGGTCGCGCTCCGGGTCGATCCAGATCGTGTTGCCGCCGGCGCCGAGCGCGAAGAAGCTCGACGGCGAGGCGGCCGCGAACTGCTTGCGGTCGGTGTTGAGCCACCACATGTAGCCGTACACCGGGCGGATGGGCGTCGGCGTCGTGGCCATGCGCACCCAGCGCTCGCTGAGGATGCGCCGGTCGCCCCAGCGGCCGCGGCGCAGCATGAGGTAGCCGAAGCGCGCGTGGTCGCGCGTGCTCGCCCAGACGCCGCCGCCCCAGTGGCCGCCGCCGCTCACGCTCTGCACCTGGTAGCCGTCCACCGTGACGTACGAGTTGCGGTAGCCGTGCCACTCCCACGTGCGCGTCGCGCCGATCGGGTCCATCACCTCGCGGCGCAGCACGGCCGGCAAGGGCTCGCGCCACACGCGCAGCAGCGCCAGCGCCGTGCGGTTCACGCGCACGTCGTTGTACTCCCAGTACGTCCCGGGCTCGCGCAGCGCGCGGTCGTACCCCGTGCGACGGTCGGCGACGTCGGGCTTGTCCCAGAGCGTCCCCTCCCACTCGTTCGTCTGGGTCAGCATCATGTGCCACGTGATGGGCGCGTTGTGCGCGGAGTCGAAGCCGCCGTCCTGCACGTAGAGCCGCACGGGGTCGTTCACGTCGCGGATGAGCCCCCGGTCGAGCGCGAGCCCCGCCAGCGTGGCGAGGTAGCTCTTCGCGACGCTGAACGTCATGTCCACGCGGTCCGTCTCGCCCCACTCGGCGACGATGTAGCCGTGGCGGAGGACGATGCCGTTCTGCCCACCGCGGTCGCGATACGGCCCGAGGATCTCGGGATACCGCTCGGCCTTCGTGTTCTCGCGAAGCTGCGCGGCCATGTCCTTGGACCAGCCGATCTCGCTCGCGCGGGCGAACGCCACCGCGTCGGCGAGCCGGGCCGAGTCGACGCCGAGCTCCTGCGGTCGCCGCCGCTGCCAGCGGTCGCCGGGCTCGGGGAAGTAGTCGGTCCCGCGCGCGACGGCCGCGGCCGCCGGTTCCCGGTCCGCGACACGCGCGGGCGAGCACGCGGCGAGGAGAGCGAGCGCGAGGATCGAGGCGCGAGCGCGGTGGGTCACGAGTCGTGGGTCACGAGTCGTCGCTCATGCGTCGTGGGTCCACGGCCGAGGGCCGAGGGCCGAGGGCTGAGCTCAATGCGGCCTCAGCGACCGCGCGACGAGCCCTATCCCGCCCGCCAGCAGCCCGAGCATCACGAGCGTGTTGAACAGGCTCGTCGGCCGGAAGTAGACGTCGAGGTGGAGGATGATGCCGAGCAGGATGATCGCGGCGCCCGCGGCTGCGAGGATCCAGCCGAGCACGGAGCGGCCGTTGAAGAAGAGGACGGCGATGCCGGCGAGCAGCGGCAGCAGCGACATGCCGAACGCGCTCTGCCCCCACAGCCGCCAGTAGCCCGTGCTCACGGTGACCTGGTTGAGCAGCAGCCACCCGCCCGCCAGCACCATCACGGCGCCCGCGAAGAACTCGCCGAGCCCGCCGGTGGTCCCGCCGGCGCCGCGGGTACGCGTCGTTTCACCGTCGCTCATTCGGGATCCTCCAGGAAGCGGCCCTCGGCCCTCGGCCTTCGGCCTGCTGAACCGCGGCCGAGGGCTGACGGCCGAGGGCCATTAGATGCCCTCGCCCCGTGCGCCGCCGCAAGACCATTGACAGCCCCCGCCCCCGCCGCCCTCTTAGGGCTCCGATCGAGCCCGTCGCACGTCGCTGCTGTCGCACGCCTCTGCACGGAGGGTGTCGTACCGGCCATGGCGCACGCCCCGCTTCCCCTCGCACCGCCCCGCCGCTTCGGCGAGACCATGCGCCGCGACGCATGGTGGGTGCAGCCCGCCACCGTCTTCGTGGTGCTCGGCACCTTCGTCGTGTACGCGACCTGGGCCGCCTTCCAGAACGCGCACTACGCCTGGGGCCCGTACCTCTCGCCGTTCTACTCGCCGGAGATCTGGGGCGACTCGCCGCACAGCGTGCTCGGCCCGAGGCCCGGCTGGTGGCCGCGGCTGCTGCCGTTCTCGCCGGCGCTGCTGATCCTCCCCTTCCCGGGGCTGTTCCGGTTCACCTGCTACTACTACCGGGGCGCGGACTACAAGGCGTTCTGGGCCGACCCGCCCTCGTGCGCGGTGGGGGAGCCGCGGAAGGGCTACCGGGGCGAGCACTCGTTCCCGCTCATCCTCCAGAACGTCCACCGGTATTTTCTGTACATCGCGCTGCTGTTCATCGTCGTGCTCGCGTGGGACGCGGTGAAATCCTACATGTGGCCCGACGGCGCGGGCGGCACGCGGTTCGGCGTCGGCGTGGGCTCGCTCGTCCTCACGGCCAACGTCGTCCTCCTCGCGAGCTACACCTTCGGCTGCCACGCGCTGCGCCACGTCGTGGGCGGCTTCCACGACGAGCCGTCGCGCTCCCCCGCACGCCACGCGTGCTACCAGGGGTGCACGAAGCTGAACGGCCGCCACATGCTCTTCGCGTGGCTGAGCCTCGTGAGCGTCATGCTGGCCGACGTCTACGTGCGGCTCGTCTCGATGGGCGTCTGGACGGACTGGAGGATTCTCTGAGCGCCCCGCCCTCCGGCGAGCTGCAGACGCTCGAGTACGACGTGCTCGTGATCGGCGCGGGCGGCGCGGGGCTCCGCGCGGCCATCGAGGCGTCCGCGCGCGGCGCGCGCGTGGGCCTCGTCTGCAAGTCGCTCCTCGGCAAGGCGCACACGGTGATGGCCGAGGGGGGCGTGGCGGCCGCGCTGGCCAACGTGGACGACCGCGACAGCTGGCGCGTCCACTTCGCCGACACGCTGCGCGGCGGCCAGTACGTCAACAACTGGCGCATGGCCGAGCTGCACGCGCGCGAGGCGCCGGCGCGCGTGCGCGAGCTGGAGGCCTGGGGCGCCGTCTTCGACCGCACGGAGGACGGGCGCATCCTCCAGCGCAACTTCGGCGGCCACCGCTACCCGCGCCTCGCGCACGTCGGCGACCGCACGGGGCTGGAGATGATCCGCACGCTCCAGGATCGCGCGGTCGCTCTCCAGGGACTGGACGTCCACATGGAGTGCACCGTCGTCACCCTGCTCAAGGACGGCGACCGGGTCGCGGGCGCCGTGGCCTACGAGCGCGAGCGCGGCCGCTTCAGGGTGTTCGCCGCGCCGGCCGTGGTGCTCGCGACGGGGGGCATCGGGCGCGCGTTCAAGATCACGAGCAACTCGTGGGAGTACACGGGCGACGGCCACGCGCTCGCCTACCGCGCCGGCGCGGCGCTCCAGGACATGGAGTTCGTGCAGTTCCACCCGACGGGGATGATCTGGCCGCCCTCCGTGCGCGGCATCCTCGTGACGGAGGGCGTACGCGGCGAGGGCGGCGTCCTGCGCAACAAGGACGGCCGGCGCTTCATGTTCGACGACATCCCCGAGAACTACCGCGCGCAGACGGCGGACGACGAGGAGGAGGGCTGGCGCTACACGCAGGGCGACAAGAACGCGCGCCGCCCGCCCGAGCTCCTCACGCGCGACCACGTGGCGCGCTGCATCGTGCGCGAGGTGAAGGAGGGGCGCGGCAGCCCGCACGGCGGCGTGTTCCTCGACATTCAGTGGATCAGGAGCCGCATCCCCAACGGCGCCGAGCACATCCGGCGCAAGCTCCCGAGCATGTACCACCAGTTCAAGGAGCTCGCGGGGATCGACATCACGAGCGAGCCCATGGAAGTGGGCCCGACGACGCACTACGTCATGGGCGGCATCCGCGTGGACGGCGACACGCAGATGTCGACGGTGCCGGGCCTCTTCGCCGCAGGCGAGTGCGCCGCCGGGCTGCACGGCGCCAACCGCCTGGGCGGCAACTCGCTCAGCGACCTCCTCGTGTTCGGCCAGCGCGCCGGCGAGCACGCGGCGTGCTTCGCGAGCGAGCGCGGCGCCGCGCGCCACGAGCGCGCCCAGGTGGACGAGGCGGTGCGCCGCGCCCTCGAGCCGTTCGACCGCGGCGAGGGCGACGGCGAGGGCCCGTACCGCGTGCAGCACGCGCTGCAGGAAGCGATGCAGGACCTCTGCGGCATCGTGCGCAACGAGGCCGAGCTCCAGCGCGGCCTCGACGCCGTGCTCGCGCTGCGCGAGCGGGCGCGCCGCGTCGGCGTGACGGGCAACCGCGAGTACAACCCGGGGTGGCACACGGCGCTCGACCTCGAGAACCTGCTCACGGTGGCCGAGGCGGTGGCGCGCGCGGCGATCGAGCGGAAGGAGAGCCGCGGCGGCCACTTCCGCGAGGACTACCCGGACAAGGCGAAGGAGTACGGCGCGTTCAACATCACGCTCACGCGGGGCGCCGACGGCGAGATGCGGCTGGAGCGCGCGCCGATCCCGCCGATGCCGGACGAGCTGAGAGCGATCGTGGAGGAGATGAAATAGCCCGCGGCCGAGGGCCGAGGGCCACTTCGAGGATCCCGAATGGCGACGACGACCGATCCAGCCACCCCTGGAGCCAGCCACGCGGGCTCCGCGTACAGCGCCGCCCTCCACGAGCAGGAGGCGCGCGCCTCGCACGCCACGCGCGTCTTCCGCCTCTGGCGCGGCGACGCGGGCGGCGGGCGCTTCGTGGAGTACCGCGCCGACGTGACCGA
>JBJMNJ010000115.1:0-5077 GCA_045804325.1 Gemmatimonadaceae bacterium
CGGCGGGACGATGTCGGCGTCCCCCTGCATCACGAGCACCGGCGCCGTGACGCGCGCGAGCTGCGGGACGAAGTCGTAGTCCTGCTTCATCAGGGCGCCGATCTTGTCGAGCAGGCGCGGCCAGTCCTGCGGGCGCGGCGCGACGGCGCTGTAGAGCTGGTACATCGGCGTCTGCTTCATCTGCTCGGCCGCGGCCGCGCTCACCTGTTCCTGCGCGGCGAGGATCTCGGGGTAGAACGCGCTGCGGCGCGCGATGGCCGAGGCGACGACGACCTTGTTCACGATCTCCGGGTGCCGGATGACCGTCTGGAGCGCGACGCCGGCGCCGAGCGAGTAGCCCATGACGTCCACCGTCGCGAGTCCGAGGTGCCTGACGAGGGCGGCGACGTCGTCGGCCATGGACTCGACGCTCAGCGGCCGGTCGATGTCCGCCGTGCGGCCGTGCCCCTGCAGGTCCACCGCGATCACCTGCCGCCCCTGCGCGAGCGCCGTCAGGTTGGGCCCGAACATCGAGCCCGCGCCGAGCCCGCCGTGCAGGAGCACGAGCGGCTTCCCAGTGCCGTGCGTCTCGTAGTAGAGGTGGACGCCGTTCACGTCGGCGTAGTGGCCGTTGGGGGGCGCGGTGCCGCCACCCCCGGTCCAGGAGCCGGCCTGCTGCGCCCGGGCGGTCGTGGAGGCGGCGAGGGCCAGCAGGACGATCGGGGTATGGATCGAAGCTCTCGAGAAGGAAGTCATCGCGTCACCTCGATGGTGAGTGTCGTGTGGGTGAGTCTTCACGGCGCGCCCGCCGCGGACCTGTCGGCGTCGATCGCGAACGACCCGTAGGACGGAACGCCGGCGCGCTGGTAGCGCAGCAGCACCACGCCGCGCTCGAAGCGCTGCGTCTCGGCGAGGGACAGGCGCGCCGGCGCCGCGCCCTCGGCGAACAGACGCTTGCCGGTGCCGAGCACGAGCGGGAAGACGAGTAGCCGGAGCTCGTCGACCAGGTCGCGGGCGAGGAGCGTCCGGAGCAGCCCCGGGCTGCCGTGCACCTGGATCTCGCCGGCGTGCTCGTCCCGCATCCGCGCCAGTGCGCCGTCCAGCTCGCGGCCCCGGACGATCGTCGTGCCGCGCCAGTCGGCGCGCTCGAGCGTGTCGGAGACCACGTACTTCGTCGCGTTGTTGAGCAGTGAGGCGCCGGGGTCCTGCTCGTCGGTGATCTTCGGCCAGTGGGCGGCGAAGATGTCGTACGTCCCGCGGCCGAGGAGGATGGCGCCCATGCGCGCGAAGCCGCTGGCGAGCACCGGGTGCATGTCGTCGCTCCAGAAGGGAACCGACCACCCGCCGTGCGCGAACCCCCCACTGCGGTCCTCGTCGGGCCCGCCGGGTGCCTGCATGACGCCGTCGAGCGTGACGAACGTGTTGGCGACTATCTGTCCCATCGTCGTGTCTCCCGGTGAATCGTGCGACCGAACGCCGGCCCGCGGCGCGGCCATCTTGGTATCCGTCCGTTCGACTGCCCGGGCGGGCAATTCTCATCGGTCCTCGGCCGGGCGGCTCGACGACTCGCGCGGCACGGCGTAGCTTCGGGCCCGATGCGTCACTCCCACGCTCGCCCCGCCATGTCCCGACTCGCCCGCGCGCTGGCCGCGCTGACGCTCGCCGCCTGCGCGCGCGGCACCACGCGCGCGCCCGCCGCGAGCGCGACGTACGAGGTCGACGCGATCCGCTACGGGACGCTCGCGCGCTTTCCCGCCGCCGCGCTCGTCGCCGGCGCGGACACCGGGCGCCGCCTCGACATCGCGCTGATGGTCTGGCTCGCGCGCGCCCCGGGCCGGGTCGTGCTCATGGACGCCGGATTCTATAGAGACAAGTTCGTCTCGCGCTGGAAGCCGGTGGACTACGTGCGCCCGTCGGAGGCCGTCGCGCGCGCCGGCGTGCGGCCCGAGGACGTCACCGACATCGTCGTCTCGCACGTCCACTGGGACCACCTCGACGGCGCCGACCTGTTTCCGCGCGCCCGCATCTGGATCCAGCGGGCCGAATACGAGACGTACGTGGACGCGCAGGGCCGGGCGAAGGCGAACGCCATCGACTCCGCCGACGCGGCGATGCTGCACCGGCTGAACGCCGCCGGCCGCGTGCGACTCGTCCCTGGCGACTCGACGGAGATCATGCCGGGCATCACCGTGTTCACCGGAGGCAAGCACACGTTCGCCTCGCAGTACGCGACGGTGCGCACCGCGGCGGGGCCCGTCGTGCTCGCGAGCGACAACGCCTACCTCTACGAGAACCTCGAGGGCCGCCGCCCCATCGCGCAGACGCTCGACTCGCTCTCGAACCTCGCCGCGCAGGCGCGCATGCTGCGCCTCGCGGGGAGCGTGGCGCGCGTGGTGCCCGGGCACGACGCGCTCGTGTTCGTGCGCTTTCCCCACCCGGGTGGCGGGGTCGCCCGGATTCGGTAGACACGGGACCACATCGCGCGGCGCACGCTGCGTGACGCGGAGGAGAGACCGTCATGAACGAGGATCTCCGTGCGCGGCTGCTCCGCGCCTGGCTCGTCACCGCCGTCGTCGACGGCATCTTCGCGAGCACCCTGAGCGCGACCGCCTACGGCTCGACGGTCGCGCGGCTCTGGCAGGGGGTCGCGTCGGTGCTGCTCGGGCCGTCGGCGCTCCAGGGCGGCACGCGCACGATGCTCATCGGGCTCCTCATGCACGTCGGGGTCGCGCTCGGCTGGTCCGCGGTCTTCCTGTTCCTGTGGGCGCGGTCGGCGCGGCTCCGGCGCCTGACGTCCACGTGGCCGGGCATCCTCGGAGTCGCCGCGGCGTACGGGCCGCTGGTATGGCCGGTGATGTCGCTCGTGGTGATCCCGACGCTCCGCCAGGCGCCGCCGACATTCAACGTGCGGTGGGTGATCCAGCTCTTCGGGCACATCCCGGCGGTGGCGGTCCCGATCGTCGCCTGCATCGCGCGCGGAGGCGTGCGCGAGCCCGACTGGGAGGCCGTCCCTGCGGCGGGTGTGGCGCCTCCGCTACGGTAGAGCTCCGGCATCGGGAGGATGGGGGGAAGGACGGAATCGGCCAGGTTGTCCGGTGACTCCGGTCACGACGGGACGCGGGTGCGGGCACGTTCGTCCTTGAAGCAAGCGCGGCCATAGGCCGCCACCCCCCCCACAACCTGGGAAGGCCGTCCCATGATCCTCACAGTCATGAAGATCGTCGGCGCCCTCGCGGCGCTGGCCGTCGCCTACGGCATCTGGCGCATGGTCGCGACCGTCCGCGCATCGCTCCGGCTCCACGCGCTCGTGCAGAAGGAGCTGCGCCCCGTGCGCGCGAGCCTCGAGCGCCGCGAGTCGCCGTCCCAGGCCGACGTCGACCGACTCGCCGCGAGCCCCCGCACGCGCGCCGCGCTCTTCTCGCTCCTGCGCGAGCACAAGCGCCTCGACATCTTCCCCGCCGAGCACCGCACGGCCGCCGCGCTTGGCGAGAGCCGCATGGTGATGTGGCTCATGCACCCGAACGAGCTCGCCGCCGCGCCCGACGAGATCGCGCTGGGCGCCGAGGTGGCGCTGCCGGACGCGGAGGCGAAGGACGAGCGCTGGCTCGTCTACCGCTTCCGCACGCAGGCTCCGCACTGGGCGCACCAGATCGGCTGGATGGCGGGCGTCGTGGGCCCCATCCGCAGCCGCAACGACCCGAGCCCCGACGTCCCCGTGGTCTTCAGCCGCCTCCCGCATTGGGACTCGGCGACGCCCGAGGGACACGCGGAGGCGGTACGGGAGCTGATGAGGCAGAAAGGGCTGGCGGTGTAGCGGCGGCCTGCGGCCGCGGGTGCTCTGCCGGGGAAGAGTGGCGCGCTCTACCTTCCCCGCGTCCCCGCACCGAGGTCCCCACGTGTCGAGAGTCAAAGTCGGCATCGTCGGCTCGCGCTTTCAGGCCGACTGCATCGCCGGCGCCGTCGCCGCCGTACCGGACGAGGCGGAGGTCGTGGCGGTCGCGTCTCCCACGCCCGGCAACGCCGAGGCGCTCGCGCGCCGCCACGGCATCGCGCGCCACTACACCGACTACCGCGACCTCCTGAAGGACCCGGAGGTCGAGCTCGTGTCCATCACCGCGCCGAACCGGCTGCACGCGCCGATCACCATCGAGGCCGCGCGGCTCGGGAAGCACGTCGTCTGCGAGAAGCCCCTCTGCGTGACGCTCGAGGAGGCGGACGAGATGATCGACGCGTGCCAGCGCGCCGGCGTCCTGCTCCTCTACGCCGAGGAGCTCTTCTTCGCGCCGAAGTACGTCAAGGCGAAGCAGATGGCGGACGAGGGCGCGTTCGGGCGCGTGCACCTCGTGAAGCAGAGCGAGAAGCACAGCGGCCCGCACGCCGACTGGTTCTGGGACGTGAGCCAGTCCGGCGGCGGCGCGCTCATGGACCTCGGCTGCCACGGCATCGCGTTCTGCTGGTGGTTCCTCGGCAAGCCGAGGGTGAAGAGCGTCTACGCGCAGCTCTCGACGCAGGTCCACGCCGGCCGCACGCGCGGCGACGACGAGGCGGTCGCGATCATCGAGTTCGAGGGGGGCGCCGTCGGCGTCGTCGAGAACTCGTGGACGAAGCCGGGCGGGATGTTCGACGCGGTGGAGGTCTACGGCGACAAGGGGCAGACCTACGCCAACCTCCTCATGGGCAACGCGCTCCCGACCTACTCGGAGGTCGGCTTCGGCTACGCGGTGGAGAAGGCCGCGACGACGCAGGGCTGGACGTACCCGGTCTTCGAGGAGCACTGGAACTACGGCTTCCCGCAGGAGATGCGTCACTTCGCGCGCTGCGTGCGCGGCAGGGAGACGCCGATCTCCGACGGCGAGACGGGGCGCGTGGTGCAGGAGGTGCTGTACGCGGCCTACGCGTCGGCGGGAGAGGGGAGGAAGATCGAGCTGCCGTTCCGGCCGAAGGGCGTGGAGAGGCCGATCGATCTGTGGAAGGGGCGCGGCTGACGCCGCGCGGTTATCTACTCCTCTCGGCGCATCGCTCCTCTTCATCCGGTTCTCTACTTCGCGGGACTTCGTGCCGCTCGTCGGTTCTCTACTTCGCGGGGCCGCCGGCGCCG
>JBJMNJ010000116.1:0-7265 GCA_045804325.1 Gemmatimonadaceae bacterium
GCCGAATCCGCTCCCAGGGGAGCGAGCCGGCCGCAGGCCGGCGCGCGAACCCGCTCCCAGCCGAGCGAGCCGCCGCAGGCGGCGAGCGACGGCGCTCCCGGCGGAGGCGGCGCTAGCCGCCGAGCGCTCCCGGCCGCACTATTTCCTCCGTCCGGGGTATACTTCTCACGGAACGGCCCGGTAACGGGCGTTCGACCGGCGCGTCCTATTCTCATGAAACTTGAAGCAGCTCACAGCCCGACGCGCCGTGGTACCAGTACCTCAACCTGCATGATGCCCGAAGAGAACCGATCAGGCCGCCGTCGCGGTGGGCGACGACGCGGCCGAGGCGCCAGTTCGCCGTACGCTCCCACCGTGACCGTCAAGCTCACCTCGCAGTCGACCACCCGCGAAGCCTACGCCGAGACCCGCCGCTGGCTCCTGGAGCAGCACGGACCCGTCTGCGCCTACTGCGGGAAGAAGGGCAAGGCGGCGGACATGACGCTGGACCACGTGACGCCGCGCCGCGGGCGCACCGCCTACGACCGGCGCGACAACCTGGTCCTCGCCTGCCAGCCCTGCAATGGCGCCAAGGCCGACACGCCGATCCTCGCCTTCCTGCTCGGCCGACGCGAGCGCGCGAAGACGCTCTACCGCTACGGGAAGCACCTGAGCCCGATGCTCGTGGACCTCGCCCGGCAGCTCGCCGGCCCCGACGACGAATTCTACGCGCACCCGGCCCCGCAGCCCGAGCCCGCCCGCCGCGTCAAGACGCACTGGCTCGACCTGGACTTCCCGGACGAGGACTCGCCGTACAAGGACTGAGGGGCGGCGCTTCGCGCCGCGGTTCTCTACTCCTCGCGGCGGCAGTTCTCCTCTTCCCTCCGTTCTCTACTTCGCGGCCCGCAGCGCGGCGACGTAGAGAACGGAGTGAAGACAGGCCATGCGCCGCGAGGAGTAGAAGACCGCGGCGAAGGCCGCCCGCCTACCGCAGCCCCTCTCCCACCAGCCGCAGGATCCCGTCGCCGAGCGACTCGGCGCTCGGCGGGTCGTAGTTCGAGAGCACGATGACGGTGTAGCCCGACGAGCGGATCGCGAAGACCGCGTTCACCCCCGGGCTGCCGCCGATCCACCCCGAGCGACCCGGGCGCCCCGGCTCCGGGGCGGGCGTGCGGAAGGCCGGGCCGAGGAGCGAGTCGGTGTACGCCGCGCCGAGCAGTCGGCCGCTGCGCACCGCGCCGTCGAGGCGCAGCAGGTCCTCGGCCGTCGAGTAGCCGCCGCCCGCCGAGCCGCCGCGAATGCCTAACGTGAAGGTGTTGGGGCGGCGCCCGTCGCGGCCCGCGGGCGCGGCGGGGCCGTCCGCGCCCTCCGTCGTGTAGCCCACCGCGCGGTTCGGAGTGCGCGCGTCGCGCTCGAAGTAGCCCGTCCCCGTCATCCCCGCGGGCGCGAAGACGTGCTCGCGCGCGTAGTCGTACCACGACTGCCCGCTCGCCACCTCGACGATCTTGCCGAGCAGCACGTAGCAGCCGTTGCAGTACTCCTGCCGCGTGCCGGGCTCGAAGAGCAGCGGCCGGTCGGCGAAGAGCCGGACGAAGTCGTCCGTCGCGCGCAGGCCGTTCCGCGCGGCGTCCCAGCGCTCGTTGAAGATGTCGGGGATGCCGGCGCGCATCTGGTAGAGCTGCTCGACGGTGACCGAACGCGCGCGGGCGTTCGGGTAGTCGGGGACGAACTTCCCGAGCGTGTCCGCCATCGACAGCCTGCCGTCGCGCTGGAGCTGCCGGACGGCGATGCGCGTGAAGTACTTGTCGACCGAGCCGAGGTTGAACTTCGTGTCGAGCCGGTTCGGCGCTCGCGTCGAGCGGTCGGCGAGGCCGACGGCGCTGGAGTAGACGACCGCCCCGTCGCGCGCGACGATCACCGCCCCCGAGAAGGAGTCCGCCGCGGCGCGCGCGCGCACGAGCGAGTCGACGCGCCGGACGAGCAGGCTCTCGGCCGCCGGGACCGCGACGGCGCCGCGCGCCTCGCGCGACGGAACCTCGCCCCGCATGTCCACGGCCTTGCAGGTGGCGAGAGCGACGACGGCGGCGAGCGCGAGGCGCGGCGTGGCGGACATGGCGGGAGGGGAAGGGTTCGCCCGCCACGTTAGGGCCCTACCGCGCCTCGCGGAACGCCGCGAAGCGTTCGCGTCTCGTAAGAACGGCCGAGGGCCGAGGGCCGGACGCTACTTCCCCTTCGCCGCCGCCTCGAGCTTCTCGAGCTTCCCCTTCGACGTCGGGCCCACGGGGTCGCCCGTGCGCAGCGCGACCTCCACCGCCTTCCGGTACGCCGCGATCGCGCCGGCCTTGTCGCCCGCCGCGTCGAGGCCGTCGCCGAGGCTGTCGTACGTGTTGGCGGAGTTGGGGTAGCGGCGCACGTTGTCGCGGAAGGCAGTGACCGCGAGGTTGCGGTGGCCCGCCTGGAGCGCCGCGTAGGCGAACTGGTTCAGCGTGCCCTCGGGGAACACCGTCGGCAGCCCGAGGCGCGCCGCCGCCGCGGCGTAGCGCCGCTCGAGCGCGTCGCGCGCCTGAGCGAACGCCGCGCTGTCCCCCGTCGTCGGCGACCGGAGCGCGATCCCCACGGAGTCGAGCGGCAGCGCCAGCGGCGCGAACGCGAGCCGCAGCGCGTCCACGAGGCTCACGAAGGGCGTCGTGCCGTGCCCCTCGTTCGGGAAGCGGAGGTGGCGGAACGTGAGCCCGCCCGGTCGCCTCGCGTCCACTATCCCCGCGAACAGACCCGTCGGGAGATCAATTGGCGGCTCCCGCCCCCCGCTCGTCACGATCAGCGTCCGCGTCCCCGTGTCCCCCAGCACGCGCTCGGCGTAGTAGCGCGCGCTCGTCGTGTCGTTCCACCAGAGCGACGGGCTCATGCCGACGACGACGCGGAACGCGGCGGGCCGGATGGCCGCCGCGTGCAGCGCCGTGACGCCGCCGAACGAGTGGCCGGCGAGTATCCGCAGCGGCGACGTGCGGTAGCGGCGGTCCGCCCACGGCAGCAGCTCGTCCGCGAGGAATGCCACGAACGCGTCCGCGCCGCCCGCTGTGGGGAAGCGCGCCGTGTCCGCGCCCGTCGCGCGCGGCATGAGGTCGTGCGTGCGGTCGCCGCCCTGGTTGCTGACGCCGACGACGATCATGCTCGGCATCTCGCCCCGGCTCGCGAAGAAGCGCACGATCCCCACGGTGCCGCGGAAGTGGTCGTCCGCGTCGAGGAGGACGAGCACCGGGTAGCGCGCCTCGGGGTTCCGCGCGTACTCGTCAGGCAGCGAGACGAACACCCGGCGGTCGGCGCCGAGGCGCGCCGAGTGCACCGTGTACGCGGCCCCGATGGTGATCGGGGTGCTGTCGCGCTGCGCGCGCGCGGGGGCGGCGGCGAGCGCCGCGAGCGCGAGGACGGCGACGGGGGCGGGGCACCGCATGGGGTCTCCGGGGCGGGCGACCGGGGCAATGTCGCCCGCGCCCCCGCCCGGTCAAGCCGGGCGGCGCCCTCCTAACGAGAACCCTACACGCCGGCCGCTACGGGCGTGGGCGCCACGCCTTCATCGCCTCCTCGTCGTCCGGCTCGCGGGGCGCCGTCCCGCGGTGGCACCCCGCCCCCAGCAGCGCGAGGACCAGCCCGCGCCGCACGCTACCGCCCGATGCTCCGCATGTACGCGAAGTCGCGCCGCACGCTGTCGAGCGGGTCGCCCGGATACGACTCCTGCTCCACGAACAGCAGGTGGCCGTCCGCGTGCTTGGCGCGCGAGAGGATGCGCGGGATGTCGAGCACGCCCTTGCCGAGCTCCGTGTCGTGCTGCGCAGGGATCGACGGGGCGTCCTTCACGTGGAAGGACCAGTAGCGGTCGTTCCAGCGGTCGAGGTAGGCGAGCGGGTCCGCGCCGCCCATCGCGTGGTTGCCGATGTCCATCTGGTGCCTGACCACGGCCGGGTCGGTGCGCTCGACGAGCACGTCGTACGGGATCTGCCCCTCGATGCGCTGGAAGTGGTCGGGCTCCGAGTGGAACATGAGCCACAGGCCGCGCCGCCGCGCCACCGCGCCCGCCTCGTTCATGCGGTCGGCCGCGCGCCGCCAGTCGTCGAGGGTGCGGCGCATCTCGTCCGGCAGGCTCGGGATCACGAGCTGCTCGTGCCCGAGGATCTGCGCCTCGTCGAGGGCGCGGTCCATCGCGTCGAGCACGTCGACGTCCACGTGCGTGGACGGCGCGTGCAGCCCGAGTCGGTCGAGCGTCGCGCGCAGCTCCCGCGCGGGCATGCCGAAGTTGTTCATCGAGCCGAGCAGCTCGACGTCGGTGTAGCCGATCGAGGCGATGTTGGCGAGGGTGCCGGCGAGGTCCTTCCGCGCCGCGTCGCGCAGGGTGTAGAGCTGGATGCCGAGGCGGCGCCCGGGCGCCGCGCCGGTGACCGCGGCGCGCGCGCAGGCCGCGGGCGCGAGGAGCGACGCGCCGAGGAGGCGGAGGAAGGGTCGACGTTGCATGATGCCGGGGCTCGGGGCTCGGGACACGGGGATCGGAATGGCGGGACTAACTTGACGCGCTTCCCCGACCTCCGGAAGCACCGGTCACGGCGTACGTGCCCCGTGCCACACGTCCCGTGTGCCGAGGAGGTGACGCTTCAGCCAGCCCACCGTCTCGTCCATCGCCCGGCGCCAGTCGTCCGGGCTCATGAGGTGCGGCGCGCCGGGGAGCTCCACGTGGCGGAAGTCCCGCGAGCGCGGGATGCGCGCGGCGATCGCCTCGTGAAGGCGCCGCGCGCCGCCGGGCGGCACGCTCTCGTCGCGCTCCGCCGTGATCGAGAGCAGGGGAACGCGCGTCAGCCGCGCGACGCGCGCGCCCGGATGGTCGCCCGGCCACTCCGGGTCGGCGAGCAGCGCGACGGCCGCCCAAGGGGTCGCGCCGAGGGTGAGCGCGCGGTAGACGGCGTAGCCGCCCATCGAGACGCCGACGAGCCCGACGCGCCGCTCGAGCACCTCGGGCCACCGCGCGAGCGCGCGCACGAGCTCCGGCAGCTCGGCGGCCGTCGCGCCGGCGAGCTCGTGCACCGTCCGCAGCGCCTCCTCCGGCGGGGCGGCCACGCGCGCCTCGAGGTCGGGGAGCCGCCGGCGCCCGTGTCCGGCCGCGTCCACGCCGACCGCGATGAACCCCTCGACCGCGAGCCGCTGGAGCTCCGCGGCGTTCGCGAGCGCGTCCGCGCCGAAGCCGTGCACCCAGACGACGGCGGGCGCGGGCATGCGCGACGGCAAGCCGACGAGGGCGGGAACGTCTCCTATCGTTTCACCGTGCAGTACGATCATGGTGAGTCAATGGTGAGTCAGCGGTCGTGGGTTGTGGGGTCCCGGGTCGTGGGCGGCGGTCGGCGAGCCGCCGGATTGGCGGCCCAGGACCCGCGACGCACGACCCGAGACCGGCTCTGGCGATTCTGCTGTCCGACCACCACCATGCACCTGTAGCCCGTCGTCCCCGCACCGGAGATCGCGATGCCTCGCACCATCGCCCGATTCGCCGCGGCCGCGCTGCTCGTGCCGCTCGCCTTCGCGCCGGCGCGCGCCGCACGCGCGCAGGCGGTCCCGGACCGGCTGGACGACCGCGCGTTCTGGGGGCTCGTCTCCGGGATGTCGGAGCCGGGCGGCTTCTTCCGCTCCGACAACTTCGTCTCGAACGAGACCTCGTACCAGTACGTCATCCCGGACCTCCAGCGCGCGTTCGCGCCGGGCGCGGGCGCGTACGTGGGCGTGGGGCCCGACCAGAACTTCACCTACATCGTGGCGCTCCGCCCGCGGATCGCGTTCGTAGTGGACATCCGCCGGCAGAACATGCTCCAGCACCTGCTCTACAAGGCGCTGATCGAGACGTCGGACGACCGCACGGCGTTCCTCGCGCGGCTGTTCTCGCGCCCGCGGCCGGCCGGCCTCGCGCCCGAGGCGACCGTGGACACGCTCCTCGCGGCGTTCGCGCGCGCGGAGCCGGACTCGCAGATGTTCCGGCGCACGCTCGCGCAGGTGACCGAGCACCTCGTCGCGCGCCACGGCTTCCCCCTCGACACCGCCGACCTGCGCGGCATCGAGTACGTGCTCGGCGCCTTCCACCAGGCGGGGCCGGACCTCACGTACAGCTTCGGCGCCGGCACCGCGTGGCAGACGCCGTGGCGGCGCCGCACCGACTCGGTCGCCGCGACGGTCGTCGGGCGCGACACGGCGGGCGCGGTCATCACGTTCCGCCCGTACCCGGGCTTCCGCGGCATGCCCACCTTCGCGCAGATCGCGAGCGAGTCGGACGAGCAGCGGACCCAGCGCAACTACCTGGCGAGCGAGGCGAACTACCGCGTGCTGCGCGACCTCCAGCGCCGCAACCTGATCGTGCCGCTCGTGGGCGACTTCGCCGGGCCCAAGGCGCTGCGCGCGGTGGGCGCGTGGCTGCGCGAGCGCCACACGCCGGTGACGGCCTTCTACACGTCGAACGTCGAGCAGTACCTGTTCCGCCAGGGCGACGACTGGGCGAAGTTCTTCGACAACGCGGCGGAGCTCCCCACGGCGCCCGAGAGCGTGTTCATCCGCGCGGTCTTCTCGTTCCTCGCCGCGGCGCGCCCGCGGAGCCCCGCGCCGGGCCCGGCGTCCACCACCGTCCTCTCCCCGCTCGACGAGACGGTGCGCGCCGTGCGCGAGCGGCGGGTGACGACGTACCAGGGCGTCATCGAGATGTCGAAGGAATAGCGCGTCGCGGACGGCGGACGGCCGTCCGCGGCGGACGACGGAGCGCCGAGGCCGGTCGCCCAGGATCGGCCGCGCACGCCCCAGATTTGTGATCCCGCGCACGGATTTTCTCTCGCCTCCGGCTCGCGGCCTCCCTGCCGCGGTCCGCCGTCATCCGTCGGCGCCGTTCCAGTTTTCCACATCCGAGGTTACATTTAAAGACAGTCTCTCCAAGGATGTGCCTGTGATCGAAGGATTCACGTTCGTGGACGGTGGTCGCACCTTCACCTGCTCGGTCGAGGTCCGCGCCCCGCGGCCCGAGGCCTGGTGGTGGTTCGGCGTGTCGACCGAGCAGCACAACCGCTACGCCCCCTTCCTGGCGTCGGCGGACGACTCACAGGAGTCGGTCCAGAAGCGCATCGTCGCCTACTACGACGACCTGCTCTTCAAGCGCTCCCAGCCGTCGGTCCGCCAGTTCGGACGCGGGCGCCCCAGCAAGCCGGTCCAGGCGGCGGCCGCGGAGGGCGGGCAGGCCACCGCGTAGCACGGCAAGACGCACGGGTACCATC
>JBJMNJ010000117.1:0-12658 GCA_045804325.1 Gemmatimonadaceae bacterium
GGCCACGCTGCCGATGCGGTCGCCGAGTCCCATCGCCCGTGCGCCGAGCGAGGTGGCGGAGACGATGGCGTCCATCGGGCGCTGGCCGCCGGCCTGCACGCGGCAGACCAGCTCCTCGACGTTCCGCCCGTGGGCGCCGGCCACGGCGTCGGTGCCGAAGACGATCTTCAGCTTCGGGATCGTGAGCGCCCTCCGGAACATCGCCGTGGCCGTGGGGATCGCCCGCTCCATGGCCGCGAAGCCCGCCTCGTTGTAGTTGCCGATCCCCTCGTACCTGGCGCGGTTGTCCAGGTAGTTGCGGAAGACCAGGCAGATCTGCGGGTCGAAGTAGGTGCCGCGGTCGGCCATCAGGCGCAGCACCTCCTCGGTGGCGAACACGCCGTGCTCGATCTGGGTGCAGCCGGCCAGGGTGGCGGCGCGCACGCTCTCCGCGCTGTGCGCGTGGACGAGGGTGCGGAGGCCCTGGGCTTTCGCCTCGCCGCAGGCGGCGCGGAGCTGCTCGTCGGTGAGGGTGAGCTGCCCGCCGTCGCGGATGCTGGCCGACGCGAAGATCTTGATCAGGTCCGCGCCCTCCGCCTTCCGCTGCCGGACGACGGCGCGCAGGGAGTCCGGCGAGAGGCGCGGATTGGCGAGGGGCTCGAGCGACGTCAGCACGCGCGGCCCCGGCACCTGACCGGCGTCGATCCAGTCGCGCAGGTCGCGGTCCTCCGGGGAGCCGGGGCTCTGGAGGGTCGTCACGCCGGCGAGCAGCGTCGCGTACGCGTTCGCGACCGTGGAGAGCATCGACTGTACCGGCGTGTCGCCGTCCGCGCGCGTGTGGAAGCGCCCCTGGCGGTTGAAGTACCACGTGGGGTGCGAGTGCGCGTCGATGAGCCCGGGCAGGAGCGTGAGGCCGCGCAGGTCGTACGTCCCGACCCCCTCGGGCGCGGTGACCGCGGCGATCTTGTCGCCCTCCACGACCACGGCACCGCCCGGGAGGGTCTTGCCGGTGCCGTCGAGGACGTGGTCGGCGCGGAGGACGACGCGCTGGGCGCCGGCGGAGGCGGCGATGAGCACGGCCGCGAGGACGAGGGCGAGGAGATTCGGCGTTCTCATGGAGGGAGTGAGCTCGGGTGGTCGGGGCGCCCGTGACGGAGTCGCGTGCTCGCCGACGCGACCTGGCGGCGCTCCGGGGCGCGAGGGGCCGCTGCCTGACGCCGCGCGAGCGCTACGCGTCGTCCTCCGGGCTCCGTCCCATCATCCGCAGATATTCACGATCCCACGCCGCCGGGATGCTCTCGCGCGTCGAGTACGGTCCCGGCACGTAGCGCCGCGACGAGATGCCGGCCTGGCTGCGCTCGACGATGTCCCAGTCCTGGCGGTTGGTCGCGTCCCAGAAGCCGATCGCGTCGGCGGGGTTGAACGCCGGATTCCCCTCGTTCTCCGCGTTGAACATCCACTCCGATTCAACGATCGTGCGGTCGACCCCGTTCGGCGTGAGCAGGTAGTAGTTCACGTAGTCCGGGTGCACGCTCAGGAGCCAGTTGGGCATCAGGGAGTAGTAATACGCCCGCCCCCGGTCGTCGTCGGGCAGCGACGCGCTTATCGCGAGCCCGCAGGCGCGGCCGGACAGCGTGGCGCTCGCGTGCGGTGCCTTGATCTCCATGTATCCGCCGAGGAAGGGGCCCTCGATGAGATCGTTGGCGCCGCTCTGATACGGGAGCACCGCCGACAGCTCGGGGTGAATCGTGGGACAGTGCAGGCACTCGGAGTAATTCTGGAACACGAGCTTCCAGTTGGCGTGCACGTCGTACGTGACGCTGTGCCCGACTCGCAAGGCGCCGAGCCCGAAGCGCCCGAGCCGCGACGCGATCGGCGCGATCCAGGACGCGAAGGACTCGGGCTCGCTCGCGATGTTCACGAACAGGAAGCCTTCCCATTCCGCGATGGCGGCCGCGTGGAGGGGGTAGTCGCGCTTCTCGAAACCGTCCACCTCGCTCATGTGCGGCGCGCCGACGAGGCGACCATCGGTCGTGTACGTCCAGGCGTGGTACGGACACTGGATGGTCTCGGAGAACTGTCCCGACTGCGCGCGGCAGAGCTGCGTCCCGCGGTGCCGGCAGACGTTGAAGAAGGCGCGCAGCTCGCCGCGACGGTCGCGCAGGATGATCAGCGACTCGCCGGCAATCGTGCGCAGGAAGTAGTCGCCGGGCTGCGCGATGCGGCTCGCCCGTCCGACGCAGCTCCACTGGCGCGCGAAGATGCGCTCGACCTCCTCGCGCAGGATCTCCGGCGAGGTGTAGTACGCAGCCGGCATCGTTCGCGCGCCCTGCCGATACGTCGCGACCGTACGGTGAAAGGTCGTCATCGCGTCCCCCAACGTTGCGTCTACTCGCGCAGCACCCGCCGGGCCGCCAGCCACCCGGCGCCGCCGAGCACTCCCGGCCCGGGGTGCGCACCGCTGCCGCCAAGATAGAGACCGCGGATCGGCATCGCGTAGCGTCCCCATCCGGCGATCGGCCGCATGAACAGAATCTGATCGAGCGTGATCTCGCCGTGCGTGAGGGCGCCCTCGGTGAGCGCGAATCGTGTCTCGAGGTCGCGCGGCGTGAGCACGGCGCGATGGTGAATCGAGTCGGCGAAGCCGGGGGCCACGCGTCCGATGGTCGCCGTCACGCGGTCGCCGAGGGCGGCCGCGCTCGCGGCGTCCCACGCCGCGCCGCCGCTGAGCGTGTACGGTGTGTAGCGAACGGTGGCCGTCAGGATGTGCCGTCCCGCCGGTGCGAGCGCCGGCCAGCGCAGCGTGGGGACGCTGATCTCGACGTGCAGCGCCTCGGACACCTGACCATACTTGCTGGCGTCGTACGCGCGCTCGAGCTCGTCGAGTGAAGGAGTGAGGCTCACGACGCTGGACAGCGCCTGCTGCGGCGTCGCGAGCTCCGGGAGCTGCGGCAGGCTGTCGAGCGCGTACTGCACGACCGCCGTCGAGCCGCGGAGCTTGATCTGGCACGCGGCGAGCAGCAGCTCCGGATCGAGCCAGAGCGGGTCGACGAGGCCGAGGAGCGTGCGCGCGGGATCCGCCGTCGAGACGACCACCGGCGCGGCATACTCGTCGCCGTTCGCGAGCACCACGCCGGCCACCGCATCGTCGCGGACGACGATGCGCGATACCTCGGCATCCGTGCGCACCGTCACGCCGTGCTGGCGGGCGAGCGCCGCCAGCGCGGCGGCGAGGGCGCCGGGCCCATCCCGCCACCACGGACGCGCGCGCACGGCGCCGTCCGTAGCGCCGACGAGGTAGTGCAGCAGCACGAACGCGGTGCCGCCGGAGCGCGGCCCCTGTCGAATGTCGCGCACGGCGCCGGCGCCGATCGCCGCCTTGAGCGTCTCGTGATCGAACGCGTCGTCGAGAAGGTCGGCGACCGGCATCGGGACCGTGCGCAGGAGCTCCGGCATGTCGTGACGACCCAGCGCCCGGAACTCTCGGCCGACGCCGAGCATCGCCCACAGCTCCCGTGGGGAGAGCGACGCGTCCACGTCCGGCGCCGGCACCTGATACAGCGCCTCGAGGAAGCCGGCGAGCGCCCGGAGGCGGCGCGAGAACGCGCCCCACCGGGCGGCGTCGGCCGGCGCATGCGGGCGAATCGCGTCCGCGGCGCGCAGCGCGTCGCTCGGCACCGACAGGAAGCCGCCATCCGGCCGGAGCGCAGTCACGGAGATCTCCGGCGTCACGGTCGCCGGTGCGGCGAGTCCGATGCTCCGCGCGACACGCGGCGGGAGCCAGCCCGCGTCGGCGCCCAACGGAGCCCGGAACCCCGGCGCGATCTCGCGCGGCGCGTGCAGCCCGCCGACGCCGGGCGCGCGCTCGAGCACCACGACGGTGCGTCCGGCCCTGGCGAGTGCGACCGCGGCGACCAGGCCATTCGTCCCTGCGCCGATGACGACGGCGTCGAACACGTTCGCCGCGCTCATCCCTGACCCAGGATCTGGAGCGCCGCGAGGCGGCCGGAGGCGCCCATGATGCCGCCGCCCGGATGCGTGCCGGCGCCGCATTGCCAGTAGCCGCGAATGGGCGTACGGTAGTTCGCCCACTTCTGCGCGGGACGGAGGAAGAACATCTGCTGCAGCGCGAGCTCGCCGGCGAAGATGTTCCCCTCCGAGAGGCCGGTGATGCGCTCGATGTCGGCCGGCGTGAGTACCTGCCGCCCGATGATGAGCGACTCGAGATTCGGCGCGTAGCGCGCCACCGTCTTCACCACGGTGTCGCCGAACGCCTCGCGCGCGGCGTCCGTCCAGCCGCCGTCTATCTGGTAGGGAGCGTACTGGACGAAGATGCTCATCACGTGCTTCCCGGGGGGCGCCATGCCGGGGTCGATCATCGACGGGATGACGATGTCCATGTACGGGTGGCGCGAGAAGCGGCCGTACTTGGCGTCGTCGTAGGCCCGCTCGAGGTACTCGAGGCTCGGGCTGATCGAGATCGCGCCTCTGAGATGGCGGCCGACCCCCGGCATGCACGTGAAATCCGGCAGGCCGCTGAGGGCCAGGTTCACCTTGCCCGACGAGCCGCGGAACCTGTATCGCTGCACGGTCTCCACGAGATCATCCGGGAGCGCCTCGCGCGGGGGGAGCTCGAGAAAGGTGCGCCTCGGATCGAGACCCGAGACGACGACGGGCGCGGCGAGCTCGTCGCCGTTCGCCAGCACCACGCCGGTCGCGCGTCCGTCGCGCACGAGCACGCGCTCGACGGCGGCGTCCGTCCGGATCTCCGCGCCGAACGCGCGCGCCGCGCCGGCGATCGACTCGCTGATCGCGCCCGTGCCCCCCTTCTGGAATCCCCAGGCGCGAAAGGCGCCGTCGATCTCCCCCATGTAGTGATGGAGGAGCACGTACGCCGACCCCGGGGATCGCGGCCCGAGAAAGGTGCCGATGATCCCGCTGGCCGACTTCGTCGCCTTGAGCGGGTCGAACTCGAACCACTCGTCGAGATAATCCGCGCTGCTCATCGTCATCAGCTTGTACAGCGCGTGAAACCGCTCGGCGCCCAACGTCCGCAGGTGGCCGCCGAGCCGCACGAGCCCCTTGAGGTCGGAGGGGGCGAGCGAGGTGGGATCGGGAGGCACCATGCCGAGGATCGGCTTCACGGCGAGCGCCATGTGCTGCATCAGGCGCCCGAAGAGGACCATCGACTCGGCATCGCGGGGCGAGTGGCGGGCCAGCTCCGCTCGCGTCTCGTCCGGATCGGCCCAGCCCGCGAGGTAGTCGCCGTCGTCGAGCGGCGTGACGGTGCTCTCGAGCGGCAGGATCTGGAGCCCGTGCCGTGGGAGGTCGAGGTCCCGGATGATCTCTGGGCGGAGCAGGCTGACGACGTACGAGAACACCGAGAACTTGAAGCCGGGAAAGATCTCCTCGGTCACCGCCGCGCCGCCGACGAGTGGACGGCGCTCGAGCACGACCGTTCGGCGCCCGCCGCGCGCGAGATACGCCGCGGCGACGAGGCCGTTGTGCCCGCCGCCGATGACGATGGCGTCGTAGCGATGGTTGGCTCTCGCGGGCGCGGTCATCTCTTCTTGCGCTCGGGATCGTAGAACGGAAGTGCCCGGACGTCCGCCTCGGCGAGCTTGCGTCGATGCTCCACCGTGACCTCGAGCTGGACGGTGGTCCCCGGCGCGAAGTGCGGTGCCGTGATGTGCGCGAGCGCGAGGTACTTCTTGAGGAGCGGCGACCAGCAGCCGCTCGTGGCGTAGCCCACCTGCTTGCCGTCGCGGAACACCGGCGCGCTCGTGCGCCACGCGACGGCGGGAAGCTGCGGCGGGAGGTGCCGCTCGGCGTAGATCTTCTCCAGCGACTCCCAGCGGACGTCGAGGCCGACGAATCCCCATGCAGACCCGCGCGCCTTCTCCTCACGCAGCGGGCGGCGGCCGTTGTACGGACCCTTCTCCGTACTGACCGTCCAGCCGAGGTGGAGCTCGAGCGGAGAGGAGAGCTGGTCCGGGATCACGGCCCGGTGCGCGGAGTGGTAATCGACGTCGAGCATGATGAGCCCGGCCTCGATGCGCGCGATGTCGAGCGCCCAGATCCCGGCGGGCGTGATTCCGTACGGAGTACCGGCCTCCATGAGCGCGTCCCAGAGCGGCTCCGCGCGCTCCGCGTACACCCAGATCTCGTAGCCCAGGTCGCCGGTGTAGCCGGTGCGGGAGATGGTGACGGGAATGCCGCAGATGGTCGTCTGGACCAGGCGGAAATACCTGAGCGTCGAGAGGTCGGCGGGCGACACGGCGTTCAGGATGTCGCGCGAGAGCGGACCCTGGAGCGCGAGCGCGCCGATCTGGTCGGAGACCTCGTCGATTCTCACGTCGAGCCCGACGGCGTTGAGGCAGAGCCAGCGGAGGTTGGGCTCGGCGCTCGTCAGGCGGAACGTCGTCTCGTCGAGGCGGCTGATCGTGCCATCGTCGATGATCTTACCACGCGCGTCGCACCAGGGAGTGTAGACCACTTGGCCGACGGCGCACTTGGTGACGTCGCGCGTCACCATGCGGTCGAGGAGTCGCGCGGCGTGCAGGCCTCGAATCACGTACTTCTTGAGCGGCGAGACGTCGAACAGCGCGGCGGCGCTCCGCACGGCCGCGTATTCGCGGTCCGGGTGCGGTTCGTAGGCGCTCGCGACCTGATGGCCAGCCCAGCGCCGCCAGGTCTGCGCCTGGACGAGCGGCGCGGTACGCGAATGGAAGGGAGTGGTTTTCAGCATGCGCGCGAGAGAAGCTGGCGTGCGGGGCGCCGATTGGCAAATGAGCGACGCTGAGAGGGTCGCGGACCCACGGGGGCGCCCACCGTGCCGTCATCCGACACGCGGGCCGGACGCCCGCCGTTCGCCGCGTCTCCCTGTCCGCCCGCATGAAGCAGGTAGCGGGTCAGACCGGTCTGCGCCGAGCGCCAGCCGCCAGGCGCGGCATGCGATGAAATCTTACCGACTCTTCGCGAGCGCCCGTGCGGCGCGCTCGCGGAACGGAGGGTCGGCGCGGCGCCAGGCGTTCGCCACCCAGGCGAAATGGACGCGCGCCGAGTCGCGCTGGCCGGCGGCCTCGTAGGCCTGGGCGAGCGCCTCGTGCAGCTCGGCGTGCGTCACGTAGTAGTTGGACGACTCGAGGTCCCCCCGGAGCGCCGGGGCGAGCACGGCCGCCGCCTCGCGGGCCCTGCCTAACGTGATCAGCGCCCGGGCGAGCTCGAGGTTCGTGCGCGTGTAGCCGAAGGTCGGCGAGTAGATCGCGCGCCGGAGCTCCCCGGCCGCCCCCGCACGATCGCGGCGGGCGAGCAGCAGGAGGCCGAACAGGTGGTGGTGGAGCCGGCGGTCGCGACCGTAGGCGCCCTGCGCGCCGAAGGCCTCCACGGAGTCGGCGAGCCGCGCGAGGCGCACAGTGTCGCCCGCGGCCGCGCACGCGGCGCCGACGTGCGTGAGGAGCCAGGCGTAGTGCCGCGCTTTCTGGCCGAGCGCCGAGTCGGGCGCACCGGCCGGCGCGGACGGGGGCTGGGCGAGCGCGATCGCCGCATCGAACCGCGCAGCCGCTTCGAGCGGCCGCCCGAGCTCGAACAGCACCTGCGCCTCCGGAATCGGCGGGCCCCCGCCATCGACGTTGAAGCCGCGCGCCGCCCGCAGGGCTTCCTCCAGCCGGCCCTGGTTCCGGAAGCTGATCACCTGCCACCAGAGCGCCGCGATCCGCGCGGGGCGCGCGCCGTCGCGCACCCGCTCGGCCAGCAGCGCGTCCGCGCCGGCGAAGTCACCAGACTTCAAGGCCAGGAACAGCCGCAGCTCGACGTTGTCGGGCGGGTCGCCCGCGTAGAGCGTATCGCGCGTCCGCAGCGCCTCGAGTGCCTCCCGCCAGCGCCCCTCCCCGGAGAGCGTCACGGCCAGGTTCGCCCACGCGTTCGTGGAGCGCGGCCGCCGCCGGATCCACTCGCGCGCCGCGCGTTCCGCGGCCGGCAGCGAGTCGGAGAACTGATACGCCGCCACCAGGTGCCCGATGGCCTCGCACCCCGCGCACGGGGGACCGACTGGCGCGTCGTCCGTCGCCGCGGCGAGGGCGGCCGAGTCGAGCTCCACCGCGCGCCGGAAGTGCGCCGCCGCCCCCAGGAAGTCGCCGGACCAGTGCAGTGCGTTGCCCAGCGCGTCCTCCGCGTCGGGTTCGGAGGGAAACCGCCGGGCAAGCGACTCCGCCAGCGCAACGATCGACGGACTGTTGGTCGCCGACGCCCACCCCGTGGCGATGAGCAGCCGCTCGCGCTCGGTCGCGTGACGCGACATGCGCACCGCCTGCGCGGCGTAGCGCATGCCGCTGGCGCCCCCCTCGGCGACGGCGGCCGCGCGCGACGCGAAGTGGGCGGCGATGGCGAAGGTGGAGTCCTCGGCGAGCGCGGTGCGGAAGAGCCGCAGCGCCCCCGCCGCGTCCTGCTTGTAGTACGCGCGGACCCCCTCCTCGTAAAACCGCCGCGCGACGAGCGACGTCGTCGTCAGGCTGGCGAGCGACGGCGACGGAGGCGGCTGCCCGACCTCCGACGCGAGCTGGCCGCTCAGCCGCTCGACGAGCGCGAACAGGTCGCGGCCCTCCGCGGAGTACGCACGGCGGATCACGCCGTCGGCGATGCCCACGCGGCGCACGTCGAGCCGCAGCACCCCGGGCGCGCGGCGGTAGAGCTCTCCCTCGAGCACCTCCGTCGCCCCCGCGCTCCGCGCGGCCTCGGCCAGCGCGGCGCGGGTCTCCGCCCCGCCGGCGAGCCTCGCCAGCAATTGCTGCATGCGCGTCGGGCTCACGACGGTCACGCCGGGCACGCGCGCCAGGTCGGTGGCGAGGAGGTCGCGGAGGACGCCCGCCGCGCCTAACGGATCGGCACCCGTCCGGTCCTCGACGGCGCCGACCGCGAGCACCATGCCCGCACCGGGCGACGCTTCACGCGGCCACCACCCGGCCCGAGGTGCGATGACGGCGGCCGCGACGATCGCCAGCACCGTCGCGGCGGCGCGATAGGCTATCCGATGGCTGCGACGACCGCGCCCAGCGGGGTCGGATGGCAGCCGAAGCGGTGTGGAGCGCCGGGTCTCGTGCGACGGCGGCGGTGCCGAGAGCGGCGGCGCGGCCGCGGCGGGACCGGCAGCGACGCTCGCAGCCGGCGCCGCCTCCCCGCGCCCGGCCCGAATCCGCTCCGCGAGCGCCGCCGTCTCCGGCGTCGGCTCGGCCTCGACCTCGGCGGCGAGCCGGCGGACGAAGTCGTCGTACGCGCGGAGCGCGCCGGCGCGGTCGCCCATCCGGTCGAGCAGGGGCATGAGCCGCCGCAGCGCCCCCTCAGCGCCGGGGTCGAGGCGCAGTACGTCGCGCAGCCGCTGAACGGCGAGCGGCTGGTTGCCGTCGCGCTCCGCTCGCTCCGCCAGCGTCGACGCGGCGCGGACTGCATGGGCGCGCAGCCGCGCCCGCTCGGCGTCCAGCCAGTGGGCGAGCTCCGGCGCCACTCCCGCAACGTGAAAGCCCTCCAGCAACTCTCCGCGGTAGAGCGCGAGCGCCTCGTCGAGGTGCCCCGCGTCGAGCGCGTGCTCGAACGCCCGGACGTCGCACCAGACGGCGGCCGCCACGACGCCGACCTCCTCGTCGCCGCGGCCCACCAGTACCCCGGCTCCCAGAGTCTGCCGAAGGAAGTGGAGCGCCTGGCGAAGGGCGCGGCGCGCCTGCGCGTCGCTCGACTCCGGCCAGAAGAGGGCGAGGAGCGAATCGCGCCGGTGAAGTCTTGGCGGATTGGCCAGCGCCAGATAGGCGAAGAGCGCCAGCCGCTTCGGCTGGACGAGCAGCGCGCGCAGCTCTCCACCCCCCGCCCGCTGCAGGTCGAGTGGACCCAGGGCGTGGAACTGAACGGCCGAGGCGACGGCGGGGGTGACCGCCGCGGGCGATGGGGAGAGGCCGTTATCCGGCAGGTGACGCTCCCGAAGCGATGAGATAACGCGGCGTCGTCAGCTTGCCTCGCAACTACGGTAGGCCCGCACGCCCGACCGGGCAATGTCCGGCGAACCGAGGGCCGGGTGGGTCGGCATGTCCATCCGAGATGGAGGCGGTGATGCGCGCTGTGACGGTTGCCCTGTCGATCCCCTTGCTGCTGGCGTCTGCTGTCGCGCCGCGCCCTCCGGTCGGAGTCGCCAACCCGTGCGCGCATCTGCCACCCGCACCTGGACCCCGCGCGACGGCCAACGACAACCGGACGTCCGCCGGCGTGCGTCGCGGCGACACGCTGTTCCTCTCGCTCGTCGCGGCGCCGTCGGCCTGGTACCCCGAGGCAGAGACCGGCTGCGCGCTCCCGGTGCTCGCCTTCGCCGAGGCGGGGAAGCAGCCATCCATTCCCGGCCCGCTCGTCCGCGTGCGAGCGGGCACCGTGCTGCGCGTTTCCGTACGCAACGCGGCCGGTCGGACAATCTGGGTGCGAGGGCTCCATGACCGTCCGGCCGCCCGACACCCGGGCGTCGAGCTGGCGCCGGACTCGGCGCGCGAGTTCGCATTCACCGTCACCGCGCCCGGCACGTACGCCTACAGCGTGACGCTCGTGCCCCGGCTGGTCCGCACGCCCGCGGATGGGCCGCCGCGCGACGAAAGTCAGCTGCTCGGCGCCCTGATCGTGGATCCGACGAACGCGCCGGACGTCCCGCGCGACCGGGTGATGGTCCTCACGCGTTGGACCGTATCGGTCGTCGTGGCCGGCGACACGGCCCCGCGGCGAGCCCTCTTCTTCGTCAACGCGGTGAACGGAAAATCATGGCCGCACACGGAGCAGCTCTCATATGCCGAGGGGGACAGCGTGCACTGGCGCGTCATCAACCTCGGGTCCCTCCCCCACCCGCTGCACCTGCACGGGTTCTACTTCCGCGTAGACGCCAGGGGAACACTCTCCGAGGATACCACGCTCGCCAGATCGCGGACGGTCGTCACCGAAGCGCTGACCAACGGCCAGACGATGCGCCTGAGCTGGCTCGCCGACCGCCCCGGCAACTGGCTGTTCCACTGCCACCTGATCGCGCACATGTCCACCCGGCAGCAACTCGGCCGGATGTCCGACTCGGCGAACGCAGCCCTGGCGGACCTGGGCGCGCGACCACGGCCCGCGGGCGACAGCGAGCACGGCGCGGAGCACAGTCCGACAGACGCGAGTCACACCAACCACGCCACCGACGGCATGTCCGGGCTGATCGTCGGTGTGCAGGTGAGGCCGGCCGCGAGAGGCCGCGGGGTGGCGGGCCGGCGAGACGCTCGCGGCGCGCGTGGCGCGGCGCCCCGGCGCTCGTTGCGGCTGTTCGCGAACCAACGCCCCGGCGTGTTCGCGAACGGCGCCCCCGGCTACGGCTTCGTGCTCCAGGAGGACGACCGCGAGCCGGCGCGCGACTCGGTGCGCTTCCCGGGCTCGCCGATCATCCTGCGCCGCGGCGAGCCGGTGCGGATCACCGTGTTCAACCACCTGACGGTGCCGCTGTCCGTGCACTGGCACGGTCTGGAACTCGATAGCTACTTCGACGGCGTCGGCGACTGGAGCGGCTCGGCGGGGAACGTCGCCCCCGCAATCGCGCCGGGCGATTCGTTCGTCGTGCGCCTGACGCCGCCGCGCGCGGGGACCTTCATGTACCACGTCCACGGCGAGGAGGGGGAGGAGCTGGCCTCAGGCCTTCACGGGCCGCTGCTCGTGCTCGACGACCCGGCCGCGCTCGACACCCTCGCGGACAAGGTCCTCCTGGTGTCGGACGCCGGGCCGCTACGGCCCGGAGAGCGCCGCGGCTTCTTCGTGAACGGAACGCTCACCCCGCGCTTGACGCTGACCGCCGGCAAGCCGCACCGACTGCGACTCATCGGCATCACCGGCAACGGCGCGGCCGACATCGCCATCCTGAGCGGGAGCGAGACGGTGCGCTGGCGCCTGCTCGCGCGTGACGGCGCCGAGCTGACCGGCGCCCCAGAGCCCCTCACGCCGGCGCGGGTGACCGTGCGGCCGGGAATGATCGCCGACTACGAGCTGACGCCAGTCGGAACCGGTGAGTTGATGCTGGACATGACGGTCATCGAGCGCGGCCGCCCGGTGAGCGCACTGCGTGCGCCGATTACCATCGTGCCACCCACCACCTCATTGGGGAGACGCGCTCCATAACGCGCGAGCGATGGCAGGAGTCGACTGCGCGATCCTACTCGGCGAGGTCGCGCGGGTGCTTCGGAGTCGGGTGCCGCGCGAAGTAGGCCGGTGCGCCCACAACGACGAGCCGCAGGTCGCCCGTGACAGGAACGGCGATCAGGTCCCGGTCGATCGGCTCGCCCAGTCGCACGCCCGCGTCGAACCCTTCGGCGGCGACGTCGAGCGGCTCGTGGCTCACGAACACCGCGGCATCCGCGGGAACAGTCATGTGCTCGTGATGGACCGCAACAACCTTCAGATCGCCGATCTCATAGTGCTATGGATCGGTCGCGAGACCCGCGCCAGTCGAAGCGGCAGCCGGTAGCTCTCCAGCAATCGCGCCGGAGCGTCCATGCACGGGCTCTCTCGCCGCGATGCGGATGGTGTCGAATCGGGTGTCGAAACACCCCGGCACGGTCCGGCATCCCGGCGCCTGAACTACGGCGGATCGCGCGGGCCGCCCTGGGAATGCCGCCACCGTGCCGTCATCCGACAC
>JBJMNJ010000118.1:0-8613 GCA_045804325.1 Gemmatimonadaceae bacterium
GTGCTGTCGGGCGTCGGGCTCGCCGTCGCGCTGCCGGCGGCGCGCGCCGCCCACGCGTGGGTCGTCGCGCACGCCACGGGCAGCGAGGGGAACCTCCCCTTCTGGTACCACGCGTCGCTCTCGCCGAGCACGGCGGTGTACGCGGGGCTGCTCGCCCTCGTCGGGGCCGCAGTGGCGGGCGTGCTCCCGGCGCTCAAGATCACCGCCGGCGGGCTCGACGCGCGGCTGCGGCGCGTCACGGCGGGCGGCGGTGGGCCGCGCTTCGGCGGCGTGTGGACGGCCGTGATCGTCACCCAGGTTGCCGTCACGGTCGCGTTCCCCGTCACCGCCTTCTTCGTGCGCGTCGCCGGCATGCAGACGCGGGAGATGTCCGTGCCGCTGCCCGCGCACGAGTTCCTTGCGGCGCGCCTCGAGATGGACCGCGACACGCCGTCCCTCGGCGGCGCGGACACCTCGCAGGCCGCCCACCTCGCACGATTCGACGCGGCGTACGCGGAGCTGCGCCGGCGTCTGTCCGCCGACCCCGCTGTGCGGGGCGTAACGTACGCGAGCAGCCTGCCGCGCATGTTCCACCAGGCGCGCATGATCGAGGTGGACGCCGGCGGCGCCGCGCCACTCGACGGGGACTTCCCGGCGTACCGTGTGAGCTCCGTGCGCGTCGCGGCGGACTACTTCGACGTGCTCGGCGCGCCCGCCGTCGCCGGGCGCGGCTTCGGGCCCGCCGACGCGGACACCGCGCGCCACCTCGTCGTGGTGAACCGCTCGTTCGTGCGGCGCGTGCTCGGCGACCGCAACCCGCTCGGCAGGCGCCTGCGCTACGTGCAGCTCGACGCCCAGGACGCTGCGCCGCGGCAGCCCGGACCCTGGTACGAGATCGTCGGCGTCGTACCGGACCTCGGCACCTCGGGCGAGGACGACCCGAAGATCTCGGGCATCTACCACGCCGTGCCGGCGTCCGGCGCGTATCCGGGAGCGATCGCCGTGCACCTCCGGGGGGACCCGATGCCGTTCGCCCCGCGGCTGCGCGCGCTCGTCACGGCCGCGGAGCCGGCGCTCCGTCTCTCCGACGTCGCCCGTCTCGACCTCGTCAACCTCGGGGACCTCGAGATCGTGGACATGTGGTTCCAGGTGCTGCTGGCGCTGAGTTTCGTCGCGCTCGCGCTCTCGCTCGCCAGCATCTACGCCGTGATGGCGTTCACGGTCGCGCGTCGCACGCGGGAGATCGGCGTGCGCGTGGCGCTCGGCGCGAGCCCGCGCCGCGTCGTCACCGCGATCTTCCGGCGGCCGCTCACGCAGGTCTCGCTCGGCATCCTCGGCGGCGCGGTGCTCGTCGGCGCGCTCCTCTTCCTCGTCTATGGCAACGAGCTCAGGCTCGTCCAGGGCGCGCTGCTCCTCGGCTACGCCGCGCTCATGCTGGCGGTGTGCCTGCTCGCCTGCGTGATTCCCACGCGGCGCGCACTCGCGGTGCAACCGACAGAAGCGCTGCGCGCGGAATAGAGCCGCTCTCGGCTCTCGGCTCTCGGCTCTCGGCGGCTGACTCACGGCCGGCGGTACGCTTCATCGGAGGTCTGATGCTTTCTGAGCTCGTCGCGCGGGTGCGCTCGCTCTGGTCCGGGGCGCGCAGTGGGGCGCGGTTGCAGGCGGAGATGGACGACGAGTTCGCCCACCACATCTACCTCCGCGCCCGCGACCTCGAGCGCACGGGCCTCGCGCCCCACGAGGCGCTGCGCCAAGCGCGCGTCGAGTTCGGGAACCCCGAGCGCTTCAAGGACGAGGGCCGCGCCGCGCGCGGGCTCGTCCCCGTGGACCGCGTCTTCGTCTCCTGGCTCGACTTCAAGCTCGGCTTCCGCATGCTCGCGCGGTACCCGGGGCTCACGCTCATCGGCGGCTTCGCGATGGCGTTCGCCATCTGGGTGGGCGCCGGCACGTTCGAGATCGGCATGCAGCTCGTCCGCCCGCGCCTCCCGCTCGTCGAGGGCGAGCGCGTGGTGGGCATCCTCCTGTGGGACGCGCAGCGCAGCCGCGCCGAGCCGCATCTCCTCCACGACTTCGCGCGGTGGCGCGAGTCGGTGAAGTCCGTCGAGGACCTCGGGGCGTTCCGCACCATCCCGCGCAACCTCATCGTGCAGGGCACGGTGGGCGAGCCGGTGCCCGTGGCCGAGATCAGCGCGTCGGCGTTCCGCGTCGCGCGCATCCCCGCGATGCTCGGGCGCGGGCTGGTGGACCGCGACGAGCAGCCGGGCGCGCCCGCCGTCGCCGTCATCGGCCACGAGCTGTGGACCCGCCGCTTCGGCGCCGACTCGGGCGTCGTGGGCCGCACCGTGCGGCTCGGCGCCGAGCCGGTGACGATCGTCGGCGTCATGCCGCCCGCCTTCAAGTTTCCCGTCGCGCATGGCTTCTGGACGCCGCTCCGCCTGAACGCCCTCGAGCACCGGCCGCGCCAGGGCCCGGAGCTCCGCGTCTTCGGCCGCCTCGCCGCCGGCGCGTCCATGGCCGACGCCCGCGCGGAGCTCGAGACGATGGGCCGCCGCACCGCGGCGGAGCACGAGGAGACGCACGAGCACCTCCGCCCGCAGGTGCTCCCCTACGCGCAGTCGGTCATCGACACGCGCGGGATCGTCCGCATCGCGGCGCTGCTCTGGAACGTCCCGATCCTGCTGCTGCTCGTGCTCGTGTGCGCCAACGTCGCGCTCCTGATGTTCGCGCGCGCCGCGACGCGCGAGGCCGAGATCGTCGTGCGCACCGCGCTCGGCGCGAGCCGCTCGCGCATCGTCACGCAGCTCTTCGCCGAGGCGCTCGTGCTGGGCGGGGTGGCCGCGGCGGTGGGGCTGCTCGCGGCGAGCGCCGGGATCCGCTGGGCGCTGAGCGTGGCGCAGGCCGCGGCGAACGACGGGCGGCCGCTCGCGTTCTGGTTCCACGCGGGGCTCTCGCCGCTCACCGTCTTCTACGCGCTCGTCCTCACCGTGCTCGGCGCCGTCATCGCCGGCGTCATGCCCGCGCTCAAGGTGACGCGCGGCCTCGGCGCGCGCCTCAAGTCGCTCGGCGCCGGCGGCGGCGGGCTCCGCTTCGGCGGCGTGTGGACGGCGGTGATCGTCGCCCAGATCGCGGTGACCGTCGCGCTCCCGGTGGCGACGTGGGCCGTCCGCCGCGACGTCCTGGCCATCGAGTCGATCGACCTCGGCTTCCCCGAGCGCGAGTACCTGACGCTTCGCCTCGAGATGGACCGCGAGACGCCGGAGGGGAAGGCGGCGGACACGTCGCGCGCCGCGTTCCTCGCGCGCTATCGTCAGGCGTACCAGGAGCTCGAGCGGCGCCTCGCGAGCGATCCGGCCGTCATCGGCGTCACGTCCGCGCAGCGCCTGCCGCGCATGTACCACCCGCACCGCCTCGTGGACGTGGACGAGGGGGGCGCGGCGCCGCTCCACCCGGACTACCCCGCGTACCGCGTGAGCGACGCGCTGGTGGGCCCGGGGTTCTTCCACGCGCTCCAGACGCCCATCCTCGTCGGCCGCGACTTCACGCCGGCGGAGCACGAGGCCGGGCGCGGCCCGGTGGCCGTCGAGGAAGGGCAGCCCGTCCCGCCCGACGCGCGCGGCGGCCCGGTGATCGTGAACGAGTCCTTCGTGAAGCGCGTGCTCGGCGGCCGCAACCCGATCGGGCGCCGCATCCGCTACCGCACGATGGAGGAGTGGGACGCTCGCGGCCTCGGCAACCCGAACGTGCCGTGGTTCGAGATCGTCGGCGTCGTGCACGACCTCGGCACCGTGGCGCAGGCGTCCTCCGACGGGGACCCGAAGGTCGCGGCGATCTACCACCCGGTGCCCGCGGGAGGCGTCTACCCCGCGCACGTCGCGCTGCACGTGCGCGGCGAGCCGTCGGCGTTCATCCCGAAGCTCCGGGCGTACACCGCCGCGGTGGACCCGACGTTCCGCGTGTACGAGCCGAAGCGCCTCACCGAGATCAGCGACACGGAGCTCTACTTCCTCTCGTTCTGGTTCCGGCTGCTGGTGGTGTTCACGGGCATCGCGCTGGTCCTCTCGCTCGCGGGGATCTACTCGGTGATGTCGTTCACCGTGGCGCGCCGCACGCGCGAGATCGGCATCCGCATCGCCCTCGGCGCGAGCCCGCGGCGCCTCGCGCTCGCGATCTTCCGGCGGCCGCTCGCGCAAGTGCTGCTCGGCGTCTTCACGGGCGCCGCGCTGCTCGGTGCGCTCCTCGCCGGCGCAGAGGGACGCCTGCTCTCGATCAAGGCGGTCGCCGTCCTCGTCGCGTACTCGCTCGTCATGCTCGCGATCTGCCTGCTCGCGTGCATCGTCCCGACGCGCCGCGCGCTCCGCGTGCAACCGACGGAGGCGCTGCGGTACGAGTGACGGCTCCCGGGTCTCGGCCGCTCGCCCGCGGCCGAGACCCGGGGTGCCGTTCCACTCAGAGCCCGAACTCCAGCCGCGACGCGCGCGCCGCGCGCACCCGCACGCGGAGGAGCTCGCCCGTGTCCGTCGAGCGGTACTCGCCGCAGCCGAAGTCGAAGCACGCGAGCACGTAGTACTCCCCGGCCGCCACGCCCGCGAACTCGAAGCCGTAGGTGCGCGCCGCGCCGGGGGCGCGCTCGAGCGCCGTCTCGTACGCCGGGGCACGTGCGTCCAGGTCCTCCAGCGAGTCGAAGAGGAAGACCCGCACGCCGGCCGGGCTCGTCGGGCCGCCGGGACCGAGCAGCGTCACGGTCCCCGCGAGGCTGCCGTCGCCTGTGGCGGGGGCCGCGGGATCGGCGCAGCCGAGCGCGGCGATCACGGCGAGCATCGCGAGCGCGGCCGCGGAGCGGGAGGCGGGCACGCGGCCGCCGGCGCGCGCCTCCAGCCACAGGCGCCGGTAGACGAGCGCGTGCCCCATGACCGCCGCGAGCACCATCACCGCGGGCAGCCACACCCACGGCGCGCGCGTGATCCAGACGTTCGCGGGCTCGTTGGAGAAGGCGCGAAAGGGCGTGGGCGCCGAGAGCATCGCGACGCCGAGGATGTTGGCGAGGAGCGCGGCGCCGAGCGTGTTCCAGAGGAGCACGACCCGCCAGGCGGCGCGCCGCTCGCCGGTGGCGAGCCAGGCGCCGAGCGCGAGCGCGGTGACGCCGCTGACGACGTCGAAGTTGCGGCCGGACCAGCTCATCTGCACGGGCATGAGCCCCTCGACGTACGCCCGGTGCAGCAGGGTCTCGACCGCGACGCGGAAGCCCTGGAAGCCGACGAGCGCGGCGACGGGGAGGCCGAGCGCGAGCCGCCGGCCCACGGGCGAGAGCGCGACGGCGAGCGCGATGGCGGGCCCGAGGAGCACGACCACCAGCATGGTGGGCGGCGGCTCGAAGTGGAGCGCGCCGCGCGCGGCCGCCAGCGCGGTGGCGGCCATCCACGCGGCGGCGACCGCGGCGGCCAGCGCGGCGCGGCGGGCGGCGGCCGCGCGCGGGAGCCCCGTGCGCAGCGACGACCAGTGGATGCCGGCGGCGAACAGCGCGGCGACGGCGGCGGCGAGCGCCACGAAGGAGGCGCGGAGCGCGGGCGAGCCAGCGGGGATGTCGGCGGCGGCCGAGAGGACGGCGGTCATGCGGTGGTCCTCGATCGAAGGGGAGTTGACGGCGGTACTATTATAAAGTAAAGTACGCACTGTCAAGACTGTGAGTTTCACGTGCCCCGTCGCTCCTACAACCAGTATTGCGGGCTCGCCAGGTCGCTCGACGTCGTCGGCGAGCGCTGGACGATGCTCGTCGTCCGCAACCTGCTCCTCGGGCCCCTGCGCTACTCGGAGCTGCTCCGCGGGCTGCCCGGGATCACCACGAACCTCCTCGCGAAGCGCCTGCGCGAGATGGAGGACGCCGGCCTGATCGAGCGCGTGCGCGGCGCCGCGGCCGCCGACGGCCACGCGTACCGGCTCACGCCGCTCGGCGCCGGCCTCGAGCCGGCGGTACACGCGCTCGGGAGCTGGGGATGGCAGTGGATGAAGGCGCCCGCCCGTGGCGAGCTGCGCAGCATCGAGTTCCTCCTCGTCGCGCTGCGCCGGCGCTACCGCGGCGGGGTGACGCTGCGCGCCGAGGTCGTGGCGGACGGCGTGCCGTACCGCGTCGTCCTCTCCCCCGACACGGCCGAGATCGCGCGCGGGGAGGCGCCGTCGCCCGACGTGCGCGTGCGCGGCACCGGGATGGCCGTCGCTCGCCTCTTCCTCGAGCCGCCCCCGCGCGGGCGCAGCGCCCCCGCCGGTATCGAGGTCGACGGGCCCCTCGACGCGCTCTGGACTCTGCTCGGCGCGTTCGCCACGGAGGAGCTGCCCCCCGCGCGGCGCGCCACGAACGCCCCTTCACGGTGAGGATCCCATGACCGCCCCACGCCGCCCCGCGCTCGAAGCCGTCTACCTCGCGCTCGCCGCCGTCGGGTTCCTTCTCCCGGGGGTGCCCATGATCGCCGAGTCGGTGGCCACCGGGAACCTGCTCTTCTGGACGCAGCCGGCGCGCACGGTCGCCGAGCTGTTCGCGAACCGAACGAGCACCGCGTTCGCGCTCGATCTCGCGGCGGCAGTCACCACGGCCGCCGTCTGGATGACCGTCGAGGCGCGGCGCGTGGGGATGCGCGGACTGTGGCGTTTCTACGTCCCGCTCGCGCTCTTCGGTCTCGGCGGCACGCTGCCGCTGTTCCTGTGGGCAAGAGAGCGGCGGCTCTCGGCGGGGAGCAGGGTCCCCGCGCCGGAGCCGGCGCTCGCCTGACGTGCCGGTGCCGGCAAGGGCAAGTGATTTGGACCTACCGGCCTTCGGAAAGGAAGCGCTCCACCTCCGGCCACACGAGCTCTGGCCGCTCCGCGTGCGGGAAGTGCGCGGCGCGGGGGACGCGGAGCACGCGGGCGCCCGGGATCGCGCTGCCCCACTCCTCCACGAGCTCCATCGGGATCGCGTCCGCCTCGCCGTGCACGACGAGCGTCGGCACGCGGAGCTCGCGCAGTGCCGGGCGCAGGTCCCAGTCGCCGTACGAGGCGAAGACGACCGGGTTCGTCGTGAGGAGGCCGTAGCGGATGCCGCGCGGGTCGGACGCGCAGAGGTCCGAGCGGATCCGCGAGACGCCGCCCGCGCCCTCGAACAGCCGCGGCGCGAGCGCGAGAGTCCAGTAGTCGCGACACGCCCGACGGATGTCGGCCGGGCCGGCTGCCGAGTCCGCGAGGCGGCGGAGCGCGTCGGCCATGCGCCGCTGCGCCGCCGAGTCGAGCCGGGTGCTCATGTTGGCGATGAAGCGGGCGAAGAAGTCTCCGCGGCGCGGCGGCACGGGGCCGAAGAACACCATGGCGCGCACGCGGTCCGGGTGCGCGATGGCGTAGCTCGCCGCGAGCAGCGGTCCGTACGAATGCGCCACGAGTGCCATGCGCCCGAGCCCGAAGTGCCGCCGCACCGCCTCCAGGTCCTCCACCTGCTGCCGGGCGCCGAGGCGCGCCGTGTCGGCCGGGAGGTCGGAGCGCCCCGCGCCGCGCTGGTCGTAGTAGATCACCGTGTGCCGCGCGGCGAGCGGCGCGAGGTCGCCCGCGATGCTCTCGAGGTCCACGCCGGGGCCGCCGTGCAGCGCGACGATGGTGTCGGGCCCACTCCCCACGACGCGGTAGTAGAGGCGGAGCGAGTCCGGGGTCGCGACGTAGCCCTCGCGCGCGGCGGGCGTGTCGCTCATGACATTGCGCGGCGCGCACCCCGCGAGCAGGGCAGTCGCGGCGATGATGACATGGATGCTCCGCATGAACCGTCTTGAAAGATCTCTCAATCCTCGGTCCTCGGCTGCGCTGCGGCCGAGAGCCGAGGGCCCGGAGCCGGGGGCGGCGCCGGAGGCGCCACGAGGCGCGCGGCGCGGGTGAGGAGGTAGTCGCGCTCGGGGAGGCTCGCGGTGCCCTCGGCCGCTGCCTGGTAGTGCGCGAGCGCGCGCGCCCGGTCGCCCGCACGCTCGTGAAGGTGCGCGCGCACGGCGTCGAGGCGATAGTGCCCCGCCACGCGCTCGTCCCGCTCGAGCGCGTCGAGCTGCGCGAGCCCCTCGGCCGGCCCGTGCACCATGGCCGCGGCGACCGCGCGGCTCAGGCGCACCATCGGGTTGTCGGTGAGGCGCTCGAGCTCCTCGTACAGCGCGAGGATCTGCGGCCAGTCCGTGTCCTCCACGCTCGGCGCCTCGTCGTGGAGCGCGGCGACGGCTGCCTGGAGCGCGTACGCGCCGGCCGGGCCGCCCGCCAGCGCCTCGCTCACGAGCGCGGTCCCTTCCGCGATCATCTCGCGGTCCCAGAGCGCGCGATCCTGCTCGTCGAGCGGGACGAGCTCGCCCTGCATCCCGGTGCGTGCGGCACGGCGCGCGTCGGTGAGCAGCATCAGCGCGAGCAGCCCCGTCACCTCGGCGTCGTCGGACAGCAGCGTGCGCAGCACGCGCGTGAGGCGAATCGCCTCGTTCGAGAGGTCCGCACGGCGCAGCGACGGGCCGGCCGTGCTCACGTAGCCCTCGTTGAAGATCAGATAGAGCACGTGCAGCACCGCGCCCAGCCTCTCGGCGCGCTCGGCGTCGGTGGGGAGGGCGAACGGGACGCCGGACGCCCGGATGCTCCCTTTCGCGCGGCTGATCCGCT
>JBJMNJ010000119.1:0-3711 GCA_045804325.1 Gemmatimonadaceae bacterium
CGCCGCGGCGAACGTCGGCCGCCTCCTCCAGGAGTCGCGCTCGCTCCTCGGGCCCGAGGGCGCCGCCGGCGTCGGCGACGTGCTGACGCAGACGCGCTGGGGGCTCGGCTGGCTGCTCCAGGCGGCGGCCACCGTCGTCGCCGCGCTGGCCTTCGTGCGCGCCCGCGGAGCGCGGGAGGGCAGCCGCGCGTGGGGGCTCGCGGCGGTCGCCGCCGCGGCGCTCGCGTTCTCGCCGGCGCTCACGGGGCACGCGGCCGCCATGGGCCGCCTCGCGCCCGTCGCCATCGCCGCCGACGGCTTCCACGTCCTCGGCGCCGGCGGCTGGATGGGGACGCTCCTCCTGCTCGCGCTCGCGGGTCTGCCGGCCGCGCGGCTCGCCGGCGAGCGGCGTGGCCATTTCGTCGCCGTCATGGTCGGTGCGTTCTCGCCGCTGGCGCTCGTGTTCGCGTCGGTGATCGCGCTGAGCGGCGTCGCGAGCGGCGCGATCCACATGGGCAGCCTGTCCAACCTCTGGACGACGCGCTACGGCCGCACGCTGCTCCTCAAGGTGGCCGCGGTGGGACTGGTCGCGGCGGTGGGCGCGTACAACTGGCGGCGCGTGCTCCCGGACCTTCCCGAGAGCGCGGCCGCGGACCGCCTGCGGAGGACCTCGGCGCTCGAGCTCGCGGCGTCCGCGCTGGTCGTCCTGCTCACCGCGCTGCTGACCGGACTCGAGCCCGGCGAGTGACGCCCGTCAGTCCCCGCGCTTCCTGAGCCGATCGATGTCGCGGCGGTCCTTCTTCGAGGGCTTGCCGGCGTCCTGCACGAAGAGCGCATGCGTGTAGCGCATCTGCTCGCGGAGCTTCTCGCGCCGCTGCTTGCTGTCCTCCGTCTCCTCGAACAGCCCCGCCGCCACGGCCGCCGAGCCGCGCCGCTCCGCCACGTCGAGCACCGTCACGACGTGCTCGAACTGCTCGATGCGGATGCGCAGCACGTCGCCCGCCTTCACGAGCTTCGCGGGCTTCGCGCGCTCGCCGTTCAGCTCCACCTTCCCGCCGTTCACGGCCTCGGTGGCGAGGGAGCGCGTCTTGTAGAAGCGCGCCGCCCACAGCCACTTGTCGAGGCGGACCTTGTCGTCGTCGCCGGCCATGGGTGTAGAGTGGCGGGGCGCGGCGCGCGGGGCAACCGGAACCGCTCGTGCGTCGGCGCGCTATCTTCGTGACATGGCCCTCCGGGAGCGCTACCTCGCCGCCCAGACGTTCGACGAGTTCGTCGCCGCCGCGCAGGTGAACCAGGAGCTCTGGCGGGCACTGTGGGGCGGCGTCCGCCTTCCCGAGCGCGCCGCGGAGCGTGCCGCGCGCGTGGGCGGCGCCTGGCACCTCCTCGTGCTCAACGAGGACTGGTGTGGCGACGCGGTGAACACGGTGCCGGTCCTCGCGCGCCTCGCCGCCGACGCCCCGAACCTCGACCTCCGCGTCCTCGGCCGCGACGCCAACCCGGACCTCATGGACGCGCACCTCACGAACGGCGCGCGCTCCATCCCCGTGGCCATCCTGCTCGACGCCGAGTACCGCGAGCGCGCCTGGTGGGGCCCGCGCCCCCGCGCGCTGCAGCAGTGGGTCCTCGGCGAGGGCCAGTCGCTCGACAAGGCGACGCGATACCGCGAGGTGCGGAAGTGGTACGCGCGCGACCGCGGGAAGGCGACGGTGGAGGAGGTGTTGGGGATGATGGAGAGCGCGACGCGCAGCGCCTGACGTACGGCCGCGGGCCGCGGGCCGCGGGCCGTGTGTCAGGGCCTCCCCGGCGCCCCCATCATCCTGTCCAGCCCCCGCATCGGCCGCTTCACGCGCTCGGGCACCTTCGCCCACTGCTCCGGCGTCAGCACCTTCTCCGCCGCGTCGAGCGCCTGCTGTACCATCGTGCGCCCTTCCTGAATGCGCGGGCGGAGCTGCGCGAACGTGCTCAGCGGGTCGAGGCTCTGCGACGCCTTCTGCATCTCCTTCATCGCGCCCTCGGCGAGCGCGTCCACCTTCGCGGCGAGCGTGTCGCGAATGGGCGTGAGCTGCGCCACCTGCGCGTCGGTGAGCGCGAGCGAGTCGCGGTAGGCCAGGAGCGAGTCGATCGGGTTGGGGAGGCGCAGCAGGCGCGCGATGCCGCCTGCCTGCCCGCCCGCGCCGGGACCGGCGGGCCCGCCGGCGCGCCCGGCCGCCCCCTGCCCGCCCTGCCCGCCGAAGATCTGGCGGATGCGGTCGCGCGCCTGGTCGGGGCCCACCGTGAGGCGCGCCTGGAGCGCCACCTGGAACGGCGCGCGAACGGCCGTGCGCGCGCCGCGCGTGTCGCCGAAGCGCTCGTTCACCTGATAGACGAAGCGCTGCCGCGCCGGGTCGAAGCCGCGCACGTACAGCAGCGTCGGGTCGGCGCGCGCGGGCTGCCCCCAGCCGCGCAGGCCCTCCGCGCCGTGCAGGAGCTGGTCGAGGCCGCCGAGCGTGTTCACGGCGATGAGCGACAGCGTGAGCCGGCGGTCGAGCCCCGCGCCCCCCGGGCGCAGGTTCACCTGGAAGTCGAGCGACGGCGTCCACGGCCCGCGGCACGAGTTGCGGTCGGCGATGCGCCCGCGCTGCGCCGCGAGGCACGCGCGCGCGTCGGCGGGCGCCGCGTCGAGCAGCCGCGACATGCCCGCGGCGACCGCGGAGTCCTCCGGCGTCGCTGCACCGGCGAGCACCGCCGCCGGGTCGAAGACGAACGCGCGGTCGTTGCGCGCGCCGTCGCCGTTCACGTCGCCGCCGACGATCGGCGTGAAGCGCTGCCCGGACGACACGCGGGCCACGCTGGTGACCTCCAGCCACGCGCGGAGCGGCCACGACACCGTCCCCACCAGCGAGTGGCGGCGCTCCAGGTCGCTCGTCGCCCACTCGCGCACGTTCGGGTCCCCCGCCGTCGTCGGCGACGCGAAGCCCTGCGCGGCCGAGCAGCAGGTGAAGCTCGACTGGTCGCGGACGCGCTGGAGCGTGTAGCCGAGGCTGAAGTTCACGCCGCGCGTCGTGAAGCCGTTCAGCGAGAGCGTCGCCTGCCCCGTGCCCGACCGCAGCCGCGAGTCCACCGCCAGCACCTGCCCCAGCTCCGTGCGCTCGGCGAACCGCCGCGACGCCGCGAGGCTCGTCTGCCCCGTGGCGGGCACGATGGTCCCTGCGGGAACGAAGACCGGCCGCCCGCCCTCCGCCGCGAGGAAGAACTCGGGCGTCGGGTCGAGGTTGAGGTCCGTCACACCGTAGAGCTTCAACCCCCGCGCCGCCGACAGGTCGAGCGACAGGGCGTAGCGCTCGAGCAGACGGCGCGTCACGCCGAGCGAGGCGCGCCAGGTGCGCGGCGCGCCGAAGTCGTCGTCGAAGAGCGTGACGCTGCGCCGCCGCGTGGCGGTGGGATCGGGCACGGGACCGGCCCCCGCGCACGACGTCGGGATGGCCGAGGGGTCCGCGGCGTACGCCGCCCAGTCCGCCGCGGGGACCGCCGCGCCGATGCACACCAGCTGCGCGCCGGCGTCGGACAGCCCGGTCGCGTCGATCGCCGACGCGAAGAGCGTCGTGGGCGCGCGCCCGCGGAACTCGCCCACTCCGCCGCGCACGATGTAGCGCGGCAGGCCGCCGACGCCGCCGAGCCCGGCCTGCTGCCCCGCCTGCCGCACGCCCTGCCGCTGCGCGCGCTCGGCCGCGCGGGCCTCGGCGTTGCCGCGGG
>JBJMNJ010000120.1:0-10576 GCA_045804325.1 Gemmatimonadaceae bacterium
ATCGGCGACGCCCACGTCGGTGAACGTGCCCTCGAGGGGCACGACGTTGCCGGACGTCACTTCGGCCGAGTCGAGGATGAGCGACGTCACCACCGGGTTCCCGTTCGTGACGGTGACGGTCGCCTCCGCGACGCTCGAGACGCCGCGGCTGTCCGTCGCGCGCATCTTCACGACGAAGATGCCGTCGTCGACGAAGGTGCGGGTCGCGCTCGCGCCGTTCGTCTCGAACGTGCCGTCGCCGTCGAGGTCCCAGCCGAGCGTGACGACGTCCGTGTAGTCGACGACGCCCTTGTAGTTGTCGTACGTGATGTCGTCGAGGTCGGTCGCGCTCCCGGAGAACGTCACGGTGCCGCCCTCGACCGACGCGTGCGCGCCGCCGATGGCGGGAACGGGGAAGCGGTCCTGCGTGCTCTCGACGAGCGTCTGCACGGGCTCCGGCAGGAGGGAGAACAGGTCGTAGCCCGTCGCGGTCTCGATCGCGTCGACGGTCGTCTCGAAGTCCTGCCACGGCTTCGCGCGGATGTCGTCGGCCGAGGCGTCGCCGGCCGGGCCGACGCGGTTCGGCAGCTTCACCGCGAACACTCCGACGTCACTCGGCGAGGTCACGTCCGCGAGTCGCTTCCCCGAGGGCACCACGATCGCGACCTTCCACGTGTAGTCGGGGATCGCGACGTGGCCCTCGTTCTTCAGCGTCGGCGCGTCCGGCGCGTAGATGCCGCCGGCGACGACGTAGACGTCCTTGCCGAAGCTCTGCGCCTGCGTGTTGAGGAAGTTCTCGAACGCCAGCCACGGGCCCTGATTGTTGTTCGCGGCCTGCGGGAGGATGTTCGTCATGAGGAACGTCGCGGCGTTCTCCGTGAACGTGCGCGTCCGCGACTCCGACTGCACCATGTGGCCGCGGTCGTACCCGCCGTTCCGGTAGTCGCTGTCGTGCACCTGGTAGAAGCTCGCCGGCAGCGTCGGGTCGGTCGTGAAGCAGTTGCAGCGCGCCACGCCGCCGAAGTGGGTGCCGTTGAGGTTCCAGCTCACCCAGTTCGGGCCGCCCCGCGCCGCGTTCCAGGAGCTGACGAACTGTCGCTTCGCGAAGATCACGTCGTCGCTCGCGTCCGCGTCCGTCGGGGTGCCGAACTCGAGGTGGTTGCGGTAGGTCACGCTGCTCGGCGCCGGGATCGTGTCCACGACGTTGAAGGTGAACGCGCTGAACACGCCGTTCGCCGCCGTCGCCCGGATCGCGACCGAGCCCGGGTTCAGGAACGTCACGTAGCCGCGCTGGTCCACGACGGCCTTCGTCTCGTCCATCGAGCTCCACGCGAGCGTCGGGAACGGCGAGACGTCGGCACCGTCGGCGTCCTTCACGCTGTTGATGAACATGGGGCGCGTGTAGCCCTGGACCGCGACGCCGTCGTTGCTGCCGACGGAGATCGTGGCGACGTCCGCCGTGAGCGTCACGGTGACGTCCGCCCTCCCCTCGACGCCGTTCGCCGAGCGCGCCGTGACCGTCGCGGTCCCCGGCGTCTGCGCCGTCGCGAGGCCGCTGGCCGGGTCGATGGAGAGGACCGCAGGGTCGGACGAGCGCCACTCGTACGTCGTCGGCGACGGAATCCCGTCCGCGTCCACGCCGGCGGCGGCGAAGGCGCGCGTGCGTCCGACGACGACGCGCGCCGTCGCCGGGCTCACCGTGACGGAGACGACCGGACCGGGATCGTCCGTGTCGCAGCGCCCGGAGGTGGTGCCCGTCGGCGCGCGCCCGGGCGTGCCGCGGCCGCCAGCGCCGTACGAGTCCGTCGTGGGCGAGGCGAACCAGTTGGTGCCGCCGACGATGCCATTGTCCGCGCAGGGGTCGATCACCTGACGCGATGGGCCCTCCGTGGAGGCGGTGTAGGCCGGCGTCCCGATGGTGCCCGTGCTGGTGCGCGCCGAGTACGCGATGGAATCCACCAGCGTCCCGTCGGGCATCTTGAGCGCGATCCAGTCGGTGTTCGAGTTGTTCAGGATGAAGTTCGTCGGATACTTGTAGCTGATGACCGCCGCGGGCAGCCCGCCGTACGTCGGATCGACGGGCGAGGTGGGGCTGCTGACGAAGACGGCGAAGCCGCCAGCCGGCACGTTCACGTCCGTCGCCACCGTGAAGGACTCCGGCGTGGCCGTGACCCCGGAGAGGAAGCGGTAGCTCTTGAGGTTCACCGCCGTGGTGCCGGCGTTGTAGACCTCGAACCACTCCCGCTCGGTCTCGGTCCCGGCGGGGTTCGCCAGGAACTCGGTGATGACCAGAGCCGGCACCGCCGACGCGGTGAGCGCGGCCGGCGCGCCGTCGCCGAGCGCCGCGGCCTCCGGGGCCGCGGGTCCACCGATCCTGTCCGGGCTACAAGCGAGGAGGGCGCCGAAACAAAGGGCGGCCCACCCCGCCGACGGGCGGAGAAAACGCATGAATGGACTCCGTGGGGGCTGACGCGGGGCCCGGAATCGACCGGGAGGAACGGAGAGCACGGCCGCCGGCGAGAATCAAATGTTTTCGTACGGCGCTGTACAACCTAGAGGGAGCCGGCCCCCCGTCGCAATCCGCCGAACCGCCTAGAAACGCTCCGGTTACACGCCAGAGCCCGGTTCGCCGCAGATTCCGGGTGGGGGCCGGCCGGACCGCCGCCTCCGCGCAGCGCGGCGAGTCCCCGCTCGAGCCCGCCTCCACTGCCTCGCTCCACGGCCCCGCCCGTTCGTCCCTCGGGGATCGACACCTGGCCCCAGGGTTGTATCGTAGGGAAGCCCGGCGGGCAGCCCGCCGCGTTGGAGGTCCCCATGTCCAGGCACCCCATGCGCTACCCGGTCCAGGCGACCGGGCCTTCGGCGCTCAGCCTCGCGGCGAGCGCGCTGCTGCACGCGGCCCTCATCGGCGTCACCGTGTACTACACGCGCGAGCCGGGGCATTACGCGGAGGGCGGGTCCACGGAGCTCGTGCGCTTCCTCGTCCCCCCGGACAAGGTCCCGCGCTACAAGATCTCCACGGAGAGCATCGAGTGGGTGCGCATCGGCATCCCGGATGGCTGGGGCCTCTCCGACGTGGACGGCGAGCGCGCGGGGAAGGAGCTCGCCACCGCGCCGCGCGAGGGCGACCAGGGCGCCGACCCCGAGATCGACTTCCGCCGCTCCAAGCTCCTCGACGAACTCCTCGGCAACGCCTTCGTCTTCAGCGCGACGGACGTGGACTCCACCGTGGAGCGCAGCCCCGAGAGCGGCGCGCCGCTCTACCCGCCCGAGCTGCTCGACGCGAAGGTCGAGGGGCAGGTGCGCGCGATCTACGTCGTGGACTCCGTCGGGCGTGTCGACAGCGCGTCGTTCCGCGTCGTCTTCGCGACGGACCCGGGGTTCACGACCGCGGTGCTCGAGGCGATCCCCTACATGCGCTTCCGTCCCGCGATGGCCGGCGGTCGCCCGGTCGCGCAGCTCGTCGAGCAGACGTTCGAGTTCCGCATCACCGTACGCAAGCCGAAGAAGGCGGCCTTGCGGCCGTCGCCCGCTGGCCGCACACTTGCACTCGCTCCAGGAGACAACGCACGCAGCGATCACGCGACCTAGCGAGGACTCATGCCCCCCGCCCGCGCCGCCCGCGCAGAAGTGCCCAGCCACCACCGCGCCGCCCACGCGCCCGCCGGATCTCTCGATCCCGCGGGCGTTTCTTCGTCCAGCGCCCCTACAAAACGTCCCGACGTGCCCGCCACGAACCCGCTCGACCGCGTCTCCTTCGGCAAGATCGTCCAGGTGCGCGAGCGGCTGCTCGCGGCGCAGGCCAAGGGGACCAGGGTGTACCGCTTCGAGTCCGGCGACCCGAGCTTCTCCGTCCAGCCGCACGTGCTCGAGGCGATCGCGCGCGCCGGGCGCGAGGGGAAGACGCACTACATCCCGAACGACGGCATTCCCGAGCTCCGCCGCGCCCTCGCCGAGAAGGTCGTGGCGAAGAACGGGATCGCGGGGGTGACGGCGGGCGACATCTTCGTCACCAACGGCGCGATGCACGCGCTCTACGTCACCTTCGCCGCGCTGCTCTCGCCGGGCGACGAGGTGATCATCCCCGACCCGATGTGGACCGAGGTCGCGGAGAACATCAAGCTCGCCGGCGGCGTGCCCGTCGGCGTGCCCCTCGGCGCCGCCGACGAATTCCAGTACCGCCCCGAGGCGGTGGAGCGGGCGATCACGCCGCGCACGAAGGCCCTCTTCATCAACACGCCGCACAACCCCACCGGCGCCGTGCTCTCCGCGGAGACGCTGCGAGAGCTCATCGACGTCGCGCGCCGGCACGACCTGCACGTCGTCTCCGACGAGGCCTACGAGGACGTGCTCTACCCGGGCAGCGCGCACCACTCCGCCGCCGCGCTCGCGGGCGACCACGCGGAGCGCGTGACGAGCGTCTACTCCTTCTCGAAGAGCCACGCGATGAGCGGGCTGCGCGTGGGCTACGTCGTCACGCGCGACCCGGTGCTGCGCGAGCGCATCCCGAAGGCGCTGCGCTGCACGATCAACGGCGTCAACAGCCTCGCGCAGTGGGCCGCGCTCGCCGCCGTGACCGGCCCGCAGGACCACCTCGAGGCCATGCGCGCCGAGTACCTCGTCCGGCGCGACCTCATCGTCGGCGCGCTCCAGGACGTCCCCGGGGTGCGGCCCTTCGTGCCGCGCGGCGCGTTCTACCTCTGGGTCGAGCTCGACCCGTCCGTCTACGAGCGCCTCGACGTCCCCGACGCGGACGAGCTGTCCGACCGGCTCGCGGCCCGCGGCATCGGCAGCGCCCCGGGCGAGGCGTTCGGCCACGCGGCGGCGGACGCCATCCGCTTCGCGTTCAGCTGCGCCACGGAGATGGTGCGCGAGGGGGCCCCGGTGCTGCGCGCGGCACTGCTCGGCGAGCGCGCGTGACGCTGCGGGTCGCGCTCGGGCAGTACGACATCGGGTGGCAGGACCCCGACGCGTCGCTCGCGCGCGCTGCGGCGGTGGTGCGGCGGGCCGCGGACGCCGGCGCGCGGCTCGTCGTGCTGCCGGAGATGGCGCCCACCGGCTTCACCATGGACGCGCGCGCGCACGCCGAGCCGCTCGCGGGGCCGAGCGGGCGGCGCCTGGCCGAGGTGGCGCGCGAGGCGGGCGTCTGGCTCCTGTCGGGAATCGCGACGTGCGCCCCCGGCGGCGCGGGTGGGTCGGCGTACTACAACTCCGCGGCGCTGCACACGCCCGACGGCTCGCTCGCGGCGGAGTACCGCAAGCAGAAGCTCTTCGCCTACGCGGGCGAGCACGAGTCGTACGCGCCGGGCGACGGCCCCGTCGTCGCGGAGGTGGAGGGCGTGCGGCTGAGCCCCTTCGTGTGCTACGACCTGCGCTTCCCCGAGCTGTTCCGCGCGGTCGCGCCGCGCGTGGACCTCGTCTGCGTCATCGCGAACTGGCCCGCGTCGCGCCAGGCGCACTGGGACGCGCTCGTGCGCGCGCGCGCGATCGAGAACCAGTGCTGGGTCGTCGCCGTCAACCGCATCGGCCGCAGCGGGCGCCTCGACTACGGCGGCGGCTCCGCGGCCTACGACCCGTGGGGCGAGCCGGCGCTCCTCGCGCGCGACGCCGACGCCGCCGAGCGGGCCCTCGTCGTGGAGGTGGACCCGACGCGCGTCGAGGCGGTGCGGGGAGAGTACCCCTTTCTGAAGGACATGTAGCGGAACGCTGCGCACGGCGTACGAGACACCCCCGGGAGGCCGCCATTCGCTTCCCGGGGGTTTCTCGTACGCCGTGACGCAACTTATACTCGAGCCCGCTCGTAATACCCCTGTCCCCGTCCGGAGCCCCATGCAGCTCTCGATCATCGCCCTGAACTTCATCTACGCCGTCCTCGGCGTCGTGCTCATGTACGCGAGCTATCGCATCATCGACCGGCTCACGCCGGAGGTGGACTTCCCCGCGGAGCTCAAGAACGGCAACATCGCCGTGGCGGTGTTCATCGGCGCGCTGTTCGTGTCGATCGCGATCATCGTGGGCGGGGCGCTCGGATAGTGCGCTCGGCTGCTGGCCTCGCCGCGCTGCTCGTCGCCGCGCAGATCGCCTCGGCGCAGCCCGCGGCGACCACCACCGACGCGCGGTCGCGGGACGCGGTCGCGCGCGCGGGGCGGGCGCTCGAGCGTGCGGCGCGCCAGCGGCAGCGCGAGCGGAACGACGCGCGCTACGACGACGTCTTCCGCAAGTACTCGAAGCGCTACTTCGGGATCGGCTTCGACTGGCGCCACTTCAAGGCGCAGGGGATGGCCGAGAGCAACCTCGACCCCGCGGCGCGGAGCTGGGTGGGCGCGCGCGGCATCATGCAGCTCATGCCCGCGACGTACAACGCGATCAGCTCGAAGAACCGCGAGTTCCGCGCGATCGACGACCCGGAGTGGAACATCGCCGCCGGCATCATGCACGACCGCTACCTCTGGGGCTACTGGGCGAAGGAGGTGCCGGACGAGCGCGAGCGCCTCGACTTCATGTACGGCAGCTACAACGCGGGGCAGGGGACCATCGGCCGCGCGCACCGCGCCGCACGCGACCAGCAGCTCGACCACGACCGCTGGGCGAACATCGAGCGCGTCGCCCCGGTCGTACCGCGCTGGCGCTATCGCGAGACGCTCGGCTACGTGCGGAAGATACGGGCGAACATGGACTCGATACCCAAGGGCCGCTGACGGCCGACTGCGGCTCACGAGCAGTCGGCCGTCCGCGATCAGCCCTCGGCTGCCGTCCGCTGCGCCGACGTCCTTCGCGGCCGCTGCGCCAGGCGGTACTCGGGCGCCGCCACGGCACCCGCCGCGCGGCGCATCACGCTCGCGAGCGTCACGTACGTCTCCGTCCACGCCGCCTCGGCGGCCGGCGTGAAGGCATCGCCGAGTCCCCGGGCGAGAGTCCAGAGCAGGGCACGGCCGACCGTGTCGTAGTGCTCGTCCTGCACGCCGTAGCCCACGTGGCGTCGGCCCAGCGCCTCGACCGCCGGGACGAGCTGGTCGAGGCGGTCCAGGCCCTTCACGGCGACGGCGATCATCTGCATGAGCTTCTTCCCCTGCTCCTTCATATCGGACTTCGCGAACATCGGGCGGAGCGACGGGTCGAGCTCGAACAGGCGGCCGTAGAAGAGCGCCGCCGCGGTGTCGGCGATGGGGAGCACCGACTGCCACGTCTGCTGGACGATCTGCCTGCTCTCGGGGGTCATGGGCGGGTCGCTGAAGGTGGACTGCTGGACCGGGCGGCGGCCATCTCTTACACTCACGACAAATTCCCTTCATCCCGGACATCCATGTCCCGACGGTCCTCGCCGCGCCGCGCCCTGGCCGCGCTCGCGCTCGCCATCGCCATCCCGTCGGGCGCGCAGGCGCCGTCCCCGAGCGCCGTCGGCGAGTGGCTCGGCACGCTCACGGGCGCCGGGGTGCCGCTGCGCGTCGGCTTCTCGATCCGCGCGCGCCCCGACGGCGCGCTCGAGGCGGACCTCGACAGCTACGACCAGGGGGCGATGGACATCCCCGCCGACAGCGCGCGGCAGCGCGGCGACACGGTGCGCATCTGGATCCGCCGGATCGCCGGCGCGTATCAGGGGACGCTCTCGCCGGACGGCCGCACGCTCACGGGGACGTGGACGCAGGGCCCGCGGAGCACGCCGTTCGTGCTGACGCGCGCCGACAGCGCCGCGCTCGCCGCCGCGCGCCCGCGCCGGCCGCAGGAGCCGACCGGCCCCCTGCCGTACGACGCCGAGGAGGTGTCGTTCGAGAGTGCGCCCGGGGTGCGGCTCGCGGGGACGATCACGCGGCCGCGTGCGCCGGGGCGGTTTCCCGCCGTGATCCTCGTGTCGGGCTCGGGCCCGCAGGACCGCGACGAGGCGCTGCTCGGCCACCGCCCGTTCCTCGTCCTCGCCGACCACCTGACGCGCAGCGGGATCGTCGTGCTGCGCTACGACGACCGCGGCACCGCGAAGTCCACCGGCCGCTTCGCGGCGGCCACGAGCGCCGATTTCGCCGCCGACGCGCGCGCCGCGCTCGCGCTGCTGCGCTCGCGTCCGGAGGTGCGGCCGGGCGCGGTGGGCGTCGTCGGGCACAGCGAGGGCGGGCTCATCGCGCCGATGGTCGCCCAGGGGCCCGGGGCGGCGGACTTCATCGTGCTGCTCGCCGGACCGGGCATCGCCGGCGACTCGATCCTGCTCCTCCAGAGCGATCTCATCGCGAAGGCGAACGGCACGCCCGACAGCGTCCGCGCGCGAAGCGCGGGGATGTCGCGCGCGCTGTATGCCGCCGTCCGCGAGACGCCCGACAGCGCGCGACTGGCCGCGCGGCTGCGGGAGATGGTGGCCGAGCTCACACCCGCGCAGCGCGCGCAGGCGGGGCTCACCGAGCCGGCCGTCGAGGCGCTGGTCGGCCAGGTGACGAGTCCCTGGTTCCGCTACTTCCTCGTGCACGACCCCGCGGCCGAGCTGCGGCGCGTGCGCGTGCCGGTGCTCGCGCTCAACGGCACGCTCGACCTCCAGGTGCCGTACCGGGAGAACCTCTCGGCCATCGCGCGGGCGCTGCGCGAGGGCGGCAACCGCCAGTTCGAGGCGGACTCCCTGCCCGGGCTCAATCACCTCTTCCAGACGAGCCGCGCGGGCACCGGCGCGCCGTCCGAGTACGCGCAGCTCGAGGAGACGATGAGCCCCGCGGCGCTCCAGCGCGTGAGCTCGTGGATCCTGCGGCGCTTCCCGCCCGGCGTGACGAAGGACCGTTAGGCGGGGCTAGCGCACGACCACCGACACCGCCGCCGCCGACTTCACGGCCACGCTGTCGGCGACGCCGGCGGCGATGGCCGCGGGCGTGAGCCACGCCTCGGAGTTCAGGTCCCACGTGACCGTGAGGCGTCCGCTCGCACGGAGCCGCTGCGGGGCGAACTCGCGCTGGATGACGAGCGCCCGAGTGCCCGCCACCACGCTCACGCTGTCTCCCGCGAGCGGCCCGGCCAGCGCGGCGACGCTCCCGGGGTGTATCAGTAGGCGCACGAAGCGGTAGGTGTCGGGGAGCACGAGCGCGTCGGTGTTGAGGCGCGCCGCGTCCGCCCCATCCTGCAGCGTCACGGTGACGACCTGCGGCGCGAGCGACAGCATCGGCGCCCCCGCGCCGCCGTCGGGGCGGCCGAGGCTCGTCTGGTTAGGCAGCGACTCGCCGGTGACGCCGAGGAGCCACCAGCCGCGCCCGTCGTTCGAGAGCATCGTCTCGGCGGTCAGCGTCAGCTCGCCCGCGTAGGCCGGCGCGCTCGGCGGCGCGTCCGTGAGGTCCACGTCCACGCCGGCGGTCTCCACGGCCGTGGCGTCGACGCAGCCCGCGAGCGCGAGGAGCGCGAGGGGCGCGAGGCGCGCGCCGCTCCTCACGCCCCGGCGTGCGCCGGCGTCACGGCGTCCAGGAAGCTCTTGAGGTCCGCCTCGCTCACGCCCGGCTCGCCGCCCGAGACGTTGTCGAGCTTCCCCGCCTTCATCCACGCCTCGAGCTCGCCGACGAGGTCGAAGAGGTGGTCGAACGAGTCGACGACGAAGAGCAGCGGCTGGTAGTGGTCGATCTCGAAGTACTGGTTCACCACCCACTCGAGCTGGATGGGGTAGCGCTGCACGAGCGGCGACTCGACGCAGTGCGCGATCTCGCCGTAGCTCGAGAGGAGGCCGCTGCCGTAGACCTTGAGCTCGCCCGGCTTCGGCCCCTTCATGAGGCCGAACTCCACCGTGAACCAGAAGAAGCGCGCGAGCGCCTTGACGATGCTCGTCAGGCGGCGGACGCGCGCGTCCTCGTCGGCCGTGTCGTGCACGAGCTCCGCGGCGGTCTGCGCGCAGCGTCCGAATCGCACGAGCGCCTCGGCGAACGCCGGGTCGGTGTGCATCGGGACGTGGCCCGCCACGTCGTGGAAGATGTCCGGCTCCGGGAGGTAGTCGAGCGTCTGCCCGTCGCGGATCGTGATGGTGGTCGGGAACTCGCGGTTCTTCAGGCAGTCGAAGAACAGGTACGCGGGGACGTAGCCGGCCACGGGCTTCGCGCGGAAGCCGGTGCGCGGCGCCATGAACTTGTTGATGTCCTCGAGCCGCGGGACCTTCTGCCAGTCGAGGTGCAGGACCTCGAGGCCGTCGAGGAAGCGCCGGTTCGCGTACCGCTCCCACCGCTCCGTCTGGCGCGCCATGAGGCGCCGCCACGTCTCGTGGTTCTCCTCGGAGTAGAGCTCGTAGGGCTGATGGATGTAGATCTGCCCGCTGGCCTGCGCCTGCTCGATGAAGGGCGCCTTGGTGGTGGTGAGGCCCATTGCCATTCGCTCCGGAGCGGTGGTGACGTCGCTCCTAGTATACGCACGCGGCGTACCCCGTGCTAAGACATTTCGACCGTTCAGGTTAGCTGACGGTTGACGGCTGACGGCTGACGGCGGCCCATCGCAGGTAGCCCGAATGCAGAACCCTCCGGGACGGCACGATGCGTCCCGGAGGGTTCTGCGTCACAGCCACCAGCTGATCAGCCGCGGTCAGCCGTCAGCCGTCAGCGGTTGTCGGCCCTGTCAGCCGGCAGCTTCCAGCGTGACGCCAGCCCACCGGGGTTCC
>JBJMNJ010000121.1:0-3093 GCA_045804325.1 Gemmatimonadaceae bacterium
GACGTCGAGCGGATCACGGTCGAGCCGTTCGACCTGTGCGCCAAGCCGCGCTACGACCTGGTCATCGACCGCCTGGCCTACTGGTACTACCACCCCCGTGAGTGGCTGAAGAAGGCCGCGCTCATGGACGACGTCTACCTCCTCAACAGCCCCTTCACCTTCCAGAGCATGGAGAAGCACGCGGCGTACTGCGCGATGCTGCGGCTGGGGCTGCGCGTGCCGGACACGGTGCTGGTGCCGTACAAGAACCCGCCCGAGCACGCCAAGTACGCATACACCGCGGAGAAGTACAACCAGCCCTTCGACCTGGGGGCCATCGCCGAGCGCATGGGCTATCCGCTGTTCATGAAGCCCTACGACGGGGGCGCGTGGGTGGGCGTCACGATGATCCGCGGTCCCGAGGAACTGCAGCGGGCATACGACGCCTCCGGGCAGCGCCTGATGCACCTGCAGAAGGCGGTGGCGGGCTACGACGTCTTCGCGCGCAGCCTGTCCATCGGCGCCGAGACGATGGTCATGAACTTCGACCCCGACCAGCCGATGCACGGCCGGTACTCGGTCTCCCACGGCTTCCTGGACGCGGCGACCGGTGAGGAGACGGTGACCATCGGCAAGCTGGTCAACGCGTTCTTCCGCTGGGAGTTCAACTCCTGCGAGTGCCTGGTCCGCGACGGCGAGGTCCACCCGATCGACTACGCGAACGCGTCGCCCGACGTCGCGCTGACGAGCCTGCACTACTACTTCCCGTGGGCGATCCGCGCGCTGTTGCGCTGGTCGGCGTTCTGCGTCGTGACCGGCCGGCGGACGCGCGTCGACCTCGACACGCGGCGCTACTTCGAGGTCGCCGACCGCGAGGACCTCGACTACGGCGAGAAGCTCGCGGCCTACCGGGTGCTCGCGGACGAGTACTTCGAGGCGGACCGCTACGCCGAGTTCTGCGAGCGCAGCCTCGCGCACGTCGACGAGGTGGTGCTCGACTGGTTCGCCTCCGCGGACTTCGACGCCCTGCTCGTGCGCACGGCGCGCAGCACGTACCCGGCGCACGAGCACGAGACGTTCATCGCGCACTTCCGCGGGCTCGTCGGGCAGTGGGTGCGCGAGCAGGGCCGCGAGCCGTCGTTCGCGCACTGAGCGTGTCGCGCGCGATCGAGGATCGCAACCGGCGCATGCTGCGGGCGCGCGACACGATGGACCGCGCGTTCGCCGCGCCGCTCGACGTCCCGGCGCTCGCCCGCGTGGCACACGTCTCGCCCGCGCACTTCAGCCGGCAGTTCCGCGCGACCTTCGGCGAGACGCCCCACCGCTACCTGCAGCGCCGGCGCGTGGAGCGCGCGATGGAGCTCCTGCGCGAGACCGACCACTCTGTGACCGGGATCTGCTTCGACGTGGGCTTCAACAGCCTCGGGACGTTCAGCCGCACCTTCCGGGCGATCGTCGGCGAGTCGCCGTCGGCGTACCGGCGGCGCTTCGCCGGCGCGGGCGCCGCGCTCCGCGTGCCGGCGTGCTGGGCGATGACGTGGACGCGGCCCGCGGGGTGACAGAGCAGCTTCGGAGAAGCCGAGGCGCGGTCCGCGCCGTAGCGTCGCGGCCATGCTCACCCGCATCACCCACACCTTCCTCTACGTGCTCGACCAGCAGGAGGCGCTCGACTTCTACGTCGGCAAGCTCGGACTGGTCGTCCGGACCGACGCGGACCTCGGCGTCATGCGCTTCCTCACCGTCGGCTGCCCCGATCAGTCCGACGTGGAGCTCGGCCTGATGGCGCCCGGCCCGCCGGCGCACGACGACGAGACCGCGGCCGAGCTCCGCGAGCTCGTGGCCAAGGGCGCCGCCGGCGGCGGCGTGATCTTCCACACCGACGACTGCCGGGCCACCTACGAGGAGCTCCGCGCGCGGGGCGTGGAGTTCACCCAGGAGCCGACGGAGCGCTTCTACGGGATCGACTGCGCGCTGCGCGACCCGTCCGGCAATCCGATCCGCTTCACGCAGCCGCCCGACGGCCCGGTCGTCGTGCCCTCGCCGGAGGAGTTCCAGGCGGCCTCCTAGCCAGGAAGCGGCGCACGGGGATCGATCAGCCCCTCGTCGCGCAGGTCGGCCCACAGCTGCGGCGGCACGGCCGCCGCGAACCACGCGACGTCGCGCTCCGCCTCCTCGGCGGAGCGCATCCCTGCGACGACGCCCGCGACGACCGGATGGCCGAGCGGGAACGCGAGCGCCGCCTGCGGGAGCGTCACGCCGTGCGCCTCGCAGACCTCGGCGATGCGGCGCGCGCGGCGCAGCACGTCCGCCGGCGCCCGCTCGTACGCGTACGTCGCGTCGTCCGGCGGCCGCGCGGCGGCGAGCACGCCGGAATTGAAGACCGCCGCCGCCAGCACCGACACGCCGCGCTCGGCGCACGCCGGCAGGAGCTCGTCGAGCGCCGACTGGTCGAGCAGCGTGTAGCGCCCCGCCTGCATGATCACGTCGACGTCCGTCTCGCGCACCACCGTGGCCAGCTTCGCGGCGTCGCCCATCCCGGAGCCGATCGCGCCGACCATGCCCTCCGCGCGCAGCTCGGCGAGCGCGGGATAGCCGTCGCGGATCGCCTCCTCGAGATGCTCCTCGGCGTCGTGGAGGAACAGCACGTCGACGCGGTCGACCCCCATGCGCTCGAGCGAGTCCTCGACGCTGCGCCGCACGCCGTCGCGCGTGAAGTCCCACACGCGCCGGTGCGAGGCGGGCACCTCGAACGCCTCGTCCGTGCGGCCCGCGGCGTCCTGCGGGACGAGGACGCGGCCGACCTTCGTGGAGAGCGTGTAGGCATCGCGCGGCAGCTCGCGCAGGAACGCGCCGAACCGCCGCTCGGAGTGCCCGATGCCGTAGTGCGGCGCGGTGTCGTAGTAGCGGATCCCGCCGTCCCAGGCCGCGCGCAGCGTCGCCGCGGCGGCCTCGTCGTCCACCGGCGCGAACAGGCCGCCGAGCGGCCCGCCCCCGAAGCCGAGCTCCGTGACCTCGACCGTGCTGCTTCCGAGCCGTCGCGTCCGCATCCCGCGCATCCTTCCCGCTCGCGGCTCAGGGCATGTGGTACGTGAAGACCCGATCCGCGTCGATCCG
>JBJMNJ010000122.1:0-8492 GCA_045804325.1 Gemmatimonadaceae bacterium
AGGCCGCGGATCGCCTACCGCGAGACCATCACTGCGAAGGCGGAGGGGCAGGGGCGCCACAAGAAGCAATCGGGTGGGCGCGGACAGTTCGGCGACTGCTGGATCCGTATGCGACCGACGGTGCGCGGCAAGGGCTACGAGTTCATCGACGAGATCGTCGGCGGATCGATCCCGAGCAAGTTCATTCCCGCGGTCGAGAAGGGGATCCACGAGGCAGCGGAGCGCGGCGTGCTCGCCGGCTTCCCGCTCGTCGACTTCCGCGTCGAGCTGTACGACGGCTCCTATCACTCGGTGGACTCGAGCGAGCAGGCGTTCAAGATGGCCGGCATTCAGGGCTTCAAGACCGTGGCGCCGAAGTGTCGCCCGGTGCTGCTCGAGCCGCTGGACGAGATCCGCGTCACGACGCCGGACGCCTACCTGGGCGACGTGATGGGCGACCTCTCGGGGCGCCGCGGGCACATCCTCGGCACCGAGGCCGCGCGGGACGGCGACGGGACGGTCGTGCGCGCCGTCGTGCCGCAGGCCGAGCTGCACCTCTACGCCACGCAGCTCTCGAGCATGACGCACGGCCGCGGCACGTTCTCGCGCCGCTTCCGCGGCTACGAGCAGATGCCGCACGAGGCGGCGCAGCGCGTCGTGGACGAGTCGACGAAGGAGAAGGAGGAGCTGGCGGAGGTGTGAGACTCCGTACTCGGCCCTCGGCCCTCGGCCGCTGAACAGCGGCCGAGGGCGGGAGAGTGCTATGCCCATGACTACATCGCGGCCGCGGCTCGGCGAGCCCACCCTCTTCGAGCTCGTGGACAGGCTCGCGCTCGCGGCCTCGCCGCGGCAGCTCGAGCTCACGGGCCTGTTCCACGTCGCGGGCGCCGCGGTGGTGCTGTTCCTCGCGCCGTCGCGCTGGTGGCTCGCCATGCCGATGATCGCGTTCGCCGCGATCTCGGCGTGGGGGCTCGCGTCGCAGGCGCGCCGCGACGCATGGCGCGGCGACGACGGACGCGGCGCACGGACGCGGCTCGTCGCCGTGGTGCGTGCGCTCGCCGCCGCCGCGGCCCTCGTCGCCGCCCTCGCGTTCGCGCTCGGCTTCTTCCTCGGCGCGCTCGGCTCGAGCTGGATCTCGTAGCGCGGCCGCCGTCGCGGCACCGCCGCGCGGCCGGTCGTACGGGTCTGCTCCGCGCCTTGACAGGGTGCGGCGCGCGTGTGAGCCTGCGGCACTCATCGCTCACGCCGAGCCACCTCGGAGGTCGCATGTCGCACGTCCGTCGGACATCTCTCGGCGCGCTCCTGCTCCTCCTCGCCCCCGCCGCGCTCCACGGGCAGGGGACGGGGACGGTGCGCGGGCGCGTCACCGTCGCAGGCAGCGGCGTCGCGGTTCCCGGCGCCCAGGTCACCGTCGAGGGGACCACGCTGGGCGCCGCCGTCCGTGACGACGGCACCTACGTCATCGCCGCCGTGCCGACCGGCCGCCAGGTCGTCGTGGCGCGGCGCATCGGGCTCGCGGCGGCCCGCCAGGAGGTCGTCGTCCCCGCGGGCGGCACCGTCACCGCCGACTTCGCGATGCGCGAGGCCGCCGTCACGCTGAACGAGGTCGTCGTGACGGGCACCGCCGCGCCCACGTCGCGCCGCGCGCTCGGCACGAGCGTGGCCACCGTGGACAGCAGCGCGCTCTCGCACACCGCGGCGGTCTCGGTGGATCAGGCGATGCAGGGGAAGGTGGCCGGCGCGCAGATCACGCAGAACTCCGGGAACCCCGGCGGCGGCGGCATCACGGTGCGCATGCGCGGCACGAGCTCCTTCATCTCCGGCTCCGACCCGCTCTACATCGTCGACGGCGTCATCGTCGACAACAGCTCGTCGTCGCTGCGCGACCTCGGCGCGCGCAGCAACGTCCAGAACCGCCTCGCGGACATCAACCCGGCGGACATCGAGCGCGTGGAGATCATCCGCGGCGCCGCGGCGGCCGCGCTGTACGGCTCGCGCGCGAACAACGGCGTCGTCCAGATCTTCACGAAGCGCGGGCGGCCGGGCAAGCCGCGCGTGTCGCTCTCCACGCGCTACGGCACGAGCGAGCTGCGCAAGCGGCTCGCGCTCAACCAGTACCCGTTCGACGCGGCGGGCAACCCGGTCACCCGGTTCGACTACCAGGACGCCCTGTTCCAGACCGGGCAGCAGACCGAGGTGAACCTCGGCATCGACGGCGGCAACGAGCAGACGACCTACTACGTCAACGGCGCGTACAACGACGAGACGGGGATCATGCGGAGCACGAGCTCCACCCGCCGGAGCGCGCGCGTGAACCTCACGCAGCAGGTCTTCCCGCGCCTCAAGCTGGACTTCGGCGCGAACTTCGTGAACACCCAGAACCAGTTCCAGGTCAACGGCGAGGGCAACGGCGTGCTCACGGCCGTGCTCTTCGCGCCGACGAGCTTCTCGTTCTTCCCGGTGAACGGCGTCTACCCGACGCCGGCGTCCATCGTCAACCCGCTGCTCGCGCTCGACCGCTTCCGGAACCCGCAGGACATCGACCGGTTCATCGGCAGCACGCACGCGCGGCTCCAGGCCCTCGACAACCTCTCCTTCGACTACACGCTCGGCTACGACGGCTACACGCTCGAGCAGAGCGAGTTCTACCCGCGCGGCGCCTTCCCGTCCGGCGTCGCGGCGACCGGGCTCTCGGCGAACGCCCTCCGCCGCTCGCGCATCCTGAACCAGGACGGCGTCGCCACGCTCACCACGGCGCCGGCGACGTCGCTCCACCTCACGACGTCGCTCGGGTTCAACTTCACGAACCAGCAGATCCGCACGACCTCGGCGGCGGCCACGGGGCTCATCCCGATCGGCGAGCTCGTGAGCGCCGGCTCGGTGCCCTCGGCCACGCAGAGCCTCGTCGAGCTGCTGACGCTCGGCTTCTACGCGCAGCAGCAGGTGGCCTTCCGCGAGAAGCTCTACCTCACCGGCGCCCTGCGCGCCGACGCGTCGTCCACCTTCGGCCCGAACGAGCGCTGGCAGCTCTTCCCGAAGATCTCCGCGTCGTACGTGCTGAGCGAGGAGGGGTGGTTCAGCGGGATGACGGACCGGTTCCTCAGCTCCGCGCGCCTGCGCGCCGCGTACGGCGAGGCCGGCAACCAGCCGTCGGTCCTCAACGCGTACCAGCGCTACGACGACTACATCCCCGTCTCGTTCGACTCGCGGCCCGGCCTCATCAACAGCGTCACGCTCGGCAACGCGAACCTCGAGCCGGAGCGGCAGAAGGAGTTCGAGCTCGGCGCGGACCTCGGCTTCGCGCAGGACCGCGTGTCGGCCGAGGCGACGTACTACGACAAGCGCGTGGACGGGCTGCTGTTCTTCCGACCCGTCGCGACGAGCACCGGCTACGCGCGGCAGTTCGACGACATCGGCGCGGTGTCCAACAAGGGGTGGGAGCTGCTGCTGCGCACCATCAACCTCGAGCGGCCGCGGTTCCGCTGGGAGAGCACGGTCACCTACTCGCGCAACAAGAACCGCGTCGAGCGCCTGGACATCCAGGACTTCCAGTCGGCGAGCGGCTACCCGAACCGCATCCGCGAGGGGGAGCCGGTCGGCGTGTTCTACGGCGCGTACGCGGCCCGCAACTGCGTGACCGGCGCCTTCCTGCTCGACTCGCTCGGCCGCCTGCGCCCGAGCACCACGCTCCCGGCGGCCGTCGCGGACCGCCAGGCGCTCTCGGGCGGCAGCTGCAACGACTCCACGAACAAGGTGCTTGGCGACCCGAACCCGGACTGGCTCGGCTCGCTGCTCAACGAGTTCACCGTCGCGCGCAACCTGCGCTTCCGCGTGCTGCTCGACGGGAGCTTCGGCAACGACGTGATGAACCTGACGAAGCGCATCCAGGACCTCGGCGCGGCGAGCAACTCGCCCGAGGCGGAGCGCGAGCTGCTCCCGATCGGCGACCCGCGCCGCCTGCCGAACGGCTACCTGGCCCGCCGGCTCAGCATCTTCGGCGAGTACGTCGAGGACGGCTCGTTCGTGAAGCTGCGCGAGGTCTCGGCGTCGTACATGCTCGACCAGCCGTTCGTGCGGCGCGTGATCCCCTCGGGGCTCGAGCTCACGCTCAGCGGCCGCAACATCTACGTCTGGACGGACTACAGCGGCTTCGACCCGGAGGTCAACGTCTTCGGGCAGAACCCGGAGCGCGTCGGCAGCACGGCGGCGGACCGCGGCTTCGACTTCGGCAGCTATCCCATCCCGCGGACGTGGTCGCTCACCGCGCGGTTCACCTACTAGCAGGGGCGCCCGAACGATGCGTCACATGAAGCGGATCGCGCTCCTCGGCCTGGGGGCACTGCTCCTGGGCGGGTGCGACCTCGACCGAACGAACCCCAACGCGCCGACGCAGGAGGCGACGGTCTCCACGCCCGAGGGGCTCATGGCCCTCGGCGTCGGCCTCCAGACGCGCTACGGCGCGGAGCAGGCGGCGTTCATCTACGCCAACGGGCTCGTCACCGACGAGCTCGGGGCGGTCGCAGCGGCCCTCGTCACCGTGAGCGACGCCGAGACCGGCAGCGTACAGGGGAACGCGGGCCTCGTCGCCGACCTCTGGGGCGGCGCCTACCGCGTGATCAAGACCGCGAACGACATCATCGACAACGCGGACGCCGTCACGCTCGAGATCGGGACGCGGAGCGGGCTGCTCGGCCTGGCGTACACGCTCAAGGCCGCGGCCTACGGCGACCTGGTGCAGGCGTTCCAGCAGGTGATCCTCGACCCGAAGAGCATCTCGTCGCCGTTCGTCGGGCGCGCGGAGGCGCTGACCTACGCGCTCGCGCTGCTGGACACCGCGGAGCTCCGCCTCGCGGAGGCGCCGGTGAGCGCGACGTTCACGAACAACGTGCTCGGCCGCGGCTTCGACCTGGCGAACACCATCCGCGCCTACCGCGCGCGGCTCGAGCGCGTCGCCGGGAACGACGCGGCGGCGCTGGCGGCGGCGAACACGGTGAGCCGCTCGGTGTTCTCGGTGCTCGCCTTCGACGCGGGGAACGCGAATCCCGTGTTCACCCTCTCGTCCGGCTCGAGCGGGGTCCTGCCGCGCGACGCGTTCCGCCTCTCGGCGCCGGCGGGGGAGGAGGCCTGGGTGGGCTACCACGTCGCCGCGGCGGCGCTCACGGGGCGCATCAACACGCCGCTCGACAACTACGCCAGATTCACCGGGCAGACGTCGCCGATGCCGACGTACTACCCCGACGAGATGCTGCTCATCAAGGCGGAGATGCTCGCGCTCGCCAACGACCTGCCCGGCGCGCGCGCGGCGCTCGACTCGGTGCGCACCGACTGCCCGGGCGCCGCGGGACGCACGGACCTCGACCCGAACCCGTGCCTCCCCGCCATCGGCGCCTCGCTGACGACCCAGCAGGCGATTCTCGCCGAGATCTACCGCGCGCGGCGCTACGAGCTCTTCGCCACCGGACTTCGCTGGGAGGACGCCCGGCGCCGCAACCTCGTCGGCGCCGGCTCCGCGGCCACCGCCGCGGGGGCGTTCGCGGAGCGCTGCTGGCTGCCGTACCCCGTCGGCGAGCGCAACGGCCGCAACCCGGCCGGGCCGGGCGCGGTGCCGCCCGATCCGGAGCAGTTCGACCCGCCGGCGTATCCCGCCGCCTGCACCACGACCTGACGGGAGACGCCGACCATGACCTCACACCGATTCAAGATGCCGCCGCGCCTGCTCGGCCTCGCCGCCGTGGTGCTCGCGCTCGCCGCGTGCGGCGAGCAGGACGAGCCGGGCGACCCGCTGAGCCCCACCGGCCCGACGGGGCGCATCCGCTTCGTCAACGCGGTCACGAACGCCATCGCGGCGCAGCGTCCCGTGAATGTCCGCGTCGGCGAGCTGCCGCTCATCGCCAACCTGGGCTATGGCGCGGCGGTCCCCGGCACCGCGACGGTTCCATACTACGCGGCCCTGGCACAGGAGCACGCCCTGGACGTGCGCCGTACCGCGGACACGACGGCGACCGTCTTCAGCGGGAACTTCACCGTCCCCGAGGGCGAGGACATCACGCTGGTCCTCGTGCGAAACGCGGCGGGCGCGACCGCGGCGCCCGAGCTGCAGTCGATCTCGGACGCCGAGAACACCGCGCCCAGCGCCGGCGTGCGCCTGCGCTTCCTGCACATGGCGCCGAGCGCGGGGGGCACGCTCGACGTCTACGTGACGCCGAACACGACGGTGGACCTCACGAACCTCACGCCGCGCTTCGCAGGGGTGTCGCCGCGCACGGCCACGGCGTACCTGGACCAGGCGGCGGGGAACTACACCGTCCGCTTCACGCTCGGCGGCACGAAGACGGTGCTGCTCACGGTGAACCTCGGCGCGCTCCCCAACGGCGCGGTACGCTCGGTGTTCGCGCTGGACGCGGCGGCGGGCGGGACGCCGCTCACGTCGCTGGTCCTGACGGACCGCTGACGGCTGACGGCTGACCGCGGCTGATCGCGGGTAGCGTGAACGCAGAACCCTCCGGGACGCCCAAGCGTGTCCCGGAGGGTTCTGCACATTGCGACCTGCTAGTGGCCGCGGTCAGCCGCCGGCGTCAGGCCGCCCTCGATGCCGTCCCGTCACCCGCCAGCCGGCGCTGCACCACGCTGTGCCGGCGGCCGTAGAGGAAGTAGATGACGAGGCCGATGACGAGCCACACGATGAGCCGCTGCCACGCCGCCACCGGAAGGCGCGACATGAGGAAGCTGCACACGAGGATGCCGAGGATCGGGACGAGCGGCACCATCGGCGTGCGGAACGGCCGCGGGCGGTTCGGCTCCTTCACGCGCAGCCACCACACGCCGCCGCAGACGATCACGAAGGCGAGCAGCGTGCCGATCGACACGAGGTGGCCGAGCTCGTTCACGTTGTAGAAGCCCGTGAGCAGCGCGCAGACGAGGCCCGTCAGCGCGCTCGAGATGTGCGGCGTGCGGAACTTCGGGTGCAGGCGGCCGAACATCGGCGGCAGCAGGCCGTCGTTCGCCATCGTGTAGAAGATGCGGGGCTGGCTCATGAGCATCACGAGCATCACCGACGTGAGGCCCGCCACCGCGCCCAGCTTGATGAGCGGCGAGATCCACGTGTACCCCGTCGCGTCGATGGCCACGGCGATCGGCTCGGCGACGTTGAGCTTCGGGTACGCCACGATGCCCGTCATGATCCCCGAGACGAGGATGTAGAGGATCGTGCAGATGATGAGCGAGCCGAGGATGCCGATCGGCATGTCCCGCTGCGGGTTCTTCGCCTCCTGCGCGGTGGTGGACACCGCGTCGAACCCGATGTAGGCGAAGAAGATCACGCCGCCCGCCGCCACGATGCCGTCCCACCCGTAGGTGCGCGGGCCCTGGTTGGGCGGGATGTACGGCGTCCAGTTGGCCGTGGTCTGCGCCCAGTGCGTCAGCGCGTAGTAGCCGCCGGCGGCGATGAACAGGCCGACGACCGCGAGCTTGATGAAGACGGCGACGTTGTTGAAGCGCGCCGACTCCTTGATGCCGATGATGAGCAGCGCCGTCACGACGAGGATGCCGATCGCCGCGACGAGGTTGAAGACGCCGTGCGCCTGCGGCAGCGTGTTGATGTCGATGCCCTGCTTCTGCATGACGTCGGCGAGCGCGGCGGTCTTCTGCACCCAGCCGTCGGAGCCCGGCACCTGCACGAGCGCCCCGGGCGGGTTGGTGATCGCCGGCGGGAGGTGGATGCCGAAGGTTCGGAGGGTCGCCGTCACGTAGCCGGACCAGCCGGCCGCCACCGTCGCCGCGCCGAACAGGTACTCGATGATGAGGTCCCAGCCGATGATCCACGCCATCAGCTCGCCGAGGGTGGCGTACCCGTAGGTGTACGCGGACCCGGCGATGGGGATCATCGAGGCGAACTCGGAATAGCAGAGCCCGGCGAAGACGCAGCCGATCCCCGCGAGCACGAACGCGATGGTGATGGCGTTGCCCGCGTTCTGCGCAGCGGCGGTGCCGGTCAGCACGAAGATGCCCGTCCCGATGATGGCGCCGATGCCGAGCGTGACGAGATTCATGGGACCGAGCGCGCGGCGCAGCGTGTGGTGCCCTTCGACCGTGGCGTCGGCTTGGAGCTCGTCGATGTTCTTCCGAGCGAATAGGCTCACGTCTTCCCTCCAAAGGGGGGACCCGGGCGCGGCGACGTCGTGTCGCGAGCGGGCGGGGCTTGGGTAGGTGTGGCCTAGAGCCTAACCCGCCGGGAGGGGGTGCGCAACGTGTTGCCACGTGCGCGCTTCGTCAGGACGCGGGCCCGCGTCAGGCGGGGACGACGAGCCGGCGGCCGGGGCGCACGGTGCTGGAGCGGAGGCCGTTCACCGCCTTCAGCCGCGCGACCGTGGTGCCATGCCGGCGCGCGATGCTCCAGAGGGAGTCGCCCCGGCGCACAGTGTAGCGCCGGGCGGCCGCAGGCTTCGCGCTGGCCTTCGCCTTCGTCGCCGCGCGCGCGGCCACGGACGTCGCGACCGGCGTCGGCGCCGCCGTGC
>JBJMNJ010000123.1:0-2678 GCA_045804325.1 Gemmatimonadaceae bacterium
GGCGAACGCCGCGGCCATCTCCTCGTTGTCCTTGAGGAAGAACTCGTTCGTCTCGAAGGTCATCTTCGGGGCGGCGAGCGTGCTCTTCGTCTGGACGCACAGCAGCGCGGTGTGGTGGTGGTAGTCCTCGCGGCGCAGGTAGTGGACGTCGCCGGTGGCGACGAGCGGCCGGCCTACTTCCTTCGCGATCCGGACGATCCCCTCGTTGGCCTTGTCCTGTGGCGCGAGGCCGTTCTTCTGGACCTCGAAGAAGACGTTGTCGCGGTTGAAGACGTTCAACAGGTCGTCCGCGTGGGCGCGGGCCTCGTCGTCGCGGCCGTCGACCAGGCGCTGGCAGAACCGCGAGGCGAGGCACCCGGTGAGGGCGATGACGCCCTCGGCGTGGCGCTCGATCTGGCGCAGGTCGACGTTCGGCTTGCCGCGGTGCAGACCCTCCAGGAAGCCGGCCGAGGAGAGCTTGACGAGGTTGCGGTAGCCGACGTCGGAGGCGGCGAGCAGCGTCAGGTGGTTGCGCTCGACCTTGCGATCACGGACCGTGCGGTCGTCGACGAAGTACGCCTCGAGGCCGAGCAGCGGCTTCACGCCGTGCTTGGACGCGGCCTTGTAGAGCTCCACCGCGCCGTTCATCACGCCGTGGTCCGTGAGGCCGATCGCCGGCTGCCCGAACGCCGCCGCGCGCTCGGCGAGCTTGTCGATGTTGCAGGCGCCGTCGAGCAGCGAGTACTCGGAATGGACGTGGAGGTGGGCGACCGTCGGCGAACTCATCGGGGGGGAAACGATAGGTGTCGCTTCGGACCGAATCGGCGCGCGCCCCGGAACGTGCGCGATAACCATTGGGGCTCGATCTCCCGGTACTCGTTCAACGGAGACGCTTACGAAGATCGACGGGCGGGAACTGGCGCAACAAGGCTCGACGTCTGGCCAGACTGAACGAAGGTCGTGCCGTTCGCCGGATCGGCCCGTCCGGACGTAGGTCCATTGACACTGTGTTACTTGACAGTTCTGCACGATCCTCGGAGCATCGTGCCAATGCCGGAAACCGCAGTCCCTGTGGCGCTCCATGCCGGGAAAGGCCAGACGCTGAGGCCGCCTGTCTGGAGCGGGTCCGTGGACCCTGCTCAGGTCCGTGCGCAGACCGCGCGCCGGGAGTCGGTGTCCGAGCTACGACGCACCGTTTCCTGGAGCGGCTCGTGAGCCTGGTTCGGCTCGAACGCGCGACCCCCGGCGACGAGGTCGCCGAAACGATCCGCGACGAGATCCTGGGCGGCTACTACCCGCCCGGCATGGTTGTCTCGGATGCCGAGATCTCGGGGCGGCTCGCCGTCCCCCGCGACCATGTCCGGGCGGCCCTGGGTCGGTTGGAGCGCGAGGGCCTGCTCGTCCACTCGCTGCACCGCGGGTTGGAGGTCGTGCGCATCTCCGTCGACGACGTGCGCGACCTGTATGCCACTCGGCGCACGCTGGAGCTCGCCGGGCTCGAGGCGATGGTCCGCCGCCGCCCCGCGGACGACGTCTGGCTCCAGGCCGCCGTGACCTCCATGACCGAGGCGGCCAAGGCCGGCCACGGCCGCGCCGCGGTGGCCGCCGACGCCGCGTTCCACCTCGCGATCGTAGCCACCACCTCCTCCCGGCGTCTGCGCACCGCGGCCGAGGCGGCGTTGCGGGAGCTGCGGATCGTCTTGGCGGTCGCGGACCGCGTGTCGTCGGACCTCGACGAGCTCGCCGCCGACCACGCCGGCCTCATGGACGCGCTCATCAACGCGCCGCCGCCCTCCGCGCGGGCGGCGCTGCTCGACCACCTGCGGCGTGGCGAGTCCCGCGCGCTCGCGGTGACGCACGGCGCGTAGCGCTCGCGGCTCGTCCCATCCGCGCGGTTCGTCGGAGCCGCGCGCAGCCCCGCCGTGACGAAACGCGCGGCTTGCGCGCCTTTCGTCACCTGTGGCGTGGCGCGGCGGCGAGCTCGGTCCAGCGCTTGAGGGCGGCGACCGCCGTGTGATTGCCGCGGACCATCGGGAGGTCACCGGGCGTGGCCGGCTCGCCCTTGAGCAGGCGCTCGAAGGCGGCGCGGCTCATCGTCACCCTGGCGTCCGCGGCACAGCCGGCGGTGTGCTCGACGACGTCGAGCGGCACCCCGTCGCGCGCGGTGACGTACCAGGCGCGCGGGCCGAGCTCGACGATCTCCTGCGCGACCGTGAACACGTGCCCGCGCGTCCATTCGGGCGCGATGGCGAACGGCAGCGCGCGGTAGACGAGCCATGGTTCGAGGTACGCACCCGCGCGGACTGCGTCGCCGAGCGAGAGCTGCGCGCCGCGGAGCGCGGCGAGGACGCGCAGGTGCTTGCGGCGCCCGGTGACGCGCACGTTGCGGCGCCCGAAGCGCCTGATCCGGTGCTGCTCGCCCGCGAGGAGCTCGGCGAGCGCGAGTGGCTCGCCGGCGAGATGGAACGCGGCGTCGCGGCGAGAGCGCCGGCGTCCGATCCGCTCTACCTGCGCGCAACCGTCGCGCACGGTGACCGCGAACGTCCCGAACCCGCGCACGGTCAGGTCGTAGGACACATTGGGGGCGAGCACCGCGCCCTGGGCCGGCAACAGGCCCGCGAGCAGCGCGCTCGCCGCGACCGTGTCCTCGCGCGCGAGCGCCACCAGCGCGCGCCGGAGGCCGGGCCGCTCGATGTCGG
>JBJMNJ010000124.1:0-5759 GCA_045804325.1 Gemmatimonadaceae bacterium
GCCCGCGCCGCTCGCGGCGGCGCCGCGGGTCGCACCGCCCTCGGCGCCGCCGCAGATGGCGTCCGGAGCCTCCGCGAGCCCGAGCATGCCCCACGGCGCGGGCGGCACGGCGGTGATCGCTCCGATGGCGCGGCCCGGCGGCCCGGCGGCCCGCCCTCAGCCCGCGGCGGCCGTCGCGGCGGGGCTCGCGCCGCAGGGGGCGCCGGCCGACCCCGGGGCACCGGCCCTCGCCACGCTCGAGGTGCTGAGCGGGGTGCTGAAGGGGCGCCGGTTCGAGGTCCGCCGCTCCACGGCGCTCGTGGGCCGCGGCGCGCACAACGACGTGCAGATCACCGACGACAGCGTCTCGGACTCGCACGCGCGGCTCGAGCGGCGCGAGAGCGGCTGGATCGTCGTCGACCTGAACTCCACCAACGGCACCTACGCGGCGGGACGCCGCATCTCCGGCGAGGCGTCGCTCATCGGCGTCTCCGAGGTGCGCTTCGGCGGCGTCAAGCTCCGCTTCTCCACCGCCGACGCAGGCGCGGCCGCCGCGGCGCCCGCGCACGCGCCGGCCGCCGCACCCACGCCGGCCGCCGCGGACGCGGCCGACGCCCCCGCGGGGCGCGGCCGGTCGCCCGCCGTGTGGGTCACGGTCGCCATTCTGGTCGGCCTCGCCGCCTACTTCTTCCTAGGTCGCTAGTGCAACTCGCTGTCGCTGCTCGCACGGACATCGGGAGGATGCGTGCGGGGAACGAGGACAACTTCCACGCCGACGCCAACGAGTTCCGCGGCCTCTTCATCGTCGCCGACGGCATGGGTGGCCACGCGGCGGGGGAGGTGGCGAGCGAGATGGCGGTGCAGATCGTCGCCCGCGAGCTCGCCGGCGTCCGCGACCTCCGGGACGGCTCGATCGCCGACCAGGTGACGCGCGCGCTGAAGATGGCGAACTCCGCGATCTTCCAGCGCACCCTCCAGGAGGTGGACAAGCAGGGGATGGGCACCACCGCCTCCGTCCTCCTCCTCGGCCAGAACCGCTACTTCATCGGCCAGGTCGGCGACTCGCGCATCTACCTCCTGCGCGACGGCGAGCTCCGCCAGGTCACCAAGGACCACTCCTACGTGCAGGAGCAGGTGGACGCCGGCTACCTCACGCCGGAGCAGGCGCGCTACCACCCGTACAGCAACGTCATCACGCGGTGCGTCGGCGCGAGCGACAGCGTCGAGCCCGACACGTACGGCGGCGAGGTGCGCACGGGCGACGTGTTCCTCGTCGCGAGCGACGGCCTCACCGGCATGGTGGACGACCGCCGGCTCCAGCAGATCCTCCTCACGCGCACGAGTCCCGCGCGCATCGTGGACATGCTCGTGCAGGAGGCGAACGGCCGCGGCGGCCTCGACAACATCACGGCGATCGTGATCCAGGTGCCCGCGATCGACCCCGGCCGCCCCGAGGACGTGACGCAGGAGACGCCGGCCATCCGTCCGCCGGGCTGAGCGCGGCCGTGCCGGGCGACTCCGTGGGCGCCGTGGCCGAGCTGTACCTCGGCAACATCCTCTACGCGATCGAGCTGGCGGCGCTCACCCTCGAGAGCGAAGGAAAGCGCGAGGACGCCGCGTTCTACCGCGGCATCGGCCGCAAGCTCGCCGAGGCGCACGGGCGCTCGAAGGCGAACGCGCAGGGCTGATCGCCCCGAGGCCAGCCCCCGTCACCGGCTAGAGCAGCGACGCGTCCGTCTCCACGGCGTGCGCCAGCTCCGCCACCGGGCGCGTCAGCACCGCCAGCAGCGGCTCGCTCGGCAGTGCGCGGCGCTCGGCCACGAAGACGCGGAGCCAGCGCGCGGAGTGGTAGAGGTCCTCCGAGAGGCGCGGGAGGTTGATGGCGCCCGCCAGTCCGGCGGCCGTGAGGCGGCGCACCTCGCCGCCGCGGCGGCGGACCGGGATGTCGAGGCCGAGCATCTGCGTCTTCTGCGGGAAGTCGAGCAGGAGGTCGCCCGGCGCCAGGCCGAGGTCTCGCGCGAGCCGGTCCTCCACACGCGCCGCGAGCGCCGGCTCCTCCGCGATCCACTCGAGCGAGTCCGCCGGGAGCTCGGCCGCCGGACACTCCAGCGCGCGCTTGTACAGGCGGCGGCGGCGCACGCGCTCGAGGAGCGGCGACGGGCGCGCGCTCTCGAGACGGAGCAGGATCCCCTCGTCGGTGTACCCGGCGAGCGCCGACGCGTCGAGCGCGCCGGCGGCGAGCGCGTCGGCGACGAGGCGCTTGTACATCGCGGTGGCGCAGCGCACGGCGTGGTGCCAGTACACGTTGCGGTACATCTGGTAGCGCGCGAAGAGCAGGGACTCGAGCGCGGAGAGCCCGTTCTCCATGAGCGCGACGGCGGGGCGCCCCGTGCCGGGGTCCGTGACGACGACCATCGAGTTGATCAGCCGGTCGACGTCCACCTCGCCGTACGGGACGCCGCACATCAGGGCGTCGCGCTTGAGGTATTCGAGCTTGTCGAGGTCGAGCGAGCCGGAGATGAGCCGCTGGAGCGGGCTCGCGCTGCGGCCGGCGATGAGATCCACGACCCGCTCCGGCGCGCCGGGGCCGAGCGCCGCGCCGAGCACCGCGGCCACCTCGCCCCGCGTGATCACCGCGTGCGCGACGTCCTCATGGCGCGGGACGCCGATCTCCTCGAGGGCGTGCGAGAACGGGTAGTGCCCGACGTCGTGCAGCAGGGCCGCGGCGTGCACGAGCCCGCACTCCTCGGGCGCGACGTCCCCCAGCTCCCCACGCTCCGCGAGGAGCGCCGTCGCGCGCCGCGCGAGGTGGTAGGCGCCGAGCGCGTGCTCGAAGCGGGAGTGGGTGGCCCCCGGGTACACGAGGAACGTGAGCCCGAGCTGGCGCACGTAGCGCAGCCGCTGGAACGCCGCGGTGTCGACCAGCCGGAGCGCGAGGGGGTCGAGCCGCACGTTGTTCCACAGCGGGTCGCGGATGACGTCGGACAAAGGGCAGGGGAGCAGGGAGCACGGAGCAGGGCTTCGGACTGGACTAGGGTCGTCACGCAGCGAGCGTCTCGCAAGGGCACTGCGTTGCATCGTGCACCGCGGCCCGTACATTCGAGCCATGGCCGACTCCCCCGACCGCCGGTTCACCGACCAGCAGGTCGCGCTCGTGCTGCGCACCGCCGCGGAGATCCAGGAGCGCGAGGGCCCGCTCGCCGCGCAGACGCGCGGCCTCACGCTCGCGCAGCTCGAGCAGATCGGCGCCGAAGCCGGGATCGAGCCGGAGACGGTGCGGCGCGCGGTGGCGCGCCTCGACGATCGCGCGCACGCCGGCGGGCAGAACGCCCTGCTCGGCGGCCCCATCACCATCGTGGTCGAGCGGACGGTTCCGGGGCGGCTCGACCCGGCGACGCTCGAGACCCTGCTCGACGTCGTGCGACGCGTGACCGGGCATCTCGGCGAGAGCCGCACGGTGGGGCAGCTGTTCGGCTGGCGCGGCCGGCTGCACGGCGCCAAGACCGAGGTCTCCGTATCCTCGTCGCCCGACGGCGTCACGGTGCGCGTGCAGGTGGAGCTGGACGAGCTCGCGCTCGCGCACCACATGGCGAAGACCGCGCCCCTCGGCGTCGGCGGCGGCCTGGTCTCCGGCGGCGTCGCGACCGTGGCACTCGGACCCGCCGGGTGGCTCGTCGGGGGCGCACTGCTCGCCGGCGCCTACCTGTGGGCGCGCCGCGGATACGGGCGCGGCGCCGACGGGCTGCGCGCGCACGCCGCCGCCGTCGCCGACCGGCTCGCGGCGGTGATCCAGCGCGCGAACGACGCGGGGGCCGGCGAGATCGCTCGCCGGCCCCCGCTCGACGCGCTCGTGCCCGCCGTCAGCCCCGCGGTCCCGCGCTCCTGATCGTCGCGTCGACCGTCCCGAACTTCTCGAAGTTCTTCCGGAACATCTCGGCCAGCTTCTTCGCCTGGGCGTCGTACTCCGCTGCCTGGGGCCACGTCCCGCGCGGGTCGAGCACCCCGGCCGGCACGTCGGGGACGGCGGTCGGGACCGACAGGCCGAAGACCCGGTCGGTCTCGTACCGCGCCCCGTCGAGCGCGCCGGAGAGCGCCGCGCGCACCATCGCGCGGGTGTGGCCGAGCTTCATGCGCCTGCCGACGCCGTACGGCCCGCCGCTCCAGCCGGTGTTCACGAGCCACACCCGCGAGCCGTGGCGCTGCAGCAGCTCGCCGAGCATGTGGGCGTACTTCGTCGGGTGCCAGACGAGGAAGACGCCGCCGAAGCACGCGCTGAACGTGGCCGTGGGCTCGGTGAGCCCGCGCTCCGTCCCCGCGACCTTCGCGGTGTAGCCCGACAGGAAGTAGTACATCGCCTGCTCGTTCGAGAGGCGGGCGATGGGGGGCAGCACGCCGTAGGCGTCGGCCGTGAGGAAGACGACGTGCTTCGGGTGGCCGGCGCGGCCGCCGCGGACGTGGTTCCCGATGTAGTGGATCGGGTACGAGGCGCGCGTGTTCTCGGTGATCGACTGGTCCTCGAAGCGCACGCGCCGCGTCGTCTCGTCGAGGACGACGTTCTCGAGGATCGTCCCGAACTTCTGCGTGGTCGAGTAGATCTCGGGCTCGCCCTCGGGCGAGAGGTTGATCACCTTCGCGTAGCAGCCGCCCTCGAAGTTGAAGACGCCGCTCTCGCTCCACCCGTGCTCGTCGTCGCCGACCAGCGCGCGCTCGGGGTCGGCGGAGAGCGTGGTCTTGCCGGTGCCGGAGAGCCCGAAGAAGAGCGCGGTGTCGCCCGCCTCGCCGACGTTGGCCGAGCAGTGCATGGAGAGCACGCCCTGCTTCGGGAGGTAGTAGTTCATCACCGTGAACATCGCCTTCTTCAGCTCGCCCGCGTAGCGCGTGCCGCCGATGAGGATGGTGCGGCGGGCGAGGTTCAGGATGATGAACGTGCCGGTCCGCGTGCCGTGGCGCGCGGGGTCCGCCTCGAACTCGGGGGCGTGGAGCACCGTGAAGTTCGGGTCGAACGTCGCGAGCTCGCTGAGCTCCGGGCGGATGAACATGTTGCGCACGAACGCCATGTGCCACGCGGACGGCGAGACGTAGCGCACGCTCAGCCGGTACTTGGGGTCCGCGCCACAGTACAGGTCCTGTACGAACAGCTCGTCGCGCGCGTCGAGGTACTCGCGCACGTCGGCGAGGAGCGCCTCGAACTTCTCGGGCGCGATGGGCTGGTTCACCTTGCCCCAGTCCACGTCCGCCTCGGAGCTCGGCTCGCGCACGACGAACTTGTCGTTCGGCGAGCGCCCGGTGTGCGGCGCGGTCACGGCGCAGAACGGGCCCATGTCGGCGAAGCGCCCCTCGGCGCGCTGCGCCGCGCGGCCGATGAGGTCCGGCGCCACGAGGTTCCAATGCACAGCGCCGGAGGGACGCAGCCCCTGCGCGTCCAGCCCGCCGCTCTGCTCGCGGCGCTGCGGCGTCGTCTGAGTGGCCATTCAGGTCACAGTCTGGAGGTTTGGCGCGTCCCGAGCGTCCGCCCTTCGAAGGCGGAGAGCTGCTCGGAGCCGCCGCTGCGTTCCTGGGCGTCGATCACCGCCACCGCAGCCATGTTCACGATGTCCTGCACGTCGGCGCCCTGCTCGAGCACGTGCACGGGGCGTCGCATCCCGACGAGGATCGGCCCGATGGCCGTCGCCCCGCCGAGGTGATTCAGTAACTTGTAGGCGATGTTGCCCGCGCTCAAGTTGGGGAAGATCAACACGTTGGCCTCCTCCTTGAGCGTCGAGAACGGGTACCGCTCGCGG